>NYZC01000029.1 GCA_002686995.1 Phycisphaeraceae bacterium | reverse complement strand
TTCGCTACCCGCCGTTCCCGTTCGTTTGGCTGGGGTGGCCGGTGCTGCGTGCCGTCTACAAGGGCCTGGCCGGATTCGATCGCGCCGCCCACGCCTCGCGCCTGGACTGTCCCCTGCTGCTCCTGCACGGCACCGAGGACGCGATCAGCCCGATCGACTCCGCCCGCACGATCAGGGACGCCGCCCCGGACGCCGCGCTGGTGCCGTTTGAAGGCGCTCCGCACGGCGGACTGCACGACTGGGATCCGAAGCGCTATCTCGACGCGATCGACAGTTTCGTCCGGCGCCGCCCGATACCCGGCGCCGAGCCGGTTCCCGAACCCGCTCCGTCACCGGTGGCACAGGTCGCGACATGAACCTCGCTGCGCGCATCGACCACACGCTCCTGAAGGCCGAGGCCACCGGGCGCGACGTGCACCGCATCACGGCCGAAGCGCTCGAGCATGGTTTCGCCTCCGTCTGCGTCAACGGTGCGTTCGTGAAAGGCGTGACCCAGGCCCTTTCCGGCAGTCCGGTCCGCACGTGCGCGGTCGTCGGATTTCCGCTCGGCGCGTCGCTTGCATCCGTCAAGGCGCACGAAGCGCAGCGCGCCGTTGACGACGGCGCCGACGAGATCGACGTCGTCGCGTTCCTTCGCAACCTGGTACAGCGCGACCTCGCCGCAACGAAAAACGATCTGGCCGCCGTCGTGCGCGCGGCGCGCTCAAAGCGGTCGGACGTCGTGGTCAAGGTCATCATCGAGTCGGCCGTGCTGCTTGGGATCGACGACGAATCCGTGGCGGAGCAGCGCATCGAGACCGCCTGCCGCGCGGCGCGAGAGAGCGGCTGCGACTTCGTCAAGACGTCGACGGGCTTTCATCCCGCGGGCGGCGCGTCGACGAGGGCCGTCGCCCTGATGAAGAAGCACGCGAACGGATTGAGGATCAAGGCGTCCGGCGGCATCCGGACGCGCGACGATGCAATAGCCATGATCGACGCCGGTGCGGATCGCCTGGGATGCTCTTCGAGCGTCGCCATCGTGACGACTTGAAGGAACCACGGACGGACACGGCGAGGGCTGACGCCAGCATGCATCGATACCCAGATCCGTCAATGGGATACCCCCCCAACCCCCCCTTACAAAGGGGGGGCTTGCTGGTCCCATCCCCGACCCCCGGACCCTAGAACCCTATGGACCTGTTTCAACTTCCCAGCGCTCGCATCCGCGCCGGCGTCTCCCGCGAGGACATCACGCCGCCCGCCGACATCTTCAGCCGCTGCTGGGGCGCGTCGCTGCACGATCAGGCATCGTCGATCCACCACCCCTTCACCGTCACCGCGCTCGCACTGCAACCCATCGACGACGGCGACGCGCGCGTCATCCTCGCCCTCGATCTGAGCTGGTTCGAAGAGGCGGAGAACCGGAAGTTTCTCGCACAGGTGCGCGACGGCGCCCGCCTGCGTCCCGATCAGCTGATCGTCAACCTCTCCCACAGTCACGCGGCGCCGAACCTCTCGCACTCACTGGCCGACCGTCCGGGCGGCGACCGCATTGCCCCGTACTTCGAAGGCGTCGTGGCCGCCTCGATCCGCACCGTCTGCACCGCCCTGTCGGACATGCAGCAGGCGTGGATCACCGCGGACTACGGTCGATGCAGCCTCGCCGTGAACCGCAACTACCCGGACGAGTCGCTCGGCGAGCCCGTGTGCGGCTTCAATCCGCACGTGACGACCGACGACACGCTTGCCTATGCCCGCGTCGCAGCCGACGACGGCCGAACGATCGCGTCGATACTCAATTACGGTTGCCATCCCACGTCGCTCGGTCCCGCCAACCGATCGCTCTCGCCGGATTACATCGCCGCAGCGCGTGCGATCGTCGAGGACACGTTCGGAGGCCACTGCCTTTTCCTGATCAGCCCGTGCGGCGACACCGCGCCGCGCGAAGGCTACGCCGCCGATCCCGAGGTCGCCGACCGCAACGGGCGCCAGCTCGGTCATGCCGCCGCGTCGACGGCGACGTCCCTGCTTCCGCCGGGCGAGCAGCTCGTCTACACCGGTCCTCTCATCAGCGGCGCCACCCTTGCCACCTGGGCGCGCCGCCCGATGGGCGTCACCGATGACACGACCCTCGTGCGCAGCGAGCTGCTGGAGATCGAACTGCCGCTCCGCGCGAAGGTCGGCGTGGCGGCACTGGAAGCGGAACGCGACGAACGGCTCGCGCAACTCGAAGCCGCGAAGCGATCGGGTGACGAGTCGGCCATTCGCAACGCGACGGCGCTCGTGGAGCGATCACGGCGCGCCGTGCTGCGCGAACCGGACCTTCCCGTCGGCGACAGCCTCACCCTCCCCGTGTGGGTGTGGCAGTTCGGGCGCATCGTCGTCATCGCGCTTCCCGCCGAACCGTTCTCGGATCTCCAAGTCGCGCTGCGTCGGCGCTTTCCGTCCCTCTGCGTGATCGTCGGCATGAACAGCAACGGCGCGCACGGCTACGTCATGCCGGAATGCGACTACGGCAGAGGTCTCTACCAGGAGGATATCTCGCCGGCCGGCCGCGGCAGTCTCGAAGGAATCGAGCAGAGCGTGACGACGGTGCTCGAACGGTGGGCCTACTAAACTGCAAAGAAGTGGCTCCGATTGAATACCGGGCACGCGACACCGCTCCGAGGTACACCCATGCTGAATATGAGATTACGTAACCTGCTGATCGTGTTCGGGACCGTCCTGACCCTCGCCACGCCGCCCGGCGCAGCGCCGATGGTGCCGGAGCGCCCCCGTCTCACTGCCGAGCAGCGCACACTGCGCGACCTCTCCGAGGTGAAGCTGGACGTCTTTCCGCTTGCCGAAGACCTGACGGAGGCCGGAATGACGCACGAGGGCCTCAGAAAGGCGTTCACGAAGACCGCCGAGAGCGCCGGGCTCAAGATCGTCGACGCGGACGACGTGCCAATGGCGCGGCTGGTGATCTTCGCTTCGAAGAACCCGCAACAGCCCGATGCCCTGGCGCTGACGTTCATCCTCGCGATTCACCAGCGGATCGCGGTGAAGCGCCTCAACGAGGACTTCAAGGCGCCGACCGCGTTCTTCACACAGACGCGCCTGACCACGCTGGAGGACGCGGAGCGACTTGTCGAATGGGAGCTGCGCACCATGACCCGGCGCGTGATGAAGATCGTGAACCGGGCCTCGGAATAACCATCGAACGCTTCACGTAAACTCGTTCCTGCCACTTCTCTTCGCCGCACTTGTCGCCACCGTCCACTTCCTTGCCGCATCGGCCCGGGCCGAGGTGCGCCGCGCGCTCGACTTAGCCGAAGTCGCCGACCTCGCAGGAATGGGGCGTCGGGGAATTCGAAAGAGCCGGAAACGACTGCGAACACCCGGCGCGATCGCAGTTGATAGACTCGCTCGTATGCCAGCCGGCGACACCAGGCAGCCGAACGTCCTGCTGATCCAGACCGATCAGCAGCACGCCCGCTGCATGGGGTGTGCGGGCGAGCCGCTCCTGCGGACGCCCTGTATGGATCGGCTCGCCGCCGAAGGGGCGCGGTTCACGCGGGCCTACGCCGTCAGCGCCCATTGCGGGCCGAGCCGGGTGTCGCTGCTGACCGGTCTGTACGAGTTTCACCACCGCCGCCACCGCAACGACGACGAGCCGCCCGACTGGCCCGCGACGCTGCCTTCGATCCTGGCGCGGGCGGGCTACCAGACCGTCCTTCTGGGCAAGGGACACCTGGGTGTCGACTGGCCGCGCCGGCAGTTCGAGATCACCCGCTTCAGCACGTTGACGGACGGGTATCCGGACGACCCGCTGTCGTGCCATTACTTTCGTCACCTCGTGGAGGCCGGCGTGGCCGACCTCTTCGACAACACGACGCGGGCCAAGCGCCATCCGCACTGCGCCCACACGTCCGAGCTGCCGCTCGAGCACTCGATGGAGGTCTGGCTGGGCGACGAGACGCTGCGCTACCTGCGCCACCGGGACCCGGCGCGGCCGTTCTTCGCCTACGTGAACTTCGAGCGCCCCCACGATCCGCTCTCGGTGCCCGAGCCGTACGATCGCCTGTACGATCCCGACGCCGTCACGGTGCCGGCCAACGCCGCCGACACGTTCGAGGGCAAGTCCGAACGGCAGCGGGCCGCGGCCCGCGGGGAGCTCGCGTACCCCCATCGCCCCGCCTCACACCCCGACCTGGTTCGATGCATCGCGCACTATTACGGCCTGGTCACACTGATCGACGAGCAGGTCGGGCGCATGCTCGCGGAGTTGGAACGGCAGGGCATCCTCGACGACACGATCGTGATCTTCACGGCCGATCACGGCGACTTCGCCGGCGAGCACGGGCTGATCTGGAAGAACCTGGGTTTCTACGAGGCCGTGCACCGGATCCCGCTGCTGATTCGCGCTCCCGGTCGCGTCGACGCGGACCGGCGGTTCGATCGTTTCGTCGAGAACATCGATCTCATGCCTACCCTGCTGGAAATGCTGGGGATCAGCGATCCGACGGGACTGGACGGCCGCAGCTTCCTCGCCGCGATGAGCGGTCGTGGCGAATGGGGCAAGCAGGCCGCCATGGCCGACCACGTCAAGGAGTACTACCACGTCTCGCTACGGACTGACGCGTTCCGCCTGACCGTCGACCTTACCGGGGACGAGTCGGAGCTCTACGACCACCGCGACGATCCGGGAGAGCTCGTCAATCGCTGGTGCGACGCGAAGTACGCTGCGATCCGCGAAGAGCTCCTGTTTCAACTGATGTCCTACCGCGCGCTGCCCGCTCTGATGCATGGGCCGCTGCCCGAAGGCGTCAAGCCGGAGAGCGAAGCGGGCTACGCGTGCGCCGATTGGTGCGAGGCCACGCGCCGCCTCGAGCTCGGCGATCCGTGGTCGCAGATTCATCGCGAGTGACCGAACGGACCGCCTCTTATGACTCTGCGGCCCTGGCCACCGCATGGTGTTCTCTTTCAATCGCCAATCAAGAATCAAAAATGGCGGGCGGGGCCCGCTACCTCGGCATCTTCGGATCCAGGATGTACGTCGCGGTGTTCACGCTGTAGTCGGCGCGTTCGTGCGGGCCGAGACGGATGAACGAGACGTGGCCGTCGAGAAAGCCGATGTTGGACTTCGGGTCGTAGTACCACTTCTCGGGCCAGAAGCTCGTGGCCTCCGGGTGGTCGCTGGGCGGGTCGTGCCAGTTGAACTCGCTGTGATGCGGTCCCTGCGAGGGATGTTCGACGGGCCAGGTGTACTGCATCGTCGCGTCGCCGATCAGGATCTGGATCGACGTCTCTCCGAAGGTCTCGAACGGCTGCCCGTAGAACACATGGGGCGACTGGCCGATGTTGGATTTGTGCGCGTAATGGCTGGTGCCGCGCCAGGACGCGTTGTAATTGTAGCTCGTGCCCGAGTGCTCCCAGAGCTTGTTGGTGTTGGCCCGCCCCCCCTGCACCTCGTTATAGACCTTGCCGGTGTCCGCCGGGCAGCGGTAGCCCTCGAAGCCGTCCGTGTACGGGTTCAGCTTGCGCCGGCCGGCCCTTTCGACCCACGACGTGGTCCCCCACCACACATGGTCGTAGTCCTGCCCTCCGTACCAAAAGACCGTCTGCTCGCCGGGGTCGAGCGTCGGCCCGGGCAGGTCCGACGAGTCGTCCCAGCTGTACGCCGGTCCCTGGCCATCGTTCTCGTGGGAGTAGGCCCACAGGGCAATCACGAGCTGGCGCAGGTTGCTCCCGCAGGCGACGACGTGGGCCGTCTGTTTCGCCCTCTTGACGGCCGGAAGCAGCAGGGCGATGAGCAGCGCGACGATCGAAATGACGACGAGAAGCTCGATGAGCGTGAAGCCACATTGCTCCCGAGGTTTCGGGTTTCGGGTTCCGGGTCCCGGGATTTGGGTGGACAATACACGCATAACCTGGTTCCCCCGAGACGGCTGATTATAGCTACATCAGAAACGCCGGATCTCGAGATCGGGGAGCATTCTCTTCAGCTCCTGTGCCCCGGGGCGGAGACGATCGGTGCGGTCGTCGATGAGGTACGTGTCATCCACGCCGGCAGCGCCGGTAGAGAGCAGCGGGAGCAGAACGAAAAGACCACCGAGGATGCGGACACTGAACTGCTTCATGGCTGTGGTCCCAGGGTTGTGGCGGCGCAGGACAGGTTTCCGAACCTGTCCGAAAGCCACGCCCACAGATGTAAGACCTGTACTACGAGCTTCACGACCGCGACGCCGGGAGGCCTTCGGCATCGAAGACGCCGACGCGACAGCTGCCCGGCGGGTTGCCATTGCTGTTGTATGAGAAGTGCTTCTTGATTGCCTTGGGGAATCCGAAGCCCCTCGTGACGGCGCGCCCCTGCTCGTCCTCCTGCTGCTGCCACATGCGCAGCCACTTTCGTTCCTGTCCCCCGCATTCGAGCTGATCCGCTGTTGCCGCCTCTCCGAGCTGAGCGGCCGTCATCCAGCGATGCTCGTGCGCCGCGCCGCCCGCACCGACGACCTGCGGCGCGGGGCCGGACAGTCGATGGCCGTAAACGCGGCAGCGCCACGCGCCATGTCCATCGGGGGCGGAACCGGGAAGATCGAGCAGCCAGCTGAGCCACGACAGCCGCAGGCCAAGGCGGGTGCGGGCCTGCTCGAACACGGATCCCATGACGTTGCAGGCGTCCAGGATCGACCCTGTTTCCTCTTCGGCGGCGGGCAATCGCGGCAGGGTCCAGCCGTCGGCGCCGTCGCGGAGCATCAGCACGCGCTGCTCGTCGTCTTCGATCAGGATCCTTGCCTCGTCGATGCCCCCAACAAGGCCGTCGCGCACGGCGGCGTACCTGCCGTCACGGCGGTGGTGCGGCACCAGGTGCCTGGCCTCGTCGCGCAGGTGGTCGTGCACCTGGGACGGAAAGATCGTCGGGCCGCAGGCAGGGGGCGAGGATCGGGCGTGGAACTTCATGTACAGCCCGCTGCGGTCGGTGCTGCCCGTGTTGGGCCGCGCCTCGTGCCACGCGAAGCCGTGCATCAGGATCACGTCGCCCTTCTTCAGCCCCGGGTCGTCCAGGGCGATGTCGGCCGGCGAGGTCACCATGGCCGCATCCACCGGGTGCACGCGCCCGTCGGAAGGAAGCACCTTCGTTTGGAGATGGGAGCCGGGAGACACGAGGAGCGGTCCCGCCGTCTCGGTGTAGTCGACGAACGGGATGATTGCGAACATCCACTTGAGGAACGAGCCGACACATCGCCACGGCTTGTAGTCGAAGTGGGCCTGGCTGCCGTTGACGAAGGGCGCGTCGCCCACGCCCGTCCCTGGCGTGCGCATGATCGACCAGTATTGCGCCAGCGTCGCCGGCTCGCCGAGCAGGCTTTCGATGGCCCCCACGATCGCGGGGTGCGCGAGGCTCAAGTCCGCGATCTCCGGGTGCGTCTCGAGGATCCGCGGGCCCATCGTGTGCCGGCCGGTCGCCGGATAGGCCGAGTCCTCCCGGCACCCGTCATAGGTTCCGTCTACGAAGGCGGCGTGAATCGGCCCCGCGAGGCGGTCGACTTCCGCCTCCGTCAGCGCGCCGCGGAGCACGTGGTAGCCGACCTCGTTGAATCCATCCTGCACACGGAGTCTCCGAAATAGCCATTAACAATTGGCTTAACGACTACTAGCTTAATGAATCCCCTGCCCCGCGCAGATTGCACGGCGCCGGGCGAACGTGTCGCCCGGCGCCGTGCCGGTTTGGAACATCAATCTACTTGCGCGTCGCGCTTCAGCGCCGACGAAGCATCATCAGGCCGCCCATCACCAGCAGACCGAAACTGGCCGGCTCGGGAATGGACACCTTGATGTTGTCGATGATGCCGCAGCGGACGCCGGGGTCGATGCCGCAGCCCCACCGGATCCCGTTGATGTTGTTGTAGCTGCCCGACTGGCCGTTCGACGGCGAGGTCTGCTGCAGTACATCGTTCATGTAGAACCGGGTGTCCTGCGGGTCGGCCTCGATCCTGAAGCTGAGCACCTGCGCGATGGCGCCGCCGGGGATCGGGTAGATCTCGTCGGTGTCCAGCGCGTCGGCGATGCCGATGTTCGCGCCGCCATCCCGGATCGAGATCGAGGTCCGGGTGCCCTGCAGGCTGACGCCCATGCTGCCCGTCGTGATGCTGTCATTCACCCGCAGGTCAAACTCGAAGATGACAATCGGGTGGGGGCCGCCGGTAAGCCCGGCATCGTTCTCGAAGTTGGTGAACGCGCCGTTGTTACCCGAAATCTGGTTGCCGTCGGCGGCATTTCCGTCCAGGCCGGGGGCGCTCGCGACGATCACCGGCGGGGTCATCGCGCCGTTGTTGGCCGTCCAGCCATTCGCGTCGGTGATCAACTGGCCGGGGGTGTGGTTGTCGAAGTTCTCGGTGAACACAGTCTGGGCCTGGGCCTGGGTCACCAGGGCCAGAGCGAGGGCCATCACGAGGGCAGTCAGGAACTGTCGCATACCAAATCTCCTTTCAAGAATGGGAACAACGATTGGGGTTTCTTCTCCACCAGGGGGCTCGCCTTCAGAGCCCCCACACAAGTTCCAATATGGTACTCCGCCCCCCCCCCGCAGGTCAAACGGAGCCTGTTTTGCCCATTCCTGCGATTTCCTGCGGCATGACCTTCGCCCGCGCAGACAGCAGGGCGCCGGGCGAACGTGTCGCCCGGCGCCGTGCCGGTTTGGCTATTCAGATGTCGTCAGCCTCAACCCGCCTTCGGCGGGCCGCTTCAGCGGCGACGCCACATCATCAGGCCGCCGAGTGCCAGCAGACCGAGGCTCGTCGGCTCGGGCAGCTGCACCACGATGTCGTCGATGAAGCCGGCACCGATGTTGGGGTCGTTGTTGATGCCCCAGCGAATGCCGTTGATGTTGGCAAACTGGCCCGAGCCGCCGTTGCTCGGGGACGTCTGCAGAAGCTGGCCGTTCATGAAGAACTGGGTATCCGACGAGTTGAAGACGATCCTGAGGTCGAGGACCTGCTCGACACCGCCGCCCTGGGGAAGGGCGTACCTGTTGTCCGTGTCCAGCGTGTCGGAGACATTGAGTTCCCAGCCCTCCTGGCTGGTGGACTGATTGCGTACGATAGCCATCGAGGTCCGAGTGCCGAGAAGGCCAAAGCCCGTGCTGCCCGTGGGCATGTCGCGGTTGACCAGCCACTTCCAGCTCAGCACGTTGTCCTGAACGGGGTCGGCGCCGCCCGCGAGGCCCGCGTCGTTTGCAATAGCCACAAAAGAACTGCCGGGGTCGCCGGTCACGGCGTTGCCGTCACCGGCCTGGCCGCTCAGGCCGGGGACGCTTGCAATGACCAGGGGATCGGACGCGTTACCCTGCCTGCCTTGTTCGTACCAGCCGTTGGTGCCGATGATGGAGTTGCCGGCACTGTGCGACTCGAAGTTGTCGGTGAACACCGTCTGGGCCTGGGCCTGGGTCACCAGAGCCAGGGCGCATGCCATCACGATCGCGGTCAGAGAGAGTCTCATTTCAAATCTCCTTTCAGATTTGCGATACAACGTTGTATCGGGGTTTCGCTTCTCCGCTCGGGCTCGACATAGCCCATGCGACTAGTCCACTATCATAACCCCACTCCCAGCAAAAAAGAAGTAATTGGAGCCTGAAAAGTGCCAGTTCGTCTCGCTCTTCCTGTATTCGCCATTTTCGCCAGCATGACCGCCCCGGCCCCGGCCCGGATCGAACTGGCACGCTCGGGGCAGGCCCGTGCCGTGATCGTCGCGCCCCACCCCGTCACGCTCGCACCGCCCGGCGGTTCGTCCATTTCGCGTCTGAAGGTCTCGGCCCCGAAGGCCGGCGTGCTTCTCGACGAATCGTTCAAGGGCCCGGTCGGCACGTCGATCGACACGCTCGGGTGGAAGACGACCGAGGGCACGAACGTGATCGGCCCCCGCGGCACGGTCAACGCCCTGCCCGGCCGGGAGAACGAGTTCAAGGCGACGTCGGAAAAGGTGCTGACCGCGCCCCACACCGTCACCGCGGACGACCCACTGACCGTCGAGTTCGTCCTGGCGCCGCCGCTCGGCCGCCGCGAGGAGGCGTGGACGTACGTGCGCGTGCACACCGAGGACGGCAAGCGCTGGACGCACGGCGCGACGATCACGCGCGAGCGCCGATTCACGTTCTCCCTGGCCGCCGAGCCGAACGATCCCGACCGCGCCCTGGTGCCGGCGGACGCCGGGAGCGTGATGGCGATGAAGATGGTGCTGGGGGCGAAGCGCGTCCAGTGGTTCTGGCGCCATCACGGCCGAAGCGAAGACTGGCGCGCGATCACGTCGTGGGGCGGCATCGGCGAGATGAAGATCACCGGCGTCCGCATCCATTCCATGAACCATGTCGCCAACACCGCCGAGTCACTGGAGGCGCGGCGGATGGTCACCGCCACGCGCGATCTGAAGCGGGCGCTCGACCAGGTGACCGGCGCGTCGTTCGACGCGGTGACCGAGGCGCCGTCGGGGGCGACCGCGCGTATTCTCGTCGGCGACACGCCGGCGATTCGCGCGCTGGCGTCGGACGTCGACTGGGACGGGCTGGACACGGACGACATCGTCATCCGTACCGTCGGCAACGACCTCATTCTCTCCGGCGGTCAACCGCGCGGCGTCATCTACGCGATCTACACGTTTCTCCAGGACGTCGTCGGCTGCCGGTGGTGGGCGGCCGGCGCCGAGCACTTCCCGGACGACCCGGACCTCGCCGTTGGACCGCTGGATACGCGTTACCGCCCGCCGTTCGAGTTCCGCGTCATCACCGGCGGTCAGAGCTCGACGTTCGAGGCGCGGTCGCGGCATCGCCTGAGCTTCGATCTCCGGTTCGACACCGGCACGCACAGCATCACGAAGCAGCTTCCGAAGACGCTGTTCCTCGAGCATCCCGACTGGTTCATGTACTGCCCGGACGACACCTGGCCGAACAAGAAATACAACTACCAGGCGACGCTCCGCAGCTTCCAGCGCACGATCGACACCGAAACGGAGCGCAACGATCTTCATCTCATTCGCCAGTACATGGAGATCGCGAAGAAAACGCGCCGGATACCGCAGCAACCGTGTCTGAACAGCGAGGGCGCTCGTCGTACGATCATTAAAGCCGCGCTGGCCGAGCTGGAGGCGAGGCCCGAAGCGTGGCGTTCGCGTCCGGCGGTGCTGTGGGTCACGCAGAACGACGGCCGGTACATGTGCCGGTGCGACGCCTGCGCCGCGGTGCAGAAGAAGGAAGGCTCGGACTCGGCGAACTGGCTGTCGCTGATCAACGAGATCGCCGCCGAGGTCGAGAAGCGAGCGCCGAACGTGCTGGTCGGGATGTTCGCCTACCTGCACACCGAGGCGCCGCCGCGCACGGTCACGCCGCGGAGCAACGTGCTCATCTACATCGCGCTGCTGCAGAGCAACAAGCGCGATTCCGTGCGCTACTACGAAGGGCACGCGCGCAACCTGGAAAAATGGGCCGAGATCTCGGACCACGTATGGGTGTGGGACTACGACACGAGCTTCCGCAACTACTTTCAGCCGCACCCGAACTACTACGTCAACGGCGAGAGCCTGAAGTGGTTTCGCGACATCGGCGTGGACGGCGTGATGATCCAGAGCAACCGGGGCGTCGCCGCGGACCTCGCCCCGATGAGGGCGTGGGTGACGGGCCGGTTGATGTGGGACCCGGACCGCGATCCGCGCGCCCTGATGGTCGAGTTTGCCGACGGCTACTACGGCGCCGCGGGGCCGTGGATCATGCTTTACGTGGACCTGCTGCACGCCGCGGTCCACCGCAAGCCGGATTACTGGCTCGGCTGCTACCGCGACAGCACCACGGGCTGGCTCGAACTGGAGGACATCCACGTCGCGATCGACCTGCTCGACCAGGCCGCGCGGGCGGTGAAGGACGACCCCGTTCGATCGCAGCGCGTCTGGATGGCGCGGCGGGCCATCGACTTCGCGTGGCTCGATCGCTACGACGAGCTGAAGAAGACTGCCGAGGAAAAGGGCATTTCACTGCGCCTGCCGGATCCGGTCGCAGTCGTCGACTCGCTGGCGCCCTATCGGAACGGCTGGGGCAACTTCCGCGAGGGACCGAGACCGGCGGACTTCTACGTGTACTTCGACAAGCTGCGGGAGCGGTTTCCGGGACATGGGCGATGAAGCCGAAGCGGGTCGATTTCGTTGGCATGGACAGCGGCCCCTCTTCTTCTTGCAAGTCACGGCGAACCGCGTGGCGTAAGCCGGCGTAAGCCCGCGTGTCGGATGCCATGGCGGTCTTATGCCGGACTGGATCTGCGAGCGCGCAACGGACTACCCCTCTGGCACAACGCGGGCTCGCGTACGACCCGCGGGCTGACGCCACGCGGTTCGCCAGCGCTCCACCTCGGGAGATGTGGGTAAGGCTGAGGGCTTACGCCCGCCGTTCGCCGAAAATCTGTGTAGCTTGTAATGCATGGTGACCCGCTCGTTCATCGTCGCGGCTATCGTTTGCGTCATGCCTTCCATCTCCCAGGCGCGACTCGAACTGGCCCGGTCGGGTGAAGCGAGGGCGGTGATCGTGTCGCCCCATCCGGTCACGTCGTCGCCGAAGGGCTCGAGCGCCATCGCGCGGCTGTCCGTCTCGTCTCCGAAGGGCGGCGTCCTGCTCCGCGAGACGTTCGACGGACCGGTGGGCCTGACCCTCGACGAACTCGGGTGGACCGCGACGCGGGGTGAGTTCGTCATCGGCCCCGGCAGCCGGGCAGGCATCCGCCCGCAAGGCGGCAATGAATTCATCGCTTCGGCCAGCAAGGCGCTGCCCGCGCCGCATGCGATCACCGACGAAGCGCCGTTGACCCTCGAGTACGTCCTGACCGTGCCGGCCGGTCATCGTGAAGAGGGGTGGACCGCCGTGCGGTTCGACACCGCCGAGGGCAAACGATGGGCCATCGGCATCCAGAATCGCAAGGGCGCCCGTCAGCTTTTCGACATGCCCAGCGAACCGAGAGATGCCGAGCGCGTGCCGGTGCCGGAGGAAGCCGGACCCGCGCTGGACATGAAGTTCGTCCTGGAGCGCACCCGCGCCACCTGGTTCTGGCGGCGGCACGGCTCGGGCGAGCCGTGGCAGAAGATCACGTCGCAGCACACCGAGACCGAACACCCGCAAACCGGCGAGCCGTTCAGGATCACGGGAGTGTCGCTCCACCTGGGCACCCACATCGACAACACGCTGCAGGACAAGGAGGCCACGAGAGAGATCGCGGCGACGAAGGAGCTGAAGAAGTATCTCGAACAGGTCACCGGTACCCGGTTCGAGGTGGTCCCGCCGGATGACGCGCCCGACGACATGGGCCGAATCCTGATCGGCGATACGCCCACGACGCGCGGGCTGGCCTCCGACGTCGATTTCGACGCGCTCGGGACCGACGAGATTCTCATCCGGACCGTCGGGAAGGACCTGGTCCTCGCCGGGGGCCAGCCGCGCGGCATCGTCTACGCGATCACCACGTTCTTGCAGGACCACCTCGGCCTCCGCTTCTGGGCCCCGGGCGCGATCGACGCGCCGCACGATCCCGACCTCACCTTGCCCGACCTCGACGAGCGCTACGAGCCGCCGTTCGAATTTCGCCACTTCACCGGCGAGATCGCCAGGACCATGACGTCGCGCTTCTGGCATCGACTCAGCTTCGACTTCCAGTTCGACCCGGGCACGCACAGCATCAAGAAGCTGCTGCCGAAGCCGCTGTTCGTCGAGCATCCGGAATGGTTCGGGTACTGTCCGGAAGACGGCGACCCGAACTTCAAGTACAGCTACATCGCGTCTCTCAGGGGTTACGAGAAGACCCTGGAGACCGAAACGGATCGCACCGACCTGCCGTTGATCCGGCAGTTCTACGAAACGGCGAAACGAACACGAAGATTACCTGCACACCCCTGCCTGCATCACCCGGACGCCACCCGGACGATCACCGAGAACGCGCTCGCGGAGCTGGAGAAGGAATACCCCACCTGGAAGTATTCACCGAAGGTGCTCTGGGTGACCCAGGACGACGGGGCCTACATTTGCGAGTGCCCGCCGTGCAAGGCAGTGATCGAGGAGGAAGGCTCGAACTCCGCGAACTGGGTGCGCTTCGTCAACTCCATCGCGGAGCAGGTCGAGAAGCGGCATCCCGACGTCCTCGTCGGCATGTTCGCGTACCTGCACTCCGAGGCGCCGCCGAAGACCCTCAAGCCGCGCGACAACGTCCTGGTCTACTCGGCCCTCCTGCGATCCAACAAGCGCGATCCGGTCGAGCACTACGAGAAGCACGCCAGGTGGCTGCGGCGATGGGGCGAAATCGCGAAGCACCACTGGGTCTGGGACTACGACGCCAACTTCCGTAACTATTACCAGCCTCACCCCAATTACTACGTGCATCCTCTGAACATGCGCTTCTTCCGCGCGCTCGGCGTGGACGGGGCGCTGGTCCAGGCCGCCCAGGGCAAGGCCGCCGACCTCGCGGCGATGCGCGCGTGGGTCACGGCGCAGATGATGTGGGACCCGGACCGGGATCCACGGCCGCTCATGGTCGAGTTCATGAACGGCTACTACGGCCCGGCCGGCCGCTGGGTCATGCTGTACGTCGACCTCATGCTGACCGCCGTCAATCGCCGCAGCGACTACTGGCTCGGCTGCTACAAGACGGACACGACGGGCGCCCTCGAGCTGGAGGACGTGCACCTGGCGATCGACATCCTGGAGCAGGCCGCGCGCGCGGTGGAGGGCGACGATGAGCTGTCGCGGCGCGTGTGGATGGCACGACGCCACATCGACTTCGCGTGGCTGGATCGCTACGACGAGTTCGAGAAGACGGCGCAGGAGAAGGGCATCCCGCTGGGCCTGCCCGATCCGGTGAAGGTCGTCGACGCGCTGGCGCCGTATCGCGGCGAATGGGGAAGCTTCCGCGAGGGGCCCAGGCCGGCCGACTTTTACGTGTACTTCGACAGGCTCAGGGAAAGGTTTCCTGCGCGATAGGCATTAAGCTGTTAGTCGTTAAGCCAATCGTTATTTGTTATTTCAGACTCGGATCGTGAGCAGTGTCTTGTTATGAATGAATACGAGATTGAGTCAGAGTGTCGTGATTCGGGAGATCATTCGGACACCGAAGGGATACTGCGTTTCCGACGCATTCGTGTGGAGAGACAGGAGGTGATCCTCGGCGACCGCGATCCGATGATGTGTCGCTGCGGGGAGGACGTGATCGTCGCGGGCAGTCGCGGCGCCCTGGTGAAGAGCCGCGACCACGGATGGTCCTGGAGCACGATGAGGCGATTGCCCGGGCTGGCACCCGCCGACAGGCTGTGCGCGCTCGGCGTGGACGGGAACGAACGACTGCTGGCCGCGATCCGGACCGAGGACGGCCTGTCGATATGCGTCTCCGACGATGGCGGGTTGACTTACGCCGGCTCCGTCGCCGTGGACGCGCCGGCCGGGCCGGGCGACGCGCCCGGTCGCTTCCTGTGCATCGGGCAGCGCGTGCTGCTGTTTCTCAACACGGCGGTCTTCGAGTCCGAAGACCACGGCAAGACATGGTCCGGGACGACCGACCTGCCGGACGGCTGGAGCCATCTGCGGCCGACGGTGCTGTCCGACGGCACGGTGGTCGGCGCCGTGCTCATCGAGGACGCGAACGACGGCATCCGTCACACGTTCCTCGTGCGCTCTGCGGACGGTGGTAAGACATGGCAGGATCCGTCCTGCGCCACGCGAAGGAACGAGATTCCGGGAGACGTGGTCGAGCTTGCGAACGGCCATCTCGTGTTGACATACGGGCAGGAGACCAACCCCTACGGCGCCCGCGCGA
Source organism: Phycisphaeraceae bacterium (assembly GCA_002686995.1). GTDB lineage: Bacteria > Planctomycetota > Phycisphaerae > Phycisphaerales > Phycisphaeraceae > NYZC01. The sequence goes on along the minus strand of NYZC01000029.1, from coordinate 6,084 downwards.
TCGTCAGCAGCGACGGCGGGAAGACATGGGACAACCGGATCTACATGGTTACCGTGGGTCGATGGGGCGGCTCCACAAAACAGCCGCGCGCGAAGAAGTGCGAGGCGGCATCGGGCGTCGCCTCGATGATCGGTGCCGACGGCGTCATGCTGTCGGCCTTTGATCGGGGCGCGACGGAGAAGCCGAGCGACGGGGTCGGCCAGCAGACCGCCATCGGCGTCGTCCGCTGGACGACGGACGGCATGGACAAGCCACCGCTCTATTACCCGTCGCTCTGGACCCACCAGACCGACAAGGACGGTTACCTGTCCAACGGCCTCGTCCGGATGCGCCCGGACGACCGCTTCGAGGGCGGAGACTACTTCGAGCCTTACGAGATGATGGTCGCCCGCCGGCTGCCCGCCGAGCAGTTGCAGTTTTCCGACATGGGAAGCAAGGGAGCCGTGGTGTGCCGCCATCCCGACGGCAGCCTCCTGACCACGAGTCGCGTGCCCGTGTTGTACCGTTCGACCGACGAAGGACGGTCATGGCAGCAGTCCGCGACGGTCGAGCGTATCGGCAACAATCCCTTCACGTTCGGGTTCGGCATCACCTCGCGCGGGACCCTGCTGGTGTCCCACGGCGACCGGATGCCCGGAACGGCGGCCCCGGCGTACGGATACATCGCTCGATCGGAAGACGGAGGCCGGACCTGGCAGCACATCCAGCTCGACCCCAGCCCCGTACGATACGTCGGGGGTGGCGAGGCCAACCGCACGATCGAGCTTTCGGACGGCACCCTTCTCATGACCTGCGACGGGTGGATTCACGAAGAGAGAAAGAGCTGGGTGGGAGAGGTCATCCTGCGCTCGACGGACGACGGGCGGACCTGGGGCGATTCGACCGTGATGCCGCCGGGGTTCTGCGAGTCGAACATGCTGGAGCTGCCTTCGGGCGCGCTGCTGATGGCGACTCGCTATCAGCGATGGAGCCACATGGACGATCTGTTTCGGATGTACACCAGGCTGGAGCAGTACAGCGACCTGCCGCTGCTGATCGGCTACCAGACCTGGCCTGCTCCGTCACGGAACGAGGTCGGATGGGGCCGATTCAAGAACGAAGCGGTCATGTTGTCGCACGACCGCGGTCGTAACTGGACGACGCCCACGTTCGTGACCCGCCTCCATGAATGCTCGGCCGATGTCGCGCTGCTGCCCGACGGAAAGATCGTCCTGACTTTCGACGCGAAGGGCGGAGTGTGCGGCTCACGCGGTCTCGTGAGCACCGACGGAGGTTCGACGTGGGAGCAGGAGAACTACGTCCTGTGCTGGGGCCACTCGGGCCGCACGACCTCGGTCGCGCTGGAGGACGGCTCCGTGCTCACGCTCCTTGCGGGGGTCGAGGAGAGCGGCGCGCGGGGCACGATCTGGCGCCCGGAATAGGGAGCGTCCTGTCTGACGAGAATCCCCTGAAATCAAGCTAATCGTCATCAAGCCAATGGTTATTGGTTATTTCGGACTCGGATCGCAGCGCGAGTCCGAAATGAGAAATAGCCATTGGCTTAATGACCAATAGCTTAATTCTCCCGGCCCAGGCGCATTATGCGCTCGCCGTGCGGCTCGTGGCTGATCGCGCGTTGGGTCGGGCTGAGCGGCAACCGCGACGTCAGCTCCGCGTTGGCGCGAATGAACGGCTCGGCGAACGGGACGCGCGCGTACCAGCCGTAGAATCCGGTGATCAACTCCACCTTGCGGCGTGACTTGGCCGGCGTGCTGCCCTGCGTGGTGAACAGAGCTTCCGCCTGGACCCGCTTCTCGATGTCGTCGGTGATGTCCACGAACAGGTCGATCTCGAAGGGGCCGCTGTCCACGCCGATGTAGAAGATCTGCGTGACCTCGTGCGGACGCATGCCCGATCCCGCCGTCACGCGAATCGCCCGCATGATGGCGGTGTGTGCCACCTCGGCCGTGATGAAATGATCGTCCGGCTGACGAACCTGCTGCCGCCGCGCATGCTCGGGCCGCTGGGTGATGACGATGTCCGGGCGCCGGTCGCAGATGATCGCCGTCACGTCCTCGATCATTCGGTCGGTGACCTGGATGAAGTTGTCCTCGTACGGATAGATCGTGACGTCCTGAATGCCGAACAGCTCGCACGCGGCCCGCATCTCCTCCGCCTTCGCGGCGGCGTACTCGGCGTGGGACTGCTGGAGGACCCGAGGATCGCGCTGGTCGGGATCCTTCAGCATCTCGTCGTAAAGCCGTTCGTTGTGCGTCGTGCCACCGCCGGTGAGGAACACGACCGCCACACGATCGCCCGCAGCGACGTGGTGGCCGCAGGTCCCGGCCGCGTGCGTGAAGTCATGCGGATGGGCGACGATGAAGAGGATGGATAGCGGATCTTCGGTCGGCATCGGGGTGATTCTCTCGTGAGCGGAGGGAGTCAAGTCATTATTAAGCCTATGGTTAATTGTCATTTCGGACTCGGGTCGGAACTTGCTTCCGAACTGGCAAATAACCATTGGCTTAATGACTGATAGCTTAATCCCGGATTGTCCAGATGGCCACGATTTCCAGACCTTTCCGCATGAGGAGGCCCTACCGCGTCATCGTCAACGAGGACGGCGGCCGCGGATTTCTCAACTACGTGGCCCCGCTGACGCGCGAGCAGTATCTCGCCGCGGTGTTCGACGTGCAGGTGAAGGACAAGCCGATCGACGCCCTGTTCTGGTGCGGGCTGTCCAACCCACAGGGCGCGGCGAAGTACGACACGAAGGTGGGCGAGCGGGGCGGGGCCCTGTACTGGCCTCGAATCGAGCAGGCGTGGCAATGGCACCTGCTCAAGACCCGCGACGAGCTGATCGCGCAGGGCCACGACCCGCTGGCCATCGTGTGCGAACGGGGCCACGAGCTGGGCAAGGACGTGTGGCTCAGCTTCCGCGCCAACGACGTGCACCACTCATGGAACCCGAAATACAAGGGGTCGAAGATGACCCGCAAGTACCTCGAGCGCGAGGACCTGCGGGTGGGCCCGAATCACGGGAGGCAGGCGCACGTCACCTACGCGCCGTTCCAGTGGGACTACGCCAAGCAGGAGGTGCGCGATTTCGTCCTGGCCCTGCTGTCCGAAGCCCTGCTCGACTACGACGTGGACGGGATCGAGCTGGATTTCATGCGCCAGGCCTTTCTCTTCGCCAAGTCCGACACGGAGATCGGCACGCGGGCCATGAACGACCTGATGCGCGACCTGCGCAGGGTCGCCGACGAGGCCGAGAGGAAGAAGGGACGCCCCCAGGGCATCGCCGTCCGCGTGCCGTCGTACGAGCCGGCCTGCGCCGAAGCGGGCATCGACTGGCGCACGTGGGCCGGCGAAGGCCTCGTGGACGTCATCACCGCCAGCACCCACCAGCCCACCGAGCAGGAGGCGGACCTGGCGCCCTTCGTCGACGGATGCCGCGACACGGGCACGCGGGTCTTCTTCTGTCTCGAGCCGTCGCCAGCCGTGCCGCACGTCACCTACGACCGCACGATGACCCACATCTACGGCGGCACGCCGACCGGACTGTCGACGGAGAACTACCGCTCCATGGCCCTCGGGGCGTACCAGCAGGGCGCCGACGGCGTCTACTTCTTCAACACCCACTTCATGTTCGAACGCTTCGACACGCACACCTCGCTCGAGTTCCTCGGCGAGCTTCACGATCGCGAGCTGATGGCGGGACGCGACCAGCGCTACATCGTGTCACGCCAGCCGCCGCGCTACGCCCACGACTGGTTCTTCGAGTGCGCGCCGCCGCGACCGCTGCCGAAGTGGGTCACGCGCGAGGAGCCTGAGTACACCTTCGTCATCACCGTCGGCGCCGATCTCGAGCGCGCCGCGGCCGAGCATCGCCTGCGCGCCGCACGACTGCGCCTGTGCCTGGCCCAGGTGACCCCGCCCGACATCATCGAGGTGTGCTGGAACGGCCAGCCGCTCAAGGGCGCCTTCGAGCCACCGCTCGTGCCGGGAACGTGGCAGCACTGGTACGCCATTCACTTCTGGATATCGGATCTCGCCACGCAGGATCGCGCCCCTAAGCCGGGCCGCCACGAGATCACGCTGCGCCTGGTGCACCGCAACGAGGAGATCGAGGAAGGCATCATCATTCACACGGCGGAGCTCGACGTGCGATTCTGGCACCGGCCGGGCATGCCCCACGCTGTGAATGAGTTGCCCGGAATGTTTCGCTAGCGGTGGGGAGAATTGCTCGGCATCCCGGATCGGTTACCTGTAATCTCTAGAGATGTCCAGCACCAGCGTCACCGGCAAGACATTTCGAATGAAGCGTCCTTACCGCGTCATCATCAACGAGGACGGCGGACGCGGCTTTCGCAACTACGTGGCCCCGCTGACGAAGGAGCAGTACCTCTCCGCCATCTTCGACGTGCAGGTGAAGGGCAGACCGGTCGACGCCCTGTTCTGGTGCGGGCTCCAGAACCCGGCCGGCGCGACCTGGTATTGCACGAAGGTCGGCGAGCGCGGCGGCCTGCTCTCCTGGCCGCGGATCAAGCAGGCGTGGGAATGGCATCACATGAAGACCCGCGAGGAGCTGATACGCCAGGGGCACGACCCGCTCGCCATCGTCTGCGATCGCGGCCACGAGCTGGGCACCGACATCTGGCTCAGCTTTCGCGCCAACGACGTGCACCATTCGTGGGATCCGCACTACGCCGGATCGAAGATGACGCGCAAGTATCGCGATCGAACCGATCTGCGCGTCGGACCGGATCACGGACGCCAGCCGCACGTGACCTTCGCCGAGCGGCAGTGGGACTACGCGAAGCAGGAGGTGCGCGACTTCGTCCTCGCCCTGCTGTCCGAGGCCCTGCTCGACTACGACGTCGACGGGGTCGAGCTGGATTTCATGCGCCACGCCTTTCTGTTTGCCAAATCCGACACGGAGATGGGCACGCTGGCCATGAACGACCTGATGCGCGCCTTGCGCGGCGTCGCCGACCAGGCCGAGAAGAAGAAGGGCCGACCCCAGGGGATCGCCGCCCGCGTGCCGTCGTTCGAGCCGGCGTGCGCCGAAGCGGGCATCGACTGGCGCACGTGGGCCGGCGAAGGCCTCGTGGACGTGATCACCGCCAGCACCCACCAGCCCACCGAGCAGGAGGCCGACCTGGCGCCCTTCGTCGACGGCTGCCGCGACACTGGCACGCTCGTCTCCTTCTGCATGGAGCCGTCACCTGCCACGCCGCACGTGACCTACGACCGGTCGATGATCCACGTCTACGGCGGCGCGCCGACCGGACTGTCGACGGAAAACTACCGCTCCATGGCGCTGGGCGCCTACCAGCAGGAGGCCGACGCCGTCTATATCTTCAACACGCACTTCCTGTTCGAGCGCTTCGACACGCACACGTCCCTCGAGTTTCTCGACGAACTGCACGACCGGGAGCTGATGGCGGGACGCGACCAGCGCTACATCGTGTCCCGCCAGCCGCCGCGCTATTCGCACGACTGGTTCTTCGAGTGCGCGCCGCCGCGACCGCTGCCGAAGTGGGTCACGCGCGAGGAACCCGAGTACACGTTCATCATCACCGTCGGAGCCGATCTGGAGCGCGCCGCGGACGAGCAGCGCCTGCGCGCCGCGCGCCTGCGCCTGTGCCTGGCCCAGGTGACACCACCCGACATCATCGAGGTGTGCTGGAACGGGCAGCCGCTCGCGGGCGACTTCGAACCGCCGCTGGTGCCGGGGACCTGGCAGCACTGGTACGCCATTCACTTCTGGGTGGCGGACCTTGTCGGGCAGGATCGCGCTCCGAAAGCGGGGCGCCACGAGATCACGCTGCGCCTGGTGCACCGCAACCACGAGATCGAGGAAGGCATCATCATTCACACTGCGGAGTTTGACGTGCGGTTCTGGCACCGGCCGGGCGTGGCACACGCGATGAACGAAATGCCGGGGATGTTTCGCTGAGGTGGAGGAGGAATAGATCAGATTCTTCCGGTGTCACTTCTCGTCACGGCGACGAGAAGTCGAAGGTCCAAGGTCCAAGGTCCAAGGTCCAAGGTCGAAGGCGGAACCGTCGATGCCCCACCGCGCCGGCCGGAGTCAGGTTC
>NYZC01000028.1 GCA_002686995.1 Phycisphaeraceae bacterium | reverse complement strand
TCTCCTCGGCGCTCTTCTCTGCGGCGGTCTTGCTCAGGTCGGGAGCTCCGCCGCCGCCTTGCCCGGCGAAGGTATGACACCTGACACAGCTTGCGTCGGTGAACAGCCGCCGGCCGTTGTCGAGGTCACGTCCCTTCGCCCATCCCGGCGGCAACGTGATATCCGTCACCTTCCAATCCCTCACGAATTTTCGGCCGGTGATCACCTCGCCCGCCTCCGCCGCGGCGTTCATTCCGGGCGCCACGATGTCGACGACATGCATGACCCCGTTCATCATCCGCCAGTGGCCAGGGAACGTGCAGACGTACGGGTAGTCGCCGAGCTTTGCCGGCGCCACGAAAGTCAGCGTGGCCGACTCGCCGGGATTGACGAGCGGTGTCGCGTGCAGAACCTGGTCGCTGGCGGGACGGAAGTGAGCCTCGAAGCCGTCCGCGCCCATGGCTTGCGCAGCGGTGCCGACCGTCTTCAAGGCGCCCGGCGCCACGAGCAGCAGGTTGTGGGGCATGATGTCGCCATTCTCGAAGACGAGCTGGATGCCGGTGCCCGCCTTGACCGAGAACTGGCTGCGGTCGTACTTCATGCGGTGGGGGAGCGCCCGAATCCGGATGACGACGCGTTCGACCGCGGCCAGCGCGGCTGCGAGGCCCGGCGCACGTTTCGGTGGGAGGAGCGGCAGCAGCCGGCGGCCGAGCTCGACACGGTTCTTGCCGGACGGCTGGTCCCGCTCCGCCTCCGGCGTCTCCGGCACGAGGTGCGTCATCACGTCGGCCAGTTCCGGAATCCGATCCGCGGGCCAGCTCGCGCTGTCGCTCGCCAGAATCGTCGACACCGCCGCATCGACATGCTTCCGCCGCCGCAGCAACGCGATCATGTCGTCGAAGATCGCGGCGGAGTGCCCCGGAACGTGACCGAGAGCCAGGGTCGCGGCGCGACCCACCAGGTCGGCGACCGGCGTGATCGCGATCCGCACCACGGGTGACGGTTGCGCGATCGCCTCTTTCGTGAAGACGGAACGGCGGTTGCCGTCGAGGACGGTCAGTGAGAAACCGTCGAGGCGGTCTTCGCAGCTGTCGGTCCGGTTCCAGACGGAGATCGAGGTGATGGGATACTCGGCGCCGAGATCGACCTCCCACCACGGGCGGTCCTGCTTGGCCGTCGCCGTGTTCGAGCCCGCGTTCCAGTCGCCGCTCGTGGTGCCGTCGATGGCCCGCTGCGCGAGCCCACCGAAGCTCGTGCTGGATTGGCGAGCTCGTCCCTTCGGCGCGATGTTCTTGCCGCCGGCAATGATCTGCACCTCGGCGAGCGTCAGGATGTTGCGTACCGGCAACGCGATGCGGACGTAGCGGCCGTGGGGCACCGAGGCGCTCTCGGTCTTGGCCCGCAGGTGCTCCGGCAGCGCACGGACGAGAGGCCCGACCAGCGGGTAGAGAGCGCGCCGCTTCGATGCGTCGGGCACCAGCGCAACGGCCTTCGAGAACGCGATCGCTCCCGCGGCATCGACCACCGCGACAGAGAAGACCTCGCCCGGATCCTGGCCCGACTCGATCAAGGCGGCGATGGCGGCGACGCGCAGGTCCATGCGGCCGGCGCGCGCCGACAACAGAGCCAGCTCGGTGCGAACCGCAGTCAGCTCCAAGTGCGACAGCGTGACCAGCAGGGGAACGAGGTCTGCAGAGGCGACGGGTCCGTCGCGTGCCTCTTGTCGCATGGTCGCCAGCAAGACGGTTCCTACCGGTCGGCCGCTTGCCGCTGCCAGGCGCCGCAGCGCATCGCGGCGTTCCTTGATCGGAACCCGCTCGCGCCGCAAGAGCGCGCGGCACACGGCGTCGGTGCGCTTCATCAACATCAGGTCGCCAACGTCGGCATGTCGCAAGACGAAGGCGTGCCCGGCTGTCGACAGCTTCTTGCCTTCGCGCAGGGCTCGCTTCCAGATGGGGTCGAGCTTGCTGCGGCTCTCGCTGATGACGTAGGCGAGGTGCGGATCCTGCGGACGCGCGGCGGCCTCGAAGACGACCTCGGCGGCACCGAGGCCGCTCAACCCGGAGGTGGCCGCGGCAACGACGGCCTCGGCTCGCACGATCGCCTCTGCATCACGGGCCTGCACTTGCAGCAGGGCCACGCCGTCGGGCATGCCACGCGCTCGTCGCGCCAGGACCCGGGTCGCGGCGGCCCGGGCGCGCGGATCGGCACAGCGCAGGACGCTGCGCAGGAGGTTCCCGTTGGCGAGGTTGTGCTGCTCATGCAGCCACAGTGCCTCGAGCAAGTGCGGCGCGTGCTCCTTGCGCGCCGGATCGAACCGCGCGAGCCAGCTGGCCGCGGCGGCCGCGACCGTCTTGCTGTCGCGACCGCTCAGCTCGAGCCTCGCTCGGTAGCGCTCGCGCTCCTGCGGCGACTCGAGGTGCGCCAGTAGCTGCGCGACGGGCTTGCCCGACATGCGGTGGTTCTTGACCAGCGGCCGGCCAGTGGCCGTCACCCGATAGACGCGCCCATGTGATCGATCACGGCTGGGGTCGCGCAGGTTGTGCTGCATGTGCCCGATGAGCGGGTTGTGCCAGTCCAGGACGTAGAGGGCGCCGTCGCCGCCGATCTCGACGTCGCTCGGCCGGAAGTTCGGATCGGCAGACACGAGGATCGGCTCGATCTCCTCGCTCCGGAAATCAGCCCCGTCGCGAACGAACCGGTGTTGCAGGACACCGAGGAACCCGATGACGTTGCAGATCAGCAGATTGCCGCGGTTGCGCTCGGGAAAGTGGGTGCCGGTGATCAGCCCACACCCAGCCACCGGGCGAACGCGCTGCCGATACAGCTGGTGAGCGGCACCGCCGCCCGGGTACCCGACGTAGTATCCCCGCCCCGACGTGCCGTCGGTCGCGAACACGTTGCCCCACCGATCGATGGCGATGCCGTGCGGATTCGGCGAGATCTCGAAATGCTCCGAGATCTCGTGCGTGCGCGGATTCCACCGATACAGCATCGGCGCCTTCGTTCGCAGCGGCCTGCCCCATGGCGTCTCGATGTTCGTGTAGTGAAAGATGCCTTCCGAGAAGTACATCCAACCGTCCGGCGCGAACACGAAGCTGTTGGCCGAGCAATGCGTATCCGCCGAGTCGATGCCCTGCACGTAGCGCACCTTGATGTCGGCGCGCCCGTCACCATCGGTGTCACGCAGAAAGAGGATCTCCGGAGCGCAGGCGACCAGCACGCCGCCGTTCCAGAACTCGAAGCCGGTAGGACCATGCAGCCCATCCGCGAACACGACGCAGCGGTCGGCCTTTCCGTCACCGTCATCGTCCGGGAGGATTAGCAGCTTGTCGTTCGCCGGTCTGGTCGGCAGTCGGTGCGGATAGGTCGGCCACGCCGCCACCCACAGGCGACCATCGGTGTCGACCGCCGTCTGGACGGGATTGACCAGATCCGGAAACCGCTCCTCGGACGCGAACAGGTTGACCGCCATTCCCTTCGCGACCTTCATCCTGGCAATCGCCGCCTCGCCGCTCAGGAACGTGTGCTCGCCACCGGGGCCGGTCCCCGGCTTGTTGGTCCTCACCACGGGCGGCTCGGGGGCGTTCGTGTCGCGGACCTGCAGGGTGCTCCCCGCCGCTGCCGCCCAGACGGCGCGGTCGCGGTTGGCGGTCATGACGTCCAGCATCCTCAGCTCGTGCTGCATGACGTCGTGGTTGGTCTGTCCATCCACGAACTTCAGGTAGGCGCGCTTGCCGTAGGTGCTGTAGCCGTCGGTGGCGCGGTAGCGATGAAACCAGTGCTCGTTCTTCGCCAGCACCGCCTTGCGGATGTGGGCGAGACGCTCGGTCCGCGGGCCGGGGGATTCGCCGAAGAGCGCGGCGACGATCATCGCCGCGACGCACCGGTTGCCGAGGGCGTTCAGGTGGATGCCGTTGATCGTCAACGGTGCGGCTTCCCTCGAATACTCCTGCCGCGTGGGCGTGAACAGTTCGACGAACGGTACGCCCCGGTCCTTCGCGATCTCCGCCATCGCCCGGGTGTAGGCCGCGAGTCGAGAGTTGTTCGCGCTGCCGTCTGGCAGGTTCGGGTCCCCGAGATCCTCGTGGGCGATCGGCGAGAACAGCACCAGCTGCGGCGGCGTCGTCCCGTTGTAGGTGTGCGCGAACGTCTCTTCGATGAAGCGAACGAGATCGGCTCGGAACCCGCGAAGTCCACCGTCCCCGGCGAAGGACTCGTTGTAGCCGAAGAACGCGAACACGACGTCGGCCTTCGAGTGCGCGAGGTGAACATGCGGCTCGCCGAAGTCGAGCGACCTGGGCCGGGTACGCAGCTCGTCGGCCGAGAACCCGAGGTTGCGGAATGACAGCTGCAGGTCGGGAAAGCGATCCTGGACCAGGGTCTCGAGCCACCCGAAGTGCTGCATCCGGTCGGCCAACGTGTTGCCGATGATGCAGATGCGGCTCCCCTTGGCGAGCTCGAGCGGCCGACTGCTCTTGGCCGTGACCCTGGCGTGGTCGCCTGGGCGCAGCCCCGGACGGAATCGGCCGAATCCGAAGGGCTGCGGCGAGTAGGGGAGGATCGTGTCGACGTTGGCCTTGGCGGGGATCCCGTTCTCGAGCTCCGTCGCCCACAGGCACGCGTTCACGATCATCCGCCGGAAGCTCTCGTCTGCGAAGTCCTGGGCGTCGCCCATCGTGGACATGAACACGCGCGCGTTACCGCCCGGAGTCGGGAAGTGCTTGATCCAGGCGAGCGGCATCGGGGCCTTCGCGGCCGGAGCGGCCTCGGGGTCCATGCCCTGCAGTGCCTGTCCGAGGACCAGGACCTTGCCGTCGTGCGGAATGGGCGAGCGCACGGTGTAGACATCGGTGGGTCCCCACATCGGCCCGACCCCGCGCAGGATCGGATGTCCCTTCATCGCGGGCACCGGGATTCCTCGCGTACTCTCGACGCCGTGACGCCCGTGATGCGAAATCCACGTGGCGCCGAGCACCTGACGGCCGAAGCCGTGACGGAAGTCATCGCCGCGGTAGCGGTCGCTGTAGCGCGCGAAGCGGCTGCCCGCTGCGGTCCGGAACGCCACGACCGACGGCCGGATCCCGATGACGGGCTTGCCGGTCCGCAGGTAGGCGTCGACATGCTGCATCTGCTCGTCAGGCAACGCGCGGAACCGCGTGAAGACGATCATCAGGTCGGCGGTCGCGAGCGCCTCGAGTCCGGGGATGTTGTCACGTGTGTTCGGGTCGATCGTGCCGGTCTTCTTGTCGATCGCGAAGAGCACCGTGCACTTGAAGCCGAAGCGCAGCGCCAGGATCCTGGCGAGCATCGGCATGGCCTCTTCGGAGCGGTACTCCTCGTCGCCGCTGAGCAGGACGATGTGCTTGCCCTTGCCAACCCCGGCCCGCCCCTCGAACACCAGCCCTGGCCCCGACGTGGCCTTGGCTTCTCGGAACCCGGATGTCGGGCGCGGCGGAGTCTGGCCGTTGCTGTATGCGAGCAGGAGCATGACCATCGGCACGAGCATGGTCATGGTGTTGGTTACCAACTCCACTCGGCGAGGCGGCGCTTCACGTCTCAGCATCCGATCTCCGATCGCGATGGCGTTACAGGAGGTCGTACAGGTCACGAGTCACTCCGAGCCCGGCTCGGGAAGGTCCATGCCCGGCAGGCCATCCACGCTGTGGCGGTTTTCCCGTGCCTGGTACTCCCGGAAGTCCTCTGGACGACCGCTGGCGTACTCGTCGAGGAGATCCGTGCGCTCCGATTCGTGGAGATAGCGTGGGACGCCCTTGCCGCAGGACTCCGCAACGCGATCGAGGATCACGCGCACCACCGTCCGCACCCCCGGGGTCGGAGGGAACTCTCGAAGGAGGGCCTCGAACTCGGGATGCCCAGGCTCGAGAGCCTCTCCTCGCCCGTACAGGCGCAGGATCCGCGGTGGCCCTTGGAACGCGCAGAACATGAACACGATGCGACCGTTGTCCTTGAGGTGAGCCACGGTTTCGATCCCGCTGCCCATCAGGTCCAGGTACGCGATCGACGTGGGCGCCAGAACTCGGAACGTATCCAGCCCCTTCGGAGACAGATTCACATGTCCATCCGGATCGAGGGGCGCAGTGGCCACGAAGAACATGTGCTGCGCGTGGATGAAGGCAGCCAGGCGTTGATCGATCATGGGTCCTCGGGAGCATCTGCAGGAACGTCGCGGGACACTCAGGCATGGTGTTTGACTGTAGCGGCGATGCCCGTGGTTGTGCCATCGGCGTTGGCGTTGATCCCACGGGACTGCTTCACAGGCGTCCCGCGACTCTGCCTCGTGAGCTCGAGCCCGTCTGCCGTTGGCCGCGGGGCGGCGTCGATCCGTGGACGCCGAAGCTCGGCGGTCGTCGCACATCGCTACGCTCGAGCTCATTCGATCCATTCGACCTGACGCCACGTCAGCGTACTGCGACTCGCCGGCAGGCTTCCAGAAGTGCGCGGCGTGTGATGACCTCCGGGTATCCGGAGGCGAGCTGGGTCAGTCGCGCGAGGCTCCGCTGGTCAGCGACGGTACCAAGTGCGACGGCCGCGGCATGTCGGACGCTGGTGGCGTTGTCCAGATCCGCAACGACCCCCAGCAACGTCGGTGCGGAGCGGGACGCCCCGATTCTCCCGAGAGCAGCGGCTGCGGCGGCGCGGTAGAACGGTGCGCTTGCGCGGTAGATGAAGACGTTGGGCGGATCGTGCAGGCCGGAGCTGGTCTCGGTGGGGTCGTCACGCAGGATCGAATGCAGCTGGTCCACGCAATCCGCATCGGAGATCTTCCCCAACGTGCGGCTGAGGTAGAAGCACACGAAGGACCGGGTACGCGACGCTGGCTTGGCTCGGTATCGATCCAGCGCGGCGCGAATGGCCTCGGCATGCCGAGTGCCGAGACTCACGATCGAGAGGATCTGCGCGGCGCGCGCTTCCGGCGACTGGGGCTTCACTTCCAGGGCTGGCGGTGAGGCCACCACCGCCGAGGCCATGGCGTCAGCGGCCTCGGCACGGGGATCCCCGAGGATGTGAAGGGCCGTCTCGACGACCGCATCCGTGAGCTTCGCGCGACGCACGATCCTCGCGACCAGCACCTCGAACGCGTCGCACTCGAACAGTAGGCCACGATCGGGATCGATGGGAAGCGAGCGGAGGACCGCCGGCACCACGGGGGCGAGCTTGCGGCTGCCGATGGCATCGAGCGCCTCGACGAACCGATGATGGACGGGGGAAACATGACAGCCGCGGAGCCAGTCGTGATCGCCCGCATGAAACGTGTAGACCCAGAAGTCCCGTAGCTTCGGGAACATATCCAGGAGGACGCTCTCGGCAGCCGACGTGCCGACCCAGCCCAGCGCTTCGGCGGCGGTTGCGGAGAGATAGACGTGACGCGCCGTCCACCCGAGCTCGTGCAGATGCGGGCTCGGTCCTGGGTCCTTGCGGATGTTGTGCCGGAGGATGTCGGCGAGGAGAGGGATCGCCAGCTCATCGCGGAGGTGCCCCAGGGCCCGCATGGCCGCCATCACGGACCGGAGGTCGCCTCGGGCCCAATTCCGTTCGACGTAGGCTCGAAGCGCCTCGCGACCGGGACGGTCGCTTCCATGACCGAGCGCCTCCAGGGCCCGACGAGCCGCTTTCCCGTCCTTCGCCGACAGCGCAGCGACGTGTCTCTTTTCCAGGTCGGCCCAGTCGTTTCGCGCGATCCACCGGACCCACCTGAGGACCTCGCGGTCCCGATTCGCGGCGAACGCATCGAACGCGGCGGTGTGCGCCGTCAGGCTCTCGAGCGCGT
>NYZC01000027.1 GCA_002686995.1 Phycisphaeraceae bacterium | reverse complement strand
TTCACCGGGTTCCTGCGCGGCGGCGACGTCGAGCGCGTGTTCAATATGGCCGACGTGTACGTCATGCCCTCGGTCAGCGAGCCGTTCGGCATCGCGCCGCTCGAGGCGATCCGCCACGACGTGCCCGTCATCATCTCGAAGACGTCGGGCGTCGCGGAGGTGCTGACGCATGCGCTGAAGGTTGACTTCTGGGACGTCAACGACATCGCGGACAAGATCATCGCCGTGCTGCGGCATCCGCCGCTGAGCAGCACGCTGAGAGCGCACGCGGATATCGAGGTCAATCGCCTGACGTGGGACGATGCGGCGGCGAAGTGCGTGAACACCTATCACCAGGCGATGTCGATGATGCCCGCCTGGGCAGGGTGACGGCCGCCTGATAATCCTGGACCGTCACTGGACCGCGATGCCATTCGACCCGCGGGCCCACGCCGCGCGGTTCGCCAGGTCATGAACGCGCCAACCATTCTGCGAACCGTGGGCGTCAGCCGGCGTCAGCCCACGGGTGGACTGCACAGAAACCTCCAGGGCCATCAGCGCCAGAAACGAAGCCGGCCAACGGCGCAGCCGGGCGCGGCGGCCCATACACTTGCGGGTAGATGGAACAGGGCCAACGCGAAAAGCTGACCGTCGCACGGGAGCGTGCCGTGCTCGTCGCATGCCTGCTGCCCGGCAACACGAACGACCCGCATGATCCGCTCGGCGAGCTCGAGCGCCTCGCCGACACCGCCGGCGCCGTCGTCGTCGACCAGATCATCCAGAACCGGCAGAAGCCCACGGCCGCCACCTACATCGGGTCAGGCAAGGTCCAATCGCTCGCGGAGATGGTCCAGGTCCACGAGGCGGACGTCGTCATCTTCGACTGCGACCTCAGCCCGTCGCAGATCGGCAACATCGAGAAGGCCACCGAGTGCAAGGTGATCGACCGCAGCGAGCTGATCCTCGACATCTTCGCGGCCCGGGCCCGCACCCACGAATCGAAGCTGCAGGTCGAGCTGGCACAGCTCGAGTACACCTATCCGCGCCTGCGGGCGATGTGGTCGCACCTCGAGCGCATCGCGGGCGGCGCCCCGACCGGCATCGGCACCCGCGGCCCCGGCGAACAGCAGCTCGAGACCGACCGGCGCATCGTCCAGCACCGGCGGGCCGAGCTGAGGCGGCAGATCGCCCGGATCGCCGGCCGCAAGCGCCGAGAGGTGGACCGGCGCAACCGCGATTTCTACACCGTCGGTCTCGTCGGCTACACGAACGCGGGCAAGAGCACCCTGTTCAACCGCGTCACCGACGGCAGCGCCTACGCCGACGACAAGCTGTTCGCGACGCTGTCGACGCGCACGCGAAGCTGGGACCTCGGCGACGGCGACACCGTGCTGCTCTCGGACACCGTCGGGTTCGTCCGTGATCTGCCCCCGCACCTCGTCGCGAGCTTCAAGTCCACGCTCGAGGAGGCGACGCGCAGCGACATGCTGGTCGTCGTGCTGGACGTGTCGCACCCGCAGGCGGCCGCACAGCTCGACACCGTGCGGTCGGTCCTCGACGACATCGGCGCCGGCGAGCATCCCACTCTCCTCCTGCTGAACAAGATCGACCTGCTCGAGCACAACGGCGACGTCCTGGTCATGAGGCAGAGCTACCCGGACGCGCTGCCGATCAGCGCCGCGACCGGCGCCGGCATGGGCGACGTCATCGCCCGCGTCCGCGCCGCGCTGCGCGGCGGTGTCCGGGAGATCCAGCTCGTCCTGCCGCACGACGCGGGCAAGGCCATCCACTTTCTTGAAAGCCGCACTACGGTCGTCGAGCGCAGCTACAACGACGACCATGTCGCGATGACGGTGCGCATCGGCAGCCACCATCTAGACCAGCTCCGCGCGATGGGCGTGTCCGTCGATCCATCAGTCGAGTAGGCCGGCAAGCCATTCGGGCGTCACCGGTGCTCCGCGGGCCGAAACAGCCAAGAAAAGCGGAAACATACGATCCCGGCTTTCATGATCCGACAGTTGTTCGGCGGAATGTCGGCGGCACCAACGATTTCCTCATTCTTTTTCGTGGCTTTTCGTGGCTTTTCGTGGCTATCTATGCCCCCGCGGCCGACCGGTTACACCCAAGCCATTCGAGAGGCTCTGGATCCGGCCCGATGGCTCACGGGCCTGGAGGCTTCCCGGCCTGATGGCACATTGACTCCGCCGTGGACGTGGTTTCGAGCATCGCGTCCTCCACCCGGCGCGTCCACGCATCGATCTGCTCCTTCTCAAGATCCGGCGGCACGACGATCGGCGCGCCCGACACGGCGACGACCCGGCTGAGCGGCCACGGCACGGCGAAGCGGTCCCAGCTCCCCGCTCGCCGCGCCCGCGAAAAACCGACGCCGAGCGGCACGATCGGCATCCCGGTCGCGGACGAGAGCCAGACCACGCCTGCCTGCACCTTGCGCCGAGGACCGCGCGGCCCGTCGGGCGTAATGAGCAGGTTCCGGCGAGCCGAATCCGCCATCATGCGCCGCAGCGCGGCGCGCCCCCCGCGCGAGGTGGAGCCGCGCGCCACGCTGATCCCGTAGGGCCTGACGATCTGCGTGATGATCTCCCCGTCCTGGTGACGCCCGATCATCACCGTGAACAGGTCAAGGCGCTGGAAGCCGGCGCGCAACGCGCCGAGGATCGACTCGTGCCAGAAAGCATAGATGTACCGATCCGATGCGTCGGACCGGAACGGATCAGACGCCTGTTCGCGCCAGATCATTTCGAGTCGCAGCGACTTCATCCATGGCCAGAGCAGCCCGGCGCCGGCCAGCCCCGCAAGGCGTATGAGCAGCGGCGAACGGATTTTCATGAATACGATCCGCCCCGGCCTGGCGAAGCCCGGAACCCGGTCACACGGGCGACGGCACGGTCTCCAGCACCTGCTGCATGATCCGCCCGGTGGTTTCCCCGTCCGCGTCGTGCGTGTAGGTCTTGCTGATCACCCGGTGCGCACAGACGACCTGCACGTTCGAAATGATGTCGTCCGGCACCACGTAGTCGCGATTGTGAATCAGCGCGGTAGCGCGGGCGGCCTGCACCAGCGCCAGCGATCCCCGGGGTGACACGCCGATCTGGAGCTGATCGTGATTGCGCGTGGCGTTGGCGATGCGGATGATGTAGTCGGCGAGGCTCGGATCGACCTGGATCGACGGCACCATCTGCTGCAGCTTGACCAGCTCGGCGGCGGTCATGACCGGCTCGAGATCGGCCAGCGCCGTGCGGGCCGGATCGATCTCGAGGATGCGGGCCTCGTCGTCGCTGCTGGGGTAACCGAGGTGGATGCGCATGAGGAACCGGTCGAGCTGCGACTCGGGCAGGAAATAGGTGCCCTCGAACTCGAACGGGTTCTGCGTCGCCATCACGATGAACGGCTGGATGAGCTTGCGCGTCTGTCCGTCGATGGAGACCTGGGCCTCGTTCATCGCCTCCAGCAGCGCCGACTGGGTCCGCGGCGTCGTCCGGTTGACCTCGTCGGCAAGCACGATGTTGGAGAAGATCGGCCCGGGCTTGAAGACGAATTCCGACTTCTGCTGGTCCCAGACGGTCACGCCCAGGACATCCGACGGGAGCATGTCCGGGGTGAGCTGGATCCGCGAGAGCGTGCAGTCGAGGCTTCGGGCGAGCGCCATCGCGAGGATCGTCTTGCCCACGCCCGGCACGTCCTCGATCAGCATGTGCCCGCGCGCCAGCAGGCAGATCAGCATCTTCTCGACGGCAGACTGGTTGCCCAGGAAGACACGTTGGATGTTCGCGCGAAGCAGGTCCAGCCCTTGCATGGCGGGCCAGTATAACCGTGGGTTGTCGGCCCCGGCTGCGGCGCCGGACAATTCGGGTGCCGCCGCCCGCTGCGCCGATACATAGATGAATCGGCGTGAACCGCGCTTTACAGGCCCGTGCCGGACGCTGCAGCCGACGTGGCCCCCGGAGCTTCTGCAATCCGAGGGTCCTGACCGAACCGGCATGGCGGGCTCGAACGTATATCGGGCACGCGGCTGACCGCCCACACCCGTTCCCCGCTCGCGAGCATCAAGGCGGCGCGGGTGCACGGGATGAAAGTCATCGTCCGGTTATCGGTCCCGGCCGAGCCGGTCTTCCGGGTGTGCATCAGGCGTCGCCGCAACGGCACGGCGGCCCCTCCTCGGCGAGCGGTACCGATGGACTTCGGCCCCATCATTCTGCAGTTCAAGCGCGTCCAGGTGGCGTTCGGCAACGAGCCGGCGATCGTCCTGATCGAGCTTGCCGTCATCGCGGCGGCCGCCTATCTCGTCCTCCGCTTCCTGCGCGGCACCCGCGGCGCCCGCGTCATCAAGGGCGTGGGCCTGCTGCTGATCGTCGGCACGCTCGTCGTCAGCGTCGTGGGCGCCGAGCAGGCGTTTCTCCGCCTGCAGTACCTCTACAACAATTTCCTCGACGTCATCACCCTGGGCCTGATCATCGTGTTCCAGCCGGAGATCCGGCGCGGCCTGGTCCGCCTCGGCGAGGCGAGGCTGTTCAAGGGCAGCGAGCTTCGCCGGGCCCGCGTGGTCGAGGAGGTGGTCGGCGCGATGGAGTACCTGAGCCAGAACAAGGTCGGCGCCCTGGTCGCGATCGAGCGCCAGGTCGGGCTCGGCGGCCTGATCGAAGCCGGCACGCGGCTCGACGCCGCGGTCTCCCGGTCCCTGCTGAACACGATCTTCTGGCCCGGTAGCGCCCTGCACGACATGGGCGTGGTAATCCGCGGAGACCGGGTCGTGGCCGCGGGCGTGCAGTTCCCGCTTGCCGAGAGCGGCGCGATCAGCCAGGAGCTGGGCTCGCGCCACCGCGCGGCGATCGGCCTGAGCCAGGACTCGGACGCCCTCGTCCTGATCGTCAGCGAGGAGACCGGGAGGATGAGCATCGCGACGCGCGGCAACCTCATCGCCGACCTGACGCTGGACGACATGCGACAGCACCTCAGCGCGAGCCTCGGCGAAGGCGTCGACGTCGAGCCGCGCGACGAAGCGGGCGCCGCACTGGACTGACGCATGGCGAAGAAGCGAACCATCTGGGACGAGGTGCGGATCTGGGCGACGGTCGCCTTCGTGACGCTGCTGATCTGGCTCTACGCCGAGGCCAAGACGCTGCAGTCGGACGACCTGGCGATCAAGGTGCGGTTCGTATCGAAGAACCCGGAGCTCTACCGCGTGCAGGGCGAGGTCATCGTGCAGATGCGCTACTTCTGCACGTCGGGCCAGATCGCCGAGGTGCGCAACCTCCCTCAGCCGTTCGAGATCACGATCACGCAGAACGGGACGGACGAGCCGCAGCGCACCGTCGCGCTGCGCGAGCAGCTCGCGCGGTTCAAGCCGCTGTCGACGCGCGGCGTGATCATCGAGCAGGTCCGGCCTGAATCGGCCACGATCCAGTATTTCCGTCTCGAGAAGCGTACGCTCGACGTGAGGCCGCAGTACAACGCCGAACTGCTTACCGACGAGCCCAAGATCGAGACGCTGCGCGCTTCCGTGCGTCTGCCCGCCGAGGTCTTCGAGGACGTGGCCGACCCGGCCCTGCGCATCGTGCTCGACGACGAGCTGATCACGGATCGCGACGTCGGCGTCCCCTACCGGGAGCAGCTGCCCATCCGGCTCACCCCGGAGCTGGACGCCCGCGTCCCCGAGCTGTTCGAGCCGGAGATCGATCCCGAAACGACGTTCGTGTCGTTCACGATCAAGAACCGCAACGTCGGGTACGAGACCCGGCGCGCCGTCAAGGCGACCCTTCCGATCGACGCCGTGGGACGATTCACGCTGGAGCTCGATCAGAAGTACCAGGAAATCAAGCTCGAGGGCAAGGAGGACGTCATCGCGAAGATCGACGAAGAGCCGGACCTGGTCCGGGTCTACCTCGATCTCACGGAGGAGGAGCTGGAGCCGGGCGAGCACACGATTCAGCCGCGCGTCGAAGTGCCGGCCGACGTCGTGATCACCGACCCGCTCAAGCTGATCACCCTCACCGTGCGCGCCCGCGCGGCAGCGCCGGAGGACGCGCGGCCGGAGCCGGACCTGCCGGACCTGCCGGACCTGCCGGCGGAGTGAGGTCCGCTAGAATGTGAGGCTCCATGGCCAACGCCCCTGCCGCCGCCACCGAGCCCGATGTCGCACGGACGTGCGAGGACCTTGCGACCCGTGCGCTCGACGCCAGCCGATCGCTCAACGACGCGGAGACGGGCAGCCGCACGGTCGCCCTCGAGCGCGTCGCCGACCGGCTGATCGAGGCGGCCGACGAGATCATCGCGGCCAACGCGACCGATCTCGCGACAGGCCGCGACCTCGGCCTTTCGGCCGCCATGCTCGATCGCCTCACGCTCGACGGCCCGCGCATCGAGAAGATGGCCGCATCCGTGCGCCAGATCGCGGCCCAGGTCGACCCGGTCGGCCAGGTGATCGAGGGATACGTGCGGCCGAACGGGCTGCGCATCGAGAAGGTGCGCGTCCCGATCGGCGTCGTCCTGATCATTTACGAGAGCCGGCCCAACGTCACGAGCGACGCCGCGGCACTCTGCATCAAGAGCGGCAACAGCGTCATCCTGCGCGGCGGCAAGGAGTCGTTCGCCTCCAACACCCGGATCGCCCGCGCGGTCGCCGACGGGATTGCGGAAGCGAGCCTGCCACGGGACTGCGTCCAACTCGTGCCGACGACCGATCGCGCCGCGGTCGGCCACCTGCTGAAGATGGTCGACCGGATCGACGTCGCCATTCCACGCGGCGGCGAATCGCTGATCCGGGCCGTCGTCGAGCAGGCGCACATTCCCGTCATCAAGCACTACACCGGCAACTGTCACGTCTACGTCGACGCGCACGCGGACGACGAGATGGCGCGCGAAATCTGCGTGAACGCCAAGACGCAGCGCCCCGGCGTCTGCAATGCCGCGGAGACGATCCTGATTCACCGCGAGGCGGCCGAGCGCGGCCTGCTCGCCCGGATTTGCGCGGACCTTGCGGCCGCCGGGTGTGAGATACGGGGCGACGCGTCCACGCGTTCGGCGTTCTCCGGCGCCGCCGCGGCGACCGAAGAGGACTGGTCGGCGGAGTACCTCGACCTGCGCATCGCCGTCGGCGTGGTCGACGATCTCGACGCCGCCGTGGCGCACATCAACCGGTACGGCTCGAGGCACACGGACGCGATCGTGACCCGGCGCATCGAGGCCGCGGACGCCTTCGTCCAGCGCGTCGACTCGGCCAACGTGTTCGTCAACTGCTCGACCCGGTTCTCCGACGGCGGCGAATACGGCCTCGGCGCGGAGATCGGCATCAGCACCGACAAGCTGCACGCCCGCGGCCCGATGGGCGCCGCCGACCTCACGACCTACAAGTGGGTCGCGCGGGGCGACGGCCAGGTCCGAACCTGACTCTCGTGGAGGTGAAGGTCGAAGGTCGAAAGTCGAAAGCCGGAAGGTCCGATGGAGTTTTGCCGGCTGGAGCGGGCCCAGTCGATTTCGAGCAAAGAATCATCTGACGGGCATTGGGTGTCCGCCATTCATGGACAACCCCAGGGCAACTCCACACTCCAAACCCCACTCTGACCTTCGACTTTCGACCTTCTGATCTTCGACCTTTCTGACCTTCGACCTTCTGACCTTCGACCTTCTGATCTTCGACCTTCTGATCTTCGACCTTCTGACCTTCGACCTTCTGACCTTCGTCTCCTCCGATGCCGCAAACTCCCGTCAGGCTTGTCTGCTTCGACCTCGGCAACGTCCTCGTGCGCCTCACGAATCACTGGCTGCTGGCGTTCGAGCGGGCGCTCGTCCGCGTGCCCGACGGGTTCGAGGATGCTCATCCCTGGCCCGGCCATGACGACATCTTCAACGCGTTTGAATCCGGCCGGCTGGACGAATCGGCGTTCTTTCGCGAGGCGTCCGAACGCGTCGGCATGCAGGTGGATCACCTGGAGTCGGTGTTCGATGCGTGGCTCATGGGCCTGTTCGTGGGCATCGATGCGCTGATCGAGCGACTCGCCGGCGCCCGCGTCGATACCGCCTGCCTGTCGAACACCAACGGCCGGCACTGGTCGACGCTTCACCGCGTCCCCGCCTACGAGGCCGTGCGGCGCCTCGATCATCACTTCGCGAGCCATCTCATCGGCATCATGAAGCCCGACGAGCGCATCTATCGGCACGTCGAGGATCGCACGGGCTGTCCCGCTTGCTCGATCCTGTTCTTCGACGACAACGAAGCGAACATCCGCGCTGCGACGGAGCGCGGATGGCAGACGTGCATGATCGATCCGGAAGACGAGCCGGCGCAGCGCATGACGGAGCACCTGGAGTCGGCAGGCATCGCCGGGTTCTGATTCCATCTATTCCATCTATTCCGTTTGTTCCGTCTGATGGTTACTTGTTATGTCGGAGCGCGACGGGGGCATCCTGCTCCGAAATAACAAGTAACCATTAGACGGAATGAACGGAATAGACGGAATGAGTACGATGGCTCCGTGCCCACCCCCGTTCACCGCATCGAAGTCTGGCCGCACGCAGGGGACGACGATCCCGTCGCCGCCAGCGTGCTGCTCGACGCCCGCCGCTTCTGCGGGGCGCAGACGGATCTGCGGTCGGCGCGGATCTACCTGATCGAGGCGTCCCTGCCGCCGGATGATCTCGATCGCGTCGCGAGCGAGCTGCTCGCCGACCCCGTGAACCAGACCGCGCGGCTCGGCGCCACCGCAGCGCCCGCCCCCGGCTGCATGATCGAGGTCCACTACAAGCCCGGCGTGATGGATCCCGTGGCGGACTCGGCGCGACAGGCCATCGTCGAAATGCTCGACGATCTCGACCGCGAGTCGATCTCGGTGCGCACCGGGCATCGCTTCGACCTCAGCGGCGACGATCCGACGCCCGAAGACGCCCGTCGCTTCGCCGTCGGCGCGGTGGCGAACCCGGTCATCCAGGACATCCATCTCGAGCCGTACCACCCGGATCGGTTCGAGCACGGCCACCCGTACACGCCGACGCTCCGGCACATCGCGATCCGTGATCTCGACGACAAGGGTCTCGAACGCCTCTCCCGGGAGGGGCACCTGTTCCTTTCGCTCGAGGAGATGTCGGCGATCGCGGAGCACTACCGCCGCGCGGGCCGCGAGCCGACCGACATCGAGCTGGAGACGCTCGCGCAGACCTGGTCCGAGCACTGCGTGCACAAGACGCTCAAGGCAACGATCCGCTACGAGGCGCAGGCGCCCGGGGCCGCCATCCCGGGCCTCGGGCCGGACGAGATCGCGCGCCGCCCCGGCCACCGGCTGAACGACGACGGCTCGATCACGATCGAGAATCTGCTTGCGAGCACGATCGCAGCCAGCACGCGTGCGCTGATGGCGCAGCCGGATCTCGAAGGCTGGTGCATCAGCGTCTTCGAGGACAATGCGGGCATCGTGCGATTCGACGACGAGGACGGCATCGCCATCAAGGTCGAGACGCACAATCACCCCAGCGCGATCGAGCCGTACGGCGGCGCCGCCACGGGAATCGGCGGCTGTATCCGCGACATCATGGGCACGGGGCGCGCCGCCCCGCCGGGCGCCAACACCGATACGTTCGCCGTCGCGCCCCCCGACACCACCGATGTCCCGTCCGGCGTGATCCATCCGAAGCGCGTGCTGCAGCAGGTCGTGGCCGGCGTGCGCGACTACGGCAACCGGATGGGAATCGCCACGGTCAACGGCTCGGTGTGCTTCGACCCGGACTACCTCGGCAACCCGCTCGTCTTCGCCGGCTGCGTCGGCATCATTCCGATCCGCCTGGCCTTCGGCGCCCCGGACCCCGGCGACGCGATCGTCGTGCTGGGCGGCCGTACTGGCCGCGACGGCATCCACGGCGCGACGTTCTCCAGCGCCGAGCTGACCGACACGCACGCCGACGAGTTCTCGCACGCGGTGCAGATCGGCAACGCCATCACGCAGAAGAAGACGCTCGACGTCATCCTCCAGGCGCGCGACGCGCCCGACGGTCCGCTGTTCACTGCGATCACCGATTGCGGCGCGGGCGGCTACTCCAGCGCGGTCGGCGAGATGGGCGAGCACGTCGGGGCCGAAGTCACGCTCGAAACCGCGCCGCTGAAGTACCAGGGACTGTCCTACACGGAGATCTGGATCAGCGAAGCCCAGGAGCGCATGGTGCTCGCGGTGCCGCCCCGCCACGTCGAGGCGCTGGCCGAGCTCTGCGTGGCGGAGGACGTGGAGATGTGCCGCCTCGGCCACTTCGGCGCGACGGGCGAAGACGGCGAGCCGCTGCTGCGCCTCAAATACGAGGACCTCGAGGTCGGCGCGATGTCGATGGGTTTCCTCCACGACGGTATCCCTTCGACGCAGCGCCGCGCGACGTGGCAGCCGCAACCGGCCGCGCCGCGCGCGCAGCCTGCGGCGCCCGCACCCGACCTCGCGGAGATGCTGATCACGCTGCTAGCCCACCCGAACATCGCCTCGAAACACTGGATCGTGCGCCAGTACGACCACGAGGTGCAGGGCGGATCCGTCGTCAAGCCCCTCGTCGGGCCGCACCAGGACGGGCCGTCGGACGCGGCCGTGATCCGGCCCAAGCTTGCCAGCCGACGCGGCGTCGCGATCGCGGCTGGGCAGCAGAACACGATCGGTGAGAAGGCCTCGCCGGAGCATGCCGAGGACGGCGACGCCTACTGGATGGCGCTCGCCTCGATCGACGAGGCGATCCGCAACACCGTCTGCGTCGGCGCCGACGCGTCGAGGATCGCGATCCTGGACAACTTCTGCTGGCCGAGCTGTGACGACCCCGCCCAACTGGGCGCCCTGGTCCGCGCCGCCGTGGCGTGTCACGACGGTGCGCTGGCCTACCGCGCGCCGTTCGTCTCCGGCAAGGACTCGCTGAACAACCAGTTCACCACCGACGACGGCGACATCCTGACGATCCCGCCGACGCTGCTGATCACCGCCGTCGGGCTCGTCGAGGACACGACGCGCTGCGTCACG
The DNA here is from genome assembly GCA_002686995.1 of Phycisphaeraceae bacterium. GTDB lineage: Bacteria > Planctomycetota > Phycisphaerae > Phycisphaerales > Phycisphaeraceae > NYZC01. Next base: position 23,331 of record NYZC01000027.1, on the reverse strand, counting down.
ATGGACGCCAAGGCCGCGGGCAACCGCCTCGTGATGGTCGGGCGCACTACGGGTGCGATGGGCGGCAGTCACTACGTGCGCGTCACCGGCGATCGGTCCGGCGACCTGCGCATCCCAAGGGTCGACCTGGAGGCCGACCCGGCCGCGGCCGCCGCCGTCAGCCGACTGATTCGCGACGGCCGCGTGCGATCGGCGCACGACTGCAGCGACGGCGGACTGCTCGTGGCCGCCGCCGAGATGGCGATGGCGGGTCGGCTCGGCCTCGACCTCGACCTCCACGCCGCCGGTGACGACGCGATCGACGCGGCGGCGCTGGCTTTCGCGGAAACCCCGGGTCGCTACCTGCTGGAGATCACCGAGGCGAACCTTTTGCACGTAACCGGCACGTGCGCGTCAGGCGGCGTCGAATGTCGCGTGATCGGCACGTTCACGACCGGCGATCGACTGGTGATCGACGGCGACGCGTCCGTAGAGATTGGTGTGATGCACCGGGCGTGGCGCGGCACGCTGGACTGGTAAGACCGACGCCGGGGTGATCGACCTGGCCCCTGACAGAATGCTTCTGTTCGGGCCTGACGATCGATCCGTCAGGAGCTCTTACTGATGCTTCCGGTGAAGACGGGCCACCGCCTCGCGGCGCTCGGCCAGAAGCGACTGGTTCTGTCGGACGCGCGTGGAAGAGCACTCGACGGCGAGTTGTCGTCGCGGGTGATCGGTCCGATTCGGTCCGCTGTGGTGAACCGTGTTCGTGGCGTGAATGCAGATATCACCCGGTTCAAGGCATATCTCCACGTCGGGATACCGGGTCGGGTCGGGGACCTGGTCAAGCACCTGGCTGAAACCGAGGACGTCCGAAGGCCGGTGGGGAAGGACGCCGAGAAGATGGGTGCCACGCTGGCACGTCAGCGGTCCGTTGTCCGCGGTTGACGCATCCATGGCAATGGTGATCCGCATCGCCTCCGGCGGCTCGAAGCACTGGTAGAAGTTGTCCTGGTGAGGCGGTGTGAGCGAACCGGAACGGGCCGCCTTTCCGAAATACATCACGGTGCCCAGGTCCATGGCCGGGTCGTCGAAGACGGCGCGAGCAAGTCCCAGCAACACGGGATGCCGCAGAAGCGACAGGAACGCTTCGCCGTGGTCCTCCATGCGGAACATGCTCTTGATCGACTGCGTGTCCGCTTCTTCGTAGTACACCTCACCCTTTGGCATCTTCGGCGCGATCTCGTGAACGACGACATCGAGCGCCGAATCGATCGTCCCCAACGCCTCCGCGTCGAACACACCGCGCACGATGGCAAAACCGTCCTCCTGGTACCGATCTACGATGTCGCGGAACTGCATTCTGACGCTTCCGTTCGTGCTTGCCCAAACCTTCCGGGATCGATGTGTCGGGTCCTTTGCCGGCGCCGTGAATTTACCACGCTCCCCTCGGCGCTACAATCGCGTCGCGACTGCCTCTCGTGCAGAAGACGTTGCAGGCGAGCGTCTGGTGCCCGGCCTTGTTCCCGTTCAAAGGGTAGACTGGCCATCCCGAGGTACCGCCCCATGAAGAACACATGTCCCATGAAGAACACATGTATGGTTGTCCGCGCCGCGATGGTCGTTCTGTGTCTGCTTCCCGCGATCCCGAACATCGCGGCCGCTGCTGATCCAGCGGCGCCGCTCCTGCTGGCGCGGGATGGGCGAACGCGCTACGCGATCGTGATCGCCCGTGACGCCGGACCTGCGGAAACCCTGGCGGCGGAAGAGCTTGCCCTGTTCCTCAAGCAGATGACGGGTGCGGTCTTTCCGGTGCGGACCGACGACGCGCCGATCACCGACACGGAGATCGTTCTTGGAGACACCACGCGCAAGGCACGCAGTGACCTTCCGTCCCATTTGCGCACGGACAACTGGGAGGGATTCGCAATCGTTCGCGAGGATGAGCGGCTGCTGATCATGGGCAACATTCCGCGGGCCACGCTCTATGGCGTGTACGACTTCCTCGACGTCGAGCTGGGGGTTCGCTTCCTCGCCCATATGGTCAACTACGTGCCGACACGACCCACGCTCGAGGTGGCCGCGACCTCGCGGGTCTACGGACCGCCGATCGAGCGGCGCACGATCTGGGAAGGCGGGCTGCTGGGCGACGCGACGCGACGCAACCGCATGAACGGCATTTCGTTTCAGGTCATGGATGAGAAGACGCTGGGCGGCGTCAAGATGATCGGGCGGCCGACGCATTCATTCCAGGCCTTCGTGCCCCACGAGAACTATTTCAAGGACCATCCCGAATACTTTGCCTTCTACGAAGGCGAGCGCCGCGACAGGTACAAAGGCATCATCACGCAGCCCTGCATGACGAACCCGGACGTCCAGCGCCTGGCCATGGACATGGTCCTCGCGTGGCTCGATGAAGCCCACCAGCAGAACCCCTACAACAAGTACGTGGTTTCGGTTTCGGCCAACGACAGTCCCTGGCACTGCCAGTGCGAGCCCTGTCTGGCCATCAACCTCGAAGAAGGCGTGGTTCGCGGCGCCGGCGGACCGCAGGTGCGGCTGCTGAATGCCATCGCCGCTCGGGTCGCCGTCAAATATCCGCAAGCTCTGCTCAAGACGATGTTCTACCAGTCGGATCCGCCGCAGAAGACCAGGCCCGCATCGAACGTGATCCTCGAAGTCGTCAGCAGCATCGACTGGCGCTATCCGTTCGACGATCCGTCCAAACCCGGCGTTTCGATCATGGCCGACCGGTTCGCGAACGGAAGCCGAATGGTCGGTGATGGTTCGCTATACGTATGGACCAAGCACACAATTCTCTTCTCCGACTATTTCAAGCCGAATCCCAACCTGCGCTACATTGCCTACAACATCCGGATCATGAACGAGAAGTACCGAGCCAGGGGATTCTTCGCGCAAAACGTGCAAAGCGCCGGGGCCGATCTGCAGCCGCTGCGCTACTACCTCCTGGCGCGGGCGATGTGGCGGCCGCAGGACGACAGCCGCCCGCAGATCGAGGAGTTCTGCCGTCATTACTACGGCCCGGCGGCCGATGACGTCCTGCGTTACCTCGCCTACCTGCACGAAGACTACGGCGAAAAAGCGGTGTCACGCGGCGACGAGCACCGCGTCTTCACCCGGACCGATGAACAGCGTCATATCCGAATCGCTGAAGACATGCTCGCCGAGGCGGAGTCGAAGGCCGATACGATCGCCGTTCGCCTTCGCGTGGCCACGCTTCGCATGACAGGCTGGAAGATGATGCTCGACCATGCCTATGCGGATATGAGAAACGACCCGTCCTACGTGGCGCCGCCGGAAGTTCGCATGGCGGGGCGCCGGTTCATCGAGACCGGCCGGGCGGCGCGCGTCACCCACATGAGCGAGAGCTACCGGGGCCGGAACGTGCAGACTGAGCGCGAATACTACCGGCGCATCCGCAAGCTGCTGCGACACGGCAGACCCGACGATCCGAGCGATCCCTGGATCGAGGACGACGACGGACTGCTGGCAGCGGACCTGACGAACGCGAAGCGCCTGAATCTGTGCGGCAGCAGTATCACGGACGCCGGCCTCGCCGCCCTGAGGCACGCGACGCAGCTGGAATCGCTGGACATTCGGTACACCGACGTCACGGACGAAGGGCTGGTCCACCTGGAAGGCCTGGAGAATCTCACCGAACTGCATCTCGGCGGGGACGCCAGGAACGTCGGGACGAAGATTACCGACCTCGGCATATCGAGCCTGCGACGAATGAAGAAGCTGACGGTGCTGACGCTGGTCCACACGCGTGTCGGCAATCAGTCCATGACGATCCTCCGCGACATGACCGGCCTGAAACATCTTGCGCTGTCCTACACGCAGGTGAAGGATCAAGGCCTGGCCGACGTCGCGACGCTCAAAGCGTTGCAGCACCTGGATCTCTACACGACGGCCGTGACCGACGCGGGCATCGGGCACCTGCAGCAACTCGACAAGCTGGATATGCTGAATCTATACGACGTCACGAGCGTGACGGAAGAGGCGGTCAACACGCTTCAACGGGCGAACCCTGATTTGCATGTCAGGCGGTACTGAGATCAAAAGCGCTTAATTCAGCCAAGCCTTGCCGCCGATCGGTCACACCCGAATCACACGCCCGACGCCTCGAGATCCGGCGGCTTTTCGTAATGAGTGTTCTCCCATCCGACCCGGTCGCCGCCGTGCAGGCGGTGGGCGTGGGGGAGAATTCGAGCGGAGCGGTCAACGAGCGGCAGGTCGACGCGGCGATTCCCGTCGTGGGCGGATTGCTTCAGCGCGATTGCGACCTCGTGCGCGCGACGCATATCGTCGCAGTCACAGATGACCGGTTCCCCGGTCTCCAATGCGTGAACCAGGCGCGCCACGGCGGGTGGCACCAGGACGCCACCATCTTCCCAGTGACGGTGCAGCCAAAGCGGCGCGGACGCGGGACCCCAGCCCCTGATGATCACGGGATTCCTGTAGTTCTGGAGCCACAGCCGTCCTTCTTCGAAGGTGACGGAGAGGGGGCAATAGGACGTCAGCGGGTGGACCGAGGGATCGGGAATGTCGCAAACCACACCCTCCGACATCCCGATGCGACCGTAGACGCCCGAGTCGATCTCGCACGCAGCAACGTCGGTCGGCCACGTGTAGCGTTCCCACGACGGCAGCGCGTGGCCCTCCACCCAGGCCGGCGTCATCCCGGTAAAGAGCGCAAGAAGACTGAATGCCACGCACCCGGCGCCGGCCACCTCCCTTTCGACCCCCGCCGGAATCGATGCGGCCGTGATACGACCCAGCGGCTTTTCGTCGAGAAGGTAGCGGGCCGTGGCGAGCAGATGCCTGCCCTCCCAATAGGCGGTGCTGCACCCGAGCATGGTGCCGCACGCGCGGCAGATACGGATCATCTCGTCGGCTTCCTGCAACGACGTCGCGATCGGCTTCTCGCACGAGACCACGCGCACGCCGGCCCGGGCGCAGGTCATCACGACTCCGGGTGACACGGCGACGGGCAGGACGAGCGAGACGATGTCGGGGACCTGGTCGGCCAGCATCGCGGCGACATCGTCGTAAACCGATTCGGCACCGAAGTGACGGGCAAACGCGTCGCGGCGCCCGGCGGCCCGATCCACCAGCGCGACGATCCGGCAGTCCGGCCGATCCGCGTAAGCGCGCATGTAGCGCCGGCCCCAGACGCCCGCCCCACCGACCACGGCGACACGGTGCGGACTACTCATGGTCGGATCACCGTGCCGTCGGGGCGACGCACGTTGCCCATGGCGCCCATCGCCGCGGCATCGGGCGCGGGTGTCGGGTGCTTGACGGCAAGCGTCTCGTCGAATTCGATGCCGAGGCCCGGCCCGTCGTTGGACCACATGTGTCCCTCGCGCACTTGCGGCATCCCCGGGAACATGTCACTGAGGATGCTGTCCGGCCGATACAGCGGCGCCGCCTCCTGGATGCCGAAGTTCCACGCGTGCAGGTCCAGCATGAGATTGGCCGCGTGTCCGACCGGAGAGACGTCACCAGGCCCGTGCCAGGCAGTGCGAATCCCGAACGGCTCGCACAGGGACGTCAGCTTGCGCGCCGGCGTCAGGCCGCCCACCTGCGAAAGGTGCAGCCGGAGGAAATCGAGAAGGCGATCCTTGATCATCGGGACGATCTCGTGCGGATGGTTGTACAACTCGCCCATCGCGATGGGCACACTGGTCTGCTGGCGCAGGATTCGGTAATAGTCGTTGTCTTCGGGGGCAAGCAGGTCCTCGATGAAGTAGGGATCGTACTTTTCGAGCCGCTTGGCCAGGGCCAGGCCGTCCATCGGGGGCAGCCGCTCGTGCACGTCGTACAACGCGTTCAATTCGGGCCCGAACCGGGTGCGAAACGTATCGAACGCCGCCTCGATGACGCGAACCAGGCGGCGGGAATCCTCGATCCTGCCCATGTGCTTCTGCAGATAGCCCGACGTGGGGTCGACCGTCGGTATCTTTCGGGTGAGGCTGATCGGCGCATGGCGCGACATGTCCGGCTCGAGGATGCTCTGGAGCCCGTTGATCTTGAAGTGGCGGCACCCCTCGTCCACCATCCGGTTCAGGTTGTCGTCGAACTCCTGCAGGTCGCGGCCGCCGGGCACGAGGTAGACGGCCGCCGCCTCACGCGACCTGCCGCCGAACAGCTCGTAAAGGGGCATGCCCGCGACTTTTCCCTTGATGTCCCACAGCGCCATGTCGATCCCGCTGAGCGCGTTGTTGAGGACGGGACCGTTGCGCCAGTAGGCGGCCACCATGCACGACTGCCAGATATCCTCGATCTGGGACGGATCCTTGCCCACCAGGAAGGGTCTGAGATAGTCATGAACGACCGCCGCGATCGCCGTCGCCCGGTAGGTGAACGTGGCGCAGCCCAGACCGTAGAGTTCCGGTTCGCTCGTCTCGACCTTGACCACGACGAGGTGACGGGTCAGGAAACATCGGATATCGCGGATGGTCAGGTCGGCCAACGCTCGTACTCCGGGCGCCGCAGCGCGCGAACCGCTCGAAAACAGCATAGCGGGCGGCGCCTTTCCAAGCCGTTCGTCTCCCAGATCGGGGTGGGGGCATTCACGAAGGCGATCCGCGAAGGCGGAGCCGAGGTCGAGTAGGGTTGCTCGACAGAGCTTACGATCATCGGCGCGATGCCGGCATCCGGCCGCGCGGCACGCGCCGATGATATCGCTGCAGAGGACAGGTCATCATGAAGATCTGGATGGACGTGATGCGTGACCTCGAGCACGTGATGGACGATTATCAGCGCTGCTTCGACGCGTGGCAGGCTGGCGGCGTGGACGGGATCGTCCTGGGGCCGATGATGTTCAACGCGTCAAAGCTGCTGCCCACGCTCAAGCGCCCCAAGGACGCGCTTCCGCCGGCGGCGACCTACGATCCGAATCCGAAGATCTACGAGCGGCTCGGCGTCCCGGCCCCCGAGGCGCCCGAACCGATGCCGCAGCGCCGCGCCCTGCTGGAAAAGATGCTCGGTCACGCGAAGGACCGCGGCATGACGCTGATGATCTTTCAGCCGATGGCGGGCACGGCACCCATGGGCGAGGCCCACACCCTGGCGGACGCGCGCGTCCGGACCAGCACGATCGCTCGAATGGTCGATACGTTCGAGCACTACCCGATGATCGACGGCGGCGTGATGGACCGGCCGGAGTGGAGCTATGAGATCGCGTCGGGACACGTCGTTCAACCGCTGTTCGACGACCTGCCGGCCGAGGTGGCGCCGCTCTGCGCCCGGCTCGGTTACGACTACGAAGCGCTCGTGGCGGCGAAGGATCGTCTGCACCGACGACTGTGCTCCCTGGATGTGCGGCGGGTGCGACGCCATGGCGGCGGTGGCCTGTTCGACAGCTTCTCCCTGCTCGGTCGCGATCCCGACCTGATGGCGTGGTTTCAGTTTCGCGTCGAATCCGTGACCGACTATTTCCGCGACGTGCGACAAGGCGTAGCGTCGCATCTCGGGCACCCGATCCAACTGGGTGTCGGACCGCGCACCTCGGCCTTCGCCCTGCTCAGCGGGTACGACTTCGCACAACTGGCAGAGTTCATGGACGTCCTGCTGCCCAAGCACTATTTCTGGGATCGCGGATTCGACGGACTCGTCGGCACGGTGAGACTCTATGTACGTACGTTGTGTGACTGGAATCCCGGTCTCACCGACGCAGACGCCCTCGCGGTCGTGCAGAGCCTCTTCGGCCTCGTCCTGCCCGGCGTGACGTGCCGGGCCGACCTGGACCGGGCATTCACGCCGGAGTTCTTCCAGCGCATCGTGGCCAGCGAGACCGCGCGCGCGCTGGCCGTCGTGGACGACCCGAACCGCATCGTGCCCTGGGTGGACGCGGGGCGCTTCCCGCACGACGGCGACCCGGTATCGGCCAACGACCTGCGACAACTGCTCGAAGCCTCGGCGCAGGCCGGTCTCGAGCGTTTCCTGTATCACCATCACGGCAACATGACCGCCGGCGAGTGGAGCGTGATGAGTGAGATGTGCGGACAGCGATGGGAGCCGGAGCCCGACGGCTACCGACCACCGGATCGATTCGAACTGTAGGATGGGTTGCCGTTCCGCCGTCGGCGTGAGCGCCCGCGCAAGGTGGCCGGGAAACATGGTCGGGTGCGGGTCAGGATCAGGTCAGGAAGCGGAATGATTGCGACAGAGTCGTTCGAAGCGAATGGGAAGACCTACCGGCCGCCGGCGCGACCGATCGTCGTCATGTGCCTGGACGGCTGCGGGGACGAATACCTCAGCGCCGCGCTGGCCCGCGACCGCATGCCCAACCTGGGCGCCATGGTCGTCCGTGGCTACCGGGGGATGGTGCGGGGGGCGCTGCCCAGCTTCACGAACGTCAACAACGCGAGCATCGTGACCGGTGTGCCCCCGTCGCGGACCGGCATCAGCGGGAACTTCTTTCTGGATCCAGTCACCGGCGAAGCCGTGATGATGAACAGTTCGCAATACCTGCGGTGCCCAACGATTCTCGCCGCCGCCGCCGCGGCCGGTCGGAAGGTGGCCATGGTCACGGCCAAGGACAAGCTCTGCAGCATTCTCTCGCACGGGCTGGGCGATGCGCAAGCCATCTGCTTCTCGGCCGAGAAGGCCAACGAGGCGAAGGAGGCCACGCACGGGATCGGCGACGTCGAGCAGATCATCGGACACGCCACGCCGCCGATTTACAGCGCTGCGGCCAGCGTGTACGTGTTCCGTGCCGGGGTCGCGCTGGTCGCAGAGGGACGGGCGGATTTCCTCTACCTCTCGCTGACCGACTACATCCAGCACAAGCACGCGCCCGAAGCGCCCGAGGCCCTCGATTTCCTGGCGTCCCTCGATCTGCAACTCGGCCGCCTGCTCGAGCTGGGCGCCGTGGTCGGCGCCACCGCCGACCACGGGATGAACGCGAAGAACCGGCCGGATGGAAACCCCAACGTGGTCTACCTGCAGACGATGCTGGATGAGCGCTTCGGCTCGGGCCACCGCGTCGTCTGCCCGATCACCGATCCCTATGTCAGGCACCACGGCGGCCTCGGCTCGCTCGTCAGCGTGCACGTGGATCCGGGCACGCCGATCGACCAGGTGGCGGACTGGATCAGCGCGCTGGCGGGTATCACGGAAGTGCATGACCGGCAGGCGGCGGCGCGTCGGATGGAACTGCCCGCCGATCGGATCGGCGACCTGGTCGCCCTGTCGGGCCGCGACGTGGTGATCGGCGTGACGCCCGACGACCACGACCTGAGCCTCCTCGAGGGCGGATTGCGATCGCATGGGGGACGTTACGAGGACATGGTTCCCCTGCTGCTGTCCGAGCCGTTGAACGACGCCTACCGCAGGAAGGCGGAATGCGATCCGAGGAACTTCGACGTCTTCGACTTCACCTGCAACGGCGGGGCGGGTTGACGCCGTCCGGACCGCGAATCGCCACGGCGGTGAGTCTCCTTGGATTCTTCCGCCGTCACTTCTTGTCGCGGTGACGAGGAATTGAAGAACCACGGATCCGGCGCAGGCGGACGGATGAACACGGATTTTTCGGCCCGAACGCCAATCCGTGTCCATCCGTGTCCATCCGTCCGCCTGTGGCGGATCCGTGGTTCCTGATCGTTGCGGCTCAGCCGCGTTGGGACCAATGCACGATGTTGGGGCCGGCATGCCGAGCGCTCTCTGCTATCCTCTGACCATGCCCCAGGCGAGCTACAGCACGAACGGATTCCACGGACAGCCACTCGATCCGGCGCTCGACGCCATCGCCGAAGCGGGCTTCGACTGCCTTGAATTGAGCGGCTGCGGCAGCACCACGGAAAACTGGCGCTGCGAGTCGCGCCCGGACGCGCCGCACGCCGCGAGCGGCGACGACGCGGCGGCCTTTCGCCGCGCGGCCGAGCAGCGCGGCCTGGCCGTGACCACGTTGCACGCGCCGGCGAACACGAACGTGCTCGGTCCTCCGACCGATGACTGGCGGCGGGAGAAAGTGGCCGTGCTCGCCAGCTACCTGCGCTTCGCCGGCGAGATCGGTGCGTCAGGCATGGTGGTCCACGGCATCCCCAACGTCATCTTCCTGCCGGAGGGGGCGGACGTCGCGGCGCTGCTGGCGCCGATGGTCGATGCGATGAAGCGATCCTTGGACGACCTGGTGCCCGTCGCGGCCGAGGCCGGCGTGCGCATCCTCCTGGAGAACCTGCCCTACGTGCATGACTTCGACGGCGTGTATCCGCTGATCCGCATGGAGCAGTTGCGACCCTTCGTCGACGGGTATCCGCCGGGACAGGTGGGCCTGATCGTCGACACCGGACATGCCTGGACCAACGGCGACGATCCGGTGTCCGAGATCCACACCGCCGGCGACCGCTTGTGGGGCACGCATATCCAGGACGTACCGATCGACAACCCCACGGACAACCACTGGATGCCGACGGCGGGCGGACTGGACTGGTCGGCCATCCGCGAGGCCCTCGCGTCGGTCGACTACCGCGGCACGTGGACCTTCGAGATCGCCAACAGCCTCGTGGGCGAGACGCCGGCAGAGCTGGCGGCCAGCACGCGACGGGTCGCGCGGTCCTGGGGGCTATGACCGTCTCATGGGCGAGGCGCCTCCGCAGCACATCCGGACCGGCCGGTGACCGGCGCCGTCATGCCGGCGGTCGCGGATCGATCGGCACGCGATCGGCAATGCCGAGCACCTGCTCGAACACGCTGGCCATCCCGAGCAGGGCGTGCTCGCCGCGGGGCGGACCGACCACCTGCATGCCGATCGGCAGGCCGTCATCAGTGAATCCGCACGGCAGCGAAAGCACGGGCAGCGACGTGACCGAGAGGGCGAACCCGATCGTGTACCACTCGAAGTAGCTTTCGAATCGATGCCCCTCGACCTCGTCGATGTGTTTGACGTTCACATCGAACGGCGTGACGCTCGTGGTCGGGCAGAGCAGCAGGTCGTAAGTCTCGAAGAACCTGGCCGCGCGGGCGTAGAGCGCGCCGCGTGCGCGTTCGGCCCGGCCGATCTGCTCGGCGGTCAACTGAAGCCCCTGTTCGAAATTCCAGACGACTTCCTTGCGGATTGCGTCCCGGTGCTGCTCGATGATGGGGGCGAGATCGCCGACGAACTGGTTGGCCCTAAGCACGCGGAAGATGTCTTTCGCGTCGCTCAGGTCCGGGCAGTCCTCTTCCACCGCGACGCCCAGCTCGCGCCAGCGCAGCGCGGCGGCCGCGCACGCCTCGGCCACCGGCCGGGCGACCGGCACGATGCCGCCCAGGTCGGGGCTGTACGCCACGCGCCGGGGTGGCCGTGCCTGCGCGACGGCCGACTGGAACGTCGACTTCGGCGCGGGCAGCGAAATCGGATCGGACCGGTGCGTGCCGGTCATCGCGTCGAGCATCAATGCCACATCGCCCACGTTGCGGGCCATGGGGCCCTCGACCACGAGCGTGTCGAACGGCAGGCGCGTGGGGGCGCGGGCGACGCGGCCCGGCGAGGGACGCAGGCCGACGACGCTGCAAAACGCCGCAGGGGTGCGAAGGCTGGTCCCCAGGTCGGAGCCGTTGGCCAGCCAGGTTTGCCCGGTGGCCAGGGCGACGGCGGATCCGCCCGACGAGCCGCCACACGTCATCGCCGTGTTCCACGGGTTCCGTGTGTGCCCGAAAACCTCGTTGAAGGTCGTCCCGCCGTGTGCAAACTCGGGCGCGTTCGACTTGCCAAGGACGATCCCGCCGCGCCGTTCGAGCGTCTGCATCGTCGTGTGCGAGAAATCCGGAACATGGTCGGCGAAAAGAGGCGAACCGTAAGTCGTCCGGACGCCCGCGACCTCGTGGATGTCCTTGATCGCGATCGGTAGCCCGCCCAGCCACGCCGGGTCGTCGCCGGCGGCCTGTTCGCCCGACATGATCCGCTTCGCGTGCGCGCAAGCGCGTTCGATGCAAAGCGTCGGAAGCGCGTTGAGCTGACCGTCCGTGGCTTCAATGCGTGCGACCGCCGCGTCGATCAGCTCGAGCGGGGATACGTCGCCACGGCGCAGACTCTCGACCACCGCGCGTGCCGATTGACGAATCAGTTCCTGCATCCTGAACCTGTTCCCGTGTTCTGCGACTCGTACCGTTTCTGCGCGCGTGTGGCCGCGCCGCCGATTCGGGCTGTGAACGATTCCGTGCCACCGTCCGAACGCGACGAGGATAGCAGGGATGACGTTGCCGGCGACATCGATCTTCCAATGGCCCATCCCGCCGTCATGCGGCAGGTAACATGTCGCGGCGGCGCGGGAGCGGCCTCGCCACAGCGAACGCCCTTCGGGCGCCATGGAGCCGACCACGATGAGCGGAAGCGCGATGCAAGTCACGACCGGAACCGACCCCCTGACGCTGGCCGAGGACGGACGGACGAACTACCGGATCGTCAGCGCGATCGACGGCGGTGATGCGATCCGCTTTGCCGTCGAGGAGCTAGGGACCTTCCTGCACCGGATCACCGGGGCTTCATTTCCCGCGGCCTGGGACGACGCGCCCGCATGCGAGCACGAGATCGTCATCGGGCCGACGAACCGTATGCGGCTCGAGGACCTACCGGACCACCTGCGGCCTCGAGCCTGGGAGGGATTCGCGATCGTTCGCGACGGCAAACGGCTTCTGATCCTCGGCGGGTTCCCCCGGGCCACGCTCTACGGCGTCTATGACTTTCTCGACGTGGAGTTGGACGTGCGCTTTCTCACGCCGGAGGCGACGCACGTACCCTCCCGACCGAACCTGGCCGTCGATATGGCGTCGAGACGGTATGACCCCGTCTTCGAATACCGTTGCATCTTCTCCGGCTTCGACGACCTCTGGACGGTGCGCAACCGGATGAACGCGATCGGCTCACGAATTCCCATGGAAGAACGGCTCGGCGGGGTGCGCTGGGCGGGCCGGTTCGTGCACACGATGTTCGAACTGGTGCCGGCGGAGACCTGGTTCGACACCCACCCGGAGTACTTCCCGCTGATCGAAGGCGAGCGCCGGCGCGAGTGGGACGGCGGTAGCGGCCCCTATGCGCCGGCCCTCTGCATGTCGAACCCGGATCTTCCCGCCGTAGCGGTGAAGACGCTGAGGCAGTGGATCGACCAGACACCGAAAGATCCTCACAGCAAGTACCTGGTGTCGGTGACCGTCAATGACAGCCCGCATTTCTGCCAGTGCGAAACGTGCGTGGCGATCAACCAGGAGGAGGGCGTGCGCGAGGGCGGCACGAAGATGCGTTTCGTCAACGCGATCGGCGACATCCTGGCCGCGGAGTATCCCAACGTGGCGGTGGAGACGATGCTCTACCACACCGATCTGCCCAAGAAGACGCGGCCGGCGTCCAACGTGCTGCTGCGCCTCGTGCACGACCCCGACTGGCGCTACGACCTCGACGACACGTCATGTGCCCGCAACCAGCGGGCGAAAGCCTACTTCGAGGCGGCGCAGCAGAGCGCGGGCGGTGGCGTGTACAACTGGGTGAAGCACGTCGACTTCCCCGACTGGCTGTACCTGGTGCCCAATCTGCGCCATTTCGCGTCCATCTTTCGGGGCATGAGCGATCTCGGCGTCACCGGTCTCTTCTGTCAGAACCAGGCCACGCGCGACGCCCAGTTCCAGAACCTGCGCTATTACCTGCTGGCCCGGGCCCTTTGGCGGCCCCGGGAAGAGAGCCGCGACGCGATGGCGGAGTTCTGCCGGCTCTACTACGGGCCCGCCTCCGAGGACGTGCAAAAGTACATTGACTTTCTCCACGATGAGTACGGCCACTTCGAAGGCCGCCGGGAGCTTTCGAACCCCACCGCCTGGTTCGACGATCGGTTCATTCGCACCGCCGAATCGATGCTCGAAGCCGCGGAAGCGAAGGCCGTGGATGCGCAGGTCCGGCAGCGCGTCGGCGTCCTGCGCCTGCCGGTGTGGAAGATGATCCTGGATCGCAGTTGCGCCCGCGTCGGCGTCATCCACACCTTCCCCTCACAGTGGTCATTCAGGATCGACCCGAAGGAGCACGGGTGGCAGCAGGGTTGGGCCCGGACGACTGACTTTTCGGGCTGGCGAACGATGGGTATCGACCGCCACTGGACCCTGCAGGGCGAGCCGCACCGCGGCGTCGCGTGGTACGGGACGTCATTCGACCTGCCCGACGCGGGCGGGGCTCCGCTGGCGCTGTTCTTCGAGGCGATCGACGGCTTCGCCGACATCTTTCTCGACGGCGTCAAGATTGGCGAGCAGAAGCTGGGCGCCTGGGAGATGTGGCGACAGGGGTTCTTCCGGTCGCTGCCGCGCGACGTGGCGCCGGGCCGCCACACGCTGATCGTTCGCGTGGAGAAACCGTTTCTCAACGCGGGCATCTGGATGCCCATTCACGTCGTCGACATGTCGGTGCCGCTGTCACCGGAGTTGCGCCGCACCGCGCGCCGATTTCTCGATGTCGCCCGGGCCTCGAAGCTCGCCGAGGTGGGCGAGAAGGCCGGCCCGATCGAGGAGAACTACTACCCCAAGATCGAGTTCCTGCTGACCCACGGGGAGCGCCCATGAATTCCGAACCCGCCGTCAGGGCCGTGGATTTCGAGTCGAGAGAGGTCTATCACGGTGCGCAGACCCCGGGATACACCTCCTGGGTCTCCTTCTTCCCCGGCGAGCGCGGCCAGTGGTATCTCACGTGCGAGGAGGTCACGCGGCCCGATCGAATGCCACGACAGCCTCATTCAGCCGATGCGGTTGACACGCGCCGAACGGTCCGTTCGTGACAGGACGGGCTCACATCTGACCCGCGGGCTTACGCCGCGCGGTTCGCCGACGACCAGTGCGCGTGCCGCGGTCGAGCGAAGCGAGACCCGATGCCTTCTCGTCACCGCCCGGCCGGCGTCGTCGGGCGGCGTGAGCATCGAACCGATCGGTCACGCGCGTCTTCCGCTCGCGGCTTCCTCGATGGGCTGCGGCGCGCCGCTCGCGTCACCGCCGGACCAGCGGTACGGGGTCGGATAGAGACGCAGCGTTCTATCCTCCAGCGGAAGTCGAATCTCCGCCTGGCCCAGCAGCGCGGATTGCCTCGCGGCGATGGCCACCTCCAGCGCCTGGCGCAGATCATGACCCGTGACCCAGGGATCACTTCCAGTTTCGATGGCGCGGAGCAGGGATCGGATGGCACCGGTCATGTATCCGAATTCGCTGAAGGGATACGTCTCGTAGTGCGGGTCGATCGGCACGCGAGCGCCAGTGCCGTCGAGGCCCCGGAACACCTGCGGCGGCCCCCAGTCCCAGCGCACCAGCGCCTGGTCGTTCCACACTTCGACACCGCGCGACATGGAGTTCGTGCCGAACACGGCGCACACGACCCCGTTCGTGAGACGCCACCAGCCCGGGAGGTTCAAGTCGCCGTCGGTGTCACCTTGAAGTGACTCGGGCGGGCCTCCCCAGGCGGTCACGCGATCGATGTCAGCATGCATCAGCAGCCGAAGCACGCAGATGTGCTGGCAGCACCCACCCACGATTTCGCCGCTAAAACCGTGGATTGCCGCGCCGGATAGTTGCCCGTAATCACCGCGACCGAGACGAGCGGCGACCTCCTGCACTTCGTGCATGGCACTCTGAAGGCAGCCGCCGGAAAAGACGACGCCTCGTTCGGCACAGGCGGTGACCATCTCATCGGCGTCGGCGAGAACTCCCCCGATCGGTTTCTCCGTCGAAACGCCCCTGACACCCGCTTCGGCGCAGGCGATGACGGCGTCCTTCGTGTAACGCGCCGGTGTCACCACCGCCGCCACGTCGGGCACGACGCCGTTGAGCATGGACGGGACATCCGGGTAATGCGCCTTGACGCCGAATCGCTCGGCCACGACGCGGCGACGCGCGGCATTGGGTTCGACCAGCGCGACGATCTGCGTGTCGGGATAGGCGAGGTAGGCCTCGGCATAGCGCTGACCCTGTCGGCCGCATCCGATGATGGCCACGCGATGGCGGGCCGCATTCATTCGCCGCTCCCGTCACCCGTGCCGTAGCGGACGACCAACTCGACGTCGGTCAGCACGATGTCGCAGGCCAGTTGGGGATGCCTTTCCAGAAGTGCGACCTGCACCTGGTGCCGGCCAGGAGTCACGCGCGCCGGGTCAAGCGAGAAGCGGTGCCACGAAGTCGCCGCGACGACGCCGATTCGATCGTTTTCGCCTTGCGAGCAGTAGTCGACGGTCCCGTTGGCCAGCGCGCGATGGTCCCACCGGACCTCGACGCGATCGCCTCGGACCCACTCGCGCAGGCGCACCCGCAACTCGAGGGAAGCCGGTGGATCGTCATCGAGTTCATCCACGATCTCGATGTCGATGATCGGTCCGTCGCCCGTGAAGGTGCGTACCAGCGCCACCGGCACTTCGCCGTACACGCGATCCGGACGGTACGCGCCGCGCCAGGGCCCGGTATCGATCAGGACGCGGTGCACGGCGGCGTAAATCCTGTCCTGGCGACGCAACGACGCGGGCGAGCCGATCTGCGAAAGCAGCTCGCGCCGCGAATCTCCGTCGGCGTGCCAGTTGAAGCAGTAGATCCCGGTCGCGCCCGCGTGGTGGTAACGGTCCACGATCGCCCGCGTCCTCATCGCGGCCTTGACGGCCGCCGGTTCGGGCCCGACATGAGGTTCAGGAAGGCCACCGTCAAGGCCGGGATAGACACAGGTGCCATGATCCCGACAAAGCTCGACGAACTCGCCAACCTGCACCGAGGGATCGGTGCCCGCGTTGGCGGCCGGGATCAGGATGTCCACCAATTCCTCTTCGATCCACGTGGGAATGTCGTAGCCCGACTTGAAGCAGGTCTCGAGGCGCGGCGCCACGCGGGCGGCGACATGGAACGGACGACCGCGCCGGTCGGCCAGCTCATCGGCCAGGCGCCGGGCCGCTCGCTGCAGATCGGTGAGAACGTAGCGCAGGCGGTAGGCATCGTCGGCAGGCAGGTGAAAGGCATGGCGCTGCCAGTCCAGCTCCACGCCGTCCCAGTCCCAGCGGTGACAGAGTTCCTCCAGGTGCGCCAGGCGGTTCTCCCTGACCTCGGGCACGGACATGTTCCAGGACGCGGCGAACCAGTCGGACGCCGCACGGCCACCCAGCATCCACTCGGGGTGATCAATGCGCATCCTCGTCTTCTCGGTGGTCCGGCTGCGGGCCACGTCGTCCGGGGCCAGCCCACCGAAATGGTTGTCGTTCATGCGAAGCGATGCGAAGACAGGCAATCCCAGGGCCCGGCCGCGCTCGATCAGGGCTGCGTGAGGATCCTCGCCACGATCGATCATCTGCCGAATATTCTCTGTTGCAACATACGACATGGCGCCGGTGTACCGGCGACCGTCCACGTCACCCAGGATTTCCAGCGCATCACTGTCCCAGTGCGCCGTGTGGCTGCCGACGCACCAGAACAGGGCTCCGACCTGGCACGCCTCGAGCGGCGCGAAAGCCTTCTGGACGAAGGCCTCCGTGGATTGCGGCACCTCGCTGTAACCGTGCGGTGCGCCGTCCCAGTTGTAGATGATCCGGTAGTCTTCGGGAGCGGTCATTGTCGTTTCAACTCGGTCCCTTCAGAGTGCTGCCGCCACGCTGTTGCTTCAACCATTGCGCATACTCGACCTGCGCTGCCTCGTTCATCGGGTAGTACTTCGCAATGTCGCCCGTCTCCTTCAGCTTGATCCGCTCGAACACCTCCCGCTCCTCCCGCGCCACGCAGTACTCGATCACTTTCGGCGCCACGGCAGGTGGCACCACGACCACGCCGTCGTCGTCTCCGACGATGATGTCGCCCGGCATGATCAGAATGCCGCCGCAACCGATCGGGATGTTGTACTCCCACGGATACATCTCGAAGTGGCCCGCGTTGTGGGGGGTGGCGCCGCGCAGGAAGAGGGGCATGCCGAGTTTCTTTGCGTGGGGCGTGACTGATTTCCTTACGGGTCATGCCCGTATCTCATCCTTTCTCGCGGCGAAGTGCATCCTCGAGAATCCCTTTCAGCTTCGCCGTTTCCTCGATCACGTCCCATCCCGCGTCCAGGACGGCCTGGCTGGTGACGTACTCCACGCAGAACACACCGTCGTATCGGTCCGCCTCGAGCTTGCGGACGATGCGGGGAAAGTCGATGACGCTCTCGTCGGCAGGCACCTGGAAGGTTCCCGGCGCGGATGGCTTGGCGTGCATGTGCCGGGCGTAGCGATGCATCGGTTCGATCTGTTCATGGTCCAGGTCGAGCTGGACCTGGTGGGCGTAATCCAGCGTCAACCCCAGGCCCGGCACGGCCTCACAAAGTGCGATCGCAGCGGTCGGCTCGTGGGCGACCGATCCCATGCAGGGCTCGATGTTGCACGCAAGCCCCTTGTCCTGCGCCACCCCGACCATCGAACGCAATGCTTCCGCGGACGTGTCGAATGCCTCGCGTGGTTCCTGTCCGAGATCCTCGTGGACCTGCCCGGGAATCATCATCACGCTCTCGAACCCCGCCTTCGCGGCGAACGTGGTGACCTGGTCGAAGATGATGGATGTGGCCCGCCGCGCCGCGACGTCGGGATGGTTGATGGGATCCTCGAACTGCATCAGGAACAGCTCACTGACGGCCAGGCCGTTTGCTTCCATGACGCGACGCAGGCGAGCCGCCTCCCGATCGGGATCGTCCGCCGCCGCGCGGGGGGACACCTGCTGGTAGTTGCTCCATCCGGCGCCGACGTCGGCGAACGCGAAACCCAGTCCGGCAAGCAGCGAGGCAGACTGCTCCAGGGTCAGGTCACCGAAGCTGAAGGTAGCGCCTGCAATCCGCGTCATGCCTGATGACCTTCATCGACCGCAACCCGGGAGTCCGAACCGCATCATAGGAATCCCGATGACGGACGGCGAGGATGCGTGGGGTTGCCCATGGTCATCCGTCCGCTTGCGCTGACGCGCCCTGGCCGGAGCCGGTATCATCCCGTCGACCGAAACGCTCGAACCTTTGCGAGGCATCGCCGCCGTCAACGACAGGAACGCCATGGCCAGAGTCACGGGATCAGCGGTCGATATTGCCATCGTTTGCAGTGACTTCGAGGGATCACTTCGGTTCTATCGCGACCTGCTCGGCCTGCCGGTATTCAAGGAAGTCGAGATCCCCGGGGAGGTGGCCCTTCAGCTGGGCCTGGCGCCGCGAGGTTTTCGCCAGGTGCGACTCAAGGCCGGCAACACGCTGATCAAGCTGATGGATATCACCGACCCGCCCGGCGCCATCGATGCCGCCTTTTCGGCAGGGGTGCGCTGGATCACCTTCTTCGTCGATGACGTGCCGGCCATCTACCGCGACTGGAAGGCCAAAGGCGTATCCTTTCTCAGCGACCTTCCTGATGCAGGCACGATCATCTGCGCGGTGGACCCCAACGGCGTCATCGTGGAGCTGATCCAGCAATGAGCTGAAGGTCGGTGCCGTGCCACGACCTCGCCCTCACGGGCGGACATGACGCTCTCGCTCCCGCTGCCGCCCCAGGCCCCCGATGACCCAGGACGCCCCCCCAACCCGGACCCCGGCGCCCGAGTCCGTCCTCTATCTCATCGACGGGCACGCGCAGATCTTTCGCGCTTACTTCGCCATTCGCGGCGGCATGAGCAGCCCCGTTACCGGCGAGCCCACGGCCGCCGTCTTCGCGTTCGCCGGCATGCTGCTCAAGCTCTTCGAGCAGTACCGCGCCCGGCACGTCGTCATGGCCATCGATCTGCCGGGCAAGACGTTCCGCGACGAGCTCTACCCCGAGTACAAAGCCAACCGCGATCCGCCGCCCGACGACTTCCACCCGCAAGAGCAGCGCATCTTCGAGATGACGCGCAGCTTCGGCATCCCGATCGTCGGGGTCCCGGGCGCCGAGGCCGACGACGTCATCGCCACGATCGTGCAGCGCATCATCGACGATCCCGATCGCTCCGACCTTTCGATCCGGATCGTCTCGCGCGACAAGGATCTCGAGCAGCTGCTCGACGACCGCGTCGCGATGTTCGACATTCACAAGGACCAGCTCATCGACGTCGCGTCGCTGATGGCCGACAAGGGCATCCGTCCCGACCAGGTCGCCGACGTCCTCGCCCTGGCCGGCGACAACGTCGACAACATCGCCGGCGTCGAGGGCATCGGCCCGAAGACCGCGGCGAAGCTGGTCAGCGAGTACGAGTCGATCGACGGCGTGCTCGCCAACCTCGACCGGATCAAGGGCAAGCGGCACGAACGCATCACCGCCGCCCGCGACCGGCTGCCGCTGAACCTCGAGCTCGTGCGCCTGAAGCGCGACGTCGCATTCGAATTCGATCTCGTCGACGCCGAGTGCCGGATCGACGCGGCCGCCCTCCGCAAGATGTTCCAGGACCTCGGCTTCCGCCGGCACATCCAGGATCTCGACCGCCTCGTCGGCGGCGCCGCGCCCGCGCCGGCCGAATCCGACGGATTCGAGATGTCGCTGTTCGGCGAGCTTGACGGGAGCGACGCGTCCGTCGAAGCGCAGGCCGACGTCGTGCCCGAAGGCTTCACCACCGCCGAGGACCGCGACTACCGCGCCATCACGACGCAGGTGGAGCTGGACGAACTGGTCGCCGCGCTGCGCGCCGCGCCGCTGGTCAGCGTCGATACGGAAACGATCCGCCTCGGCCGCCGCGCGCGCGTCTGCGGACTGTCGTTCTCGTACGAGCCCGACCGCGCCGTTTACGTTCCGATGATCTCGCCGCAGCCGGAGGACCACCTCGACAAACAGACCGTGCTGGCGGCGCTGCGTGACGTCCTCGAGGATCCGTCCGTGCCCAAGTGCGGGCACAACCTCAAGTACGACGCAATCGTGCTGCGCTACTCGTGCGACGTCCGCCTGCGCGGCGTCGCGTTCGACTCGATGATCGCGAGCCAGCTGCTCGGCCTGCCGGCCCACGGGCTCGATCAGCTCGCCGCCACGCTGCTTCAGCACTCGGTCATTCCGATCGGCCGGCTGATCGGCGCGCAGGACTCGGCGCAGAAGACAATGGACGAGGTGCCGCTCGAAGCGATCGTGCCCTACGCCGCGGAGGATGCCGACGTCGCCCTGCGCCTGGCGGACGCGCTGGCGCCGAAGCTGCGCGAAGCGGGCATGCAGGACCTGGCCGACGTCGAGATGCCGCTGGTCGAAGTGCTCGCGGATCTCGAGTGCAACGGCATCCGGGTCGATCCCGACGAGCTGGTCCGGCAGAAAGAGGCGCTCACCGGGCGCATCGTCGAGCTGCGCGATCAGATCCACGAGCTCTGCGGCGAGCCGATCAACCTCGACTCCCCCAAGCAGCTCGGGGAGATCCTGTTCAACAAGCTCGGGCTGCCCGTGATCAAGCGCGGCAAGACCGGTCCCTCGACGGACGTGGAGGTGCTCGAGCGCCTCGCCGCCCGGGCCGACCTGCCGCCGGAGCAGACCGCGATCACCGGCCTGATCGTCGAGTACCGCCAGTTCTCGAAGCTCGTCAACACGTACCTGGACAACCTGCGGCACAGCATCGAGAAGTCCGACGGGCGCATTCACGCCTCATTCCAGCAGCTCGGCGCCGCGACGGGGCGCCTGAGCTCGGGCGGGCCGAACCTTCAGAACATCCCGGTGCGCACCGACGTCGGCCGGCAGATCCGCAAGGCGTTCATTGCCGCGCCCGACCACGTGCTCATCTGTGCGGACTACTCGCAGATCGAGCTTCGGCTGCTGGCGCACCTGTCGCAGGATCCGGCGCTGCTCGACGCGTTCAACCGCGACCTGGACATCCATGCCGCGGTCGCTGCAGAGGTCTTCGACGTAGCGCAGGAGGAGGTCAGCGACGAGCAGCGCGCCCGCGCCAAGGTCGTGAACTTCGGCATCATCTACGGCATCACGGCCTGGGGGCTTTCGCGGCGCATCAGCGGCCTCGACCCCGCGTCGGCGGCGCGGCTGATCGAGGACTACCGGACGCGCTTCGCGGGCATCGACCAGTTCATGCACCGCTGCGTCGAGGAGGCGCTCGAGAAGGGATACGTGACCACGCTGCTCGGCCGCCGCCGCCGGATCACGCAGATCCAGTCGCGCAACACGGCCACCCGCGCGCTGGCCGAGCGCCTCGCGATCAACACCGTCGTTCAGGGCAGCGCGACGGGCGACCTGATCAAGAAGGCCATGGTCAACCTTTACCGGCGCATCCAGCGTGACGCCCTGCCCATGCGCATGCTCGTGCAGATCCACGACGAGCTGATCTTCGAATCGCCGGCCGAGATTGCCGAGGCGCACGCGGAGATCGTTCGCGAAGAGATGGCGGGAGCGATGGACCTGACGGTGCCGCTGAAGGTCGACGTGGGCATCGCGACGGACTGGCAGGCGGCAAAGTAGTTATCAATTCGATTCGCTTCCAACCTCCGCGAGGATCTGCTGGGTCCGTTCCCAGAATCCGACCTCGCGGAAGGCCGTCGCGGCACCCGAGCGCGAACCGGTGCGGCCCGTGTGCAGGTTCCAGTGGTTCTGCGCGCTCAGCAGGTGCTTGCCGCACTGCTTGGCGATCTCCGGATCACGCCGCGCCTGGTATCGGCGGTAGGCGATGAGGCCCGAGAGCAGGTCGCGCAGCGTGCAGAACAGCGCCTCGCCGTACTCCAGCGTGTGCAGCAGCGGCGCCAGCGTGGTGCGGTTTTCGGACGTCATCGCATGCTGCAGCGCCTGGCGATCACTCGCGATGCGGTTCACCGCGTCGCGCTTCTCGCGGATCGCCGCATCGAGCGCCGACTCGGGGATTCGTTGCACCACCCGCCACGCGGCGCTCACGTCCAGCAGGTCGTCCTGGATCCAGTCGGCGTTCGGATGCCATGTGCTCTTGCGCGTATCGACGAACGACTGAATATAGAAACCCTGAAGCACCACCTGCGGCGAGTGCATCAGGATCTGCTCGAGCGCGGCCGCAAGATCGGGATCGTCGATGCCCAACCGCTCGCCGATCCATTGCTGCGCCAGCTTCGCCGGATCCACCGCGGGGTCATCGGCCAGGATCGGCACCGCGTAGACGTTCGCGTCGATCCAGGTCTCGTCCGATACGAACGGGCCGCCCCATCCCCCGCCGCGCACCCAGGCCCAGAGACCGGCCAGATTCACGCGCTGCGCGACGTCCGCCAGGCCGCCCGCCTCGTCGTCGACCTCCGGGCACCCGTCGCGCCAAAGCGGAACCTGCCAGTTCGGGATCGCTCCCTTGGCCTCGAACTCGCGCTGGCACTCCAGCTCGTAGATCACCGGCCGGTCGCCGCAGACCAGGCTGCACGGGTTCCACTTCTGGTAGCGCCAGAAGTCCGTGTGTGAAACCTTGAACGAAAGGATCAGCCGATCGTCCTCGGGAATCCGCTCCAGGACG
>NYZC01000026.1 GCA_002686995.1 Phycisphaeraceae bacterium | reverse complement strand
CCGATCCGCTCGACCTGGCCGTCTGGCCGAACAGCGCGATTGCCGAGAGCATTACGGTCTCGGGGATCGGCCCGGGCGATCTGTACATCCGCGTCCGGGACATGAGCCCCGGACGTGACAACCACCTGCGGATCGATCACGTCGAGCTCGTGCCCGTCGCCGCGAAGCCGGCGGCGTCCTCGGCCGCCAGACCCCCGCCGCCGACGAAGCCGGTCGGGGACGCGTTCCTGATCGGCGTCTACTACGCCATGCCCGCGATCGCGAAGAAGGACCGCTTCGGATGGCAATACGCCTTCATGGACATGGCGCGGCAGGGTGTGAACTTCGTCGTGGTCAGTGGCAATAAATGGGCTCCGCAGTGGGCCGCGGTGAAGAACTGGGGCATCCGCGGCATCACCTCCTACAGCCGGCTCCACGAGTACAAGGAAGGCTGGACCGAGCAGGACATTGCGCGCAGCATCGATCTCACCGACCGCGAGTTCATGCAGCGCCTGGTTTACGACGAGCAGGATCTGCGCGACCAGGTTCTCGGCCACGTCTTCACCGACGAGCCGGAGTGCAAGGGTCTGCCGGAGGACCAGCAGGCGTTCATGCGCGCCTACGCCAAGGCGTTCCACGAGCGGTTCCCGGATCACGACATCTATCTGAATCACTGTGATCCGCCCTGGTACGACCTGGGCCAGAAGCGGGACATGTGCAGCGTCAACGCGACGATCAGCGTCAACAGCCGGCGCATCGTCGACCGCATCGCCGAGAGCCGCAGGCTCGGCCAGGAGAACATGATCTTCGTCGCGCTGCCGGGGAATCTCGGCCAGTGGATCGCGACCGATTGCAACAGGATCGATGGCTTCGGCTACGGCCCCTGCTCGCCGGCGGTGCAGGCGTGGCTCAAGTCCCTCAGCACGTTTCAGCACGTCTACGACGCGATGGTCAGCGCCTATGCCTGCGGGGCCAGGGGATTCGCCGTGTTCCAGTACGGCCAGGCCGGCAGCTACGCCGTGGCCCTGGTGGACCAGGACGGCCGCGGCAAGCCCGACGGCCGCTGGGCCGGCTTCGGCGCCGCCGCCCGAGACCTGCGCCGGGCCCAGTCGTGGCCGGGTGTCGAGCTGCACCGCGACGGCGCCCGCCTCGCCGACGGAGACCGGCTGGCGCCGGGCCCCGTGCGCCTGGCGGCCGAGGCGGTCAGCGATTCGGGTCGGATCGCGAAGGTCGTCTTCGGCGTGAGCGTCAACGGCGGCGTCGACTTCGAGTCGATCGAGGATGACGACGCGCCGTACGAGGCGACGTTCACCCTTGGGCCGGGCGCCGATGTCATCGTCCGGGCCCAGGCGGTGGACACGGACGGCCGGCGCTCCATCTATTCGGCGGCGATGGTCCAGGTCGCTGGGAAATGAGCCGTCCGCTTGCGCTCGAGCCAAGGGGATGGCGCCGACTGGCGTCGTGGTTCAGCTCGGGCATGGCCGGTGGACGATCGAGAACCAGGGGTTCAACGAGACCGCCAACCACTGGCATGGCGATCACGTCTACCGACACCATGAGAACGCCATTCTCGTCTTGTGGCTGCTGACCATGCTGGCGTGCAACCTCTTCATGGTCTTCTACCGCCGGAATCTCAAAGATGCGGTGCGTGCAGCTTACGACACGCTCCAGATCGGCCGAATGATCACCGCCGAGCTGTATCAGAGTCTGAAGATCCAACCGCGCGGGCCCTGAACCGGACCCAGCTACCCATCCACCCACCTCCGCGATCGATCCGCCATCCCTTCTGCTACGCCCGAAAAAACGCTTCAAGTGCAGGCGCGAACGGCAGTTGCGGAACCGCTGGATCGATCAGGCCACCGTTGACTCTATTCTAATATCGCGATATCATGTTGGGGGAGATTCACCTTTCGGTGGTGAGGTGTGGCAGAAACTGCCAATCGGATTTCGACTAGAGAAAAACCCGTCCGAAGACGGATGCGCCCGCGCGTTGCGGGATGCAAGACATCACAACCCCTTTTTTGGAGATGCAGAATGAGTCAAGCAACACAGACAGCACGATGGTTGACGGTCATGGTCGCGCTCGGATTCGCCCATGCGCTTCAGGCGGAATTGCTCACGATCCCGGTCGACGACACGAGCCCCATCGGATTCGAAGATACCAATCAGACCGGATTTTCCGACGGGCTCGGTGACAGCCTTTCGCCCTATATCCAGGATCATGGCGGCAACTTCATTCGCCTCGCAAGCGGCGGCGATTTTAATTACAAAAGCAGGCGGGGCGGACTGATGTCCACCATCACCGACGTGCTGCCGGACGGCATCTTCTCGGAACTCTCCATTCAGGGACTGTCGTCGGGATTCAGAAACCGCAGCAACGATGGCGCCCTCATAGACAAGTCTTTCCATGTACGCATGGAAACAACCGGCGGTGCGACGGTCAACGGTAGCAGTGACACCGGCTGGTTCCGGGTCCAGGCCGACTTCGACGATCAGGACACCATCAATTCGCTGGGTACCCACGATATTCATCTTGCCCACCAGGACAGTCATCCGGCCCCGGATTACACCTTTCCGGGCGGTGACTGGCCTTCCAACGCGCTCGTGGATCTGCGCGGGGTCGGGACACTGGGCAACCTGGTGATCAGCATCATGGACGACTCGGGTGAACAAGTCTCATTGGTCCAGGTTGAGTCCTATTCGTTCGAACTCCTGCCCGAGCCGGCTTCGCTCGTCCTGCTCGGACTCGGGGCGATGCCGATGTTGGCCCGTCGCCGTCGTTCGCGTCACACGATGGCCTGAGCGTTGAGACAACGCTCCCCGGCCGGCAGCGTCGTACGCCGGCCGGGGTGGGGAACCTTTGGAGGTCGCACCACGACGACTTCGCATTCCTCAAGGAACGCCGTGATGATCAGATGCTCGTGCGGCGGCACGGGAGGTTCGAGGATTTCGTCGCGGACGACCTCGGGGACGAGGATTTCGCCCGGGTACCCGCGCCGTACGAGATCGAGCTGATCAAGCTTCCCGAGAAAGATCAGGGGGGACGCGTCGGCGACGAGAATCAACCGTCGGTCTTCCGGTTGAGGTCTGTTTCAAGTTCGGCGAGGTCGTAGTTGAGTTCGGTTCCAGAATCGGGAAGCTGTGACAGGAGGTCACGGGTGCGGATGCCCGCCAATTCGGCGGCGCGCGAGAGCGAGAGATGCCCTCGGCGGTAGCCTTCGAGGGCGCGTTCGCACTGCAACTCTGCGTATCCGCGCCGGATGAGCTGCTTCAGCAGCGTGGCCCGGTCGGTGCCGACCTCCCGGGCCAGCTCGTCGATCCGCTGGGCCTCTTCGCCATCAAGTCTTGTTGAGAATGTCCGGGTCTGGGGCTTCATATACAAGTTGTAATAACTCGGATTCACCGATGGGACGCGGGGCGTGTTCCTCGTGAACGCGCCGCAGGTCCCCGAGCCGTCCTCGGCGGTCTGTCTCGCGCTGACCGCCGCGGTCGCGGGCCGGCGCGCCCGTCGCCGCGTCCCATGAACGGCGCGGTCACGAAGGGTTTGAGTGCCGAGGGATCGATGCGGGGCATGGGGCCGCACGCTACCGCGCATACCAGCGGCAGGCGAGGCGAGTCTTGCGGTCTTCAAAGCGCCGGGTGTAGGGGGCCAGCCGCCGGATCGTCGCTTCGCCGGTGCTGCGGATGAACACGGATGGGACGGAACCACGAATGAACACGGATTGCCTATTGCGCGAAGGCGCGGGCGATGCGCCACACTCCACGGGCGTTGGGAGTCGTGCCGTCGCAGCCCTCGTAGACCATCCCGTACATCCCCTCCGCCGCGCCCGCGGGCAGCTGGAACGTGCACATCTCCGATGCCTTGACCGCGTCGGGGCCGTTTCCGTCGGGGACGACTGCGGCGCCATCCACCCGCCAATCAAGGCCGTCGGGCGAGCTGGCCGAGACGATCTGCTGTCCGCCGCCCTCCGTGGGCAGCTGATCCGAGACACAGGACGAGTAGTACATGCGGTAGCCGCCTTCTGGCTGGCGAACGATCTCGGGTGCGAAGGCGCTGGGGTCCTCGGGCAGCCGAGGCCCCTCGACTACGAAGTCCGTGCCTCCGTCGGTCGAGATGGCGCTGATGATGCCCACGGTGCGCTGGGTCACGTACAACCTGACCAGGCCATCCTCGGTAAAGATGATGCGCGACGCCATCACGTTGCCACCCCCGATGCGCAGCCGGTGCCCGTCCTCGACGCTCCAGGTTAGGCCCCCATCCTCGGATAGCGCGCTGCGAATCGAGTTCTGTGTCGACTGAGTGCCGAAGCAGCTTTCGAAGTACATCCGCAAGCGACCCGATCCGTCGGGCATCGGCACCACCTCGGACGACACCACGCGAAACGCACCGGCACCCCCCTGCTCCGGCGTGAGCCGCACACCCGGCTCCGGCGTCCAGCTGACGCGTCGGTCGATACCGCGCTGAGGATGCGGCTGGTGGCATTGTCGTAGTCGTTGGCTCCGGCCGGATAGCCCATCCGCGGCAGGATCTGCGTGTAGTACATACGGTAGCTGCGGTCGGGCAGCCGCAGCACGCGCGGGCTTACCGAGCCGCAGATGCCGCTGCGCGCCGCCTCGCGGGGCCAACGGATCTCGGGAGCAGGCGGCGGAGAGGCGTGGGCGTCGGGCACCGCATCGATTGCGGCGGTGGCGGTCCTCGTCCACGCGGTGCCGGGGTCTCGCGTCACGGTATGCACCGCCGGCGAGCCGGTCGTCGATTGCGTAAGGTCTATCATCGATTCAACTCCAAACGCCGCGCGGCGTCTTCCCCGTCGCGTGCAGCTGGTGGTTGGCCAATGTCATCGTCGCATAACGGCCTAGACGAACCCGCACGATCAGCGTGCGGCCAGGTGTACTCAGGCTGAAAAGTCGAGAAAATCTCTTACTCGACATTTCGGGACGATTCAGCTCGACATTGGTCGATTAATCGTCCGGCGCGCTTCGATCCGCAGAAGCAGAAAAGCCTTGTACTACAATAATTGTATACAGTACCCTGGCCCACCGCCTGTTCGGACTGCCGCGGGTGAACCTGGACCAGATGATTCGCTGGGTGGCCGTCTGGGTGCGGCAGAGGGGTGAGAGCCTCGGCAAGCCGACGCACTTCGAAGTGAGGGACGGGAAGTTTTAGAGCGGCTACTCGCGTTCGAGATCGAACTCGCGAAACCCGCGCACCATCAGATGAAGCTGGTTGTCCTTCTTCGCCTCGGCGACGTGCTTCTCGGCCTCCTCGCGGTTCGCCGTGGTCGTGGCGTTGATGACGATGAAGTCGTCGGAGCGGCGGTAGCGGTGAATGAACACGGGACGGGGCTGATCCGACCGGTTCGGCTTGGAGCCGTGAATGCACTTGACGTGGAAGAAGATGGCGTCCCCCGCCCTGCCCACGATCGGCAGGGCCCGCTCCCAGGGCCATTCGTCCGCGTTCAGGCCGAGGTGGCTGAGCGTGTCCTCGTGCTTCAGCACGCCCAGCCGGTGGCTGCCGGGAACGACGTGGAGACAGCCGTTCTCGAGATCGGTGTCGACGACGTAGGTGAGCTGACCCATCGGCCCCTCGTACTTGTGCTCGAAGTAGGCCGCATCCTGGTGCAGGTTCTTCGGGTGTCCACCCACGGGCTCCTTCACCAGGCTCTGTCCTAATTGAAACAGCTCGATGTTCGGACCGAGCACGGCTTCGACGAGGTCGAGCGCGGTCGGATCGAAGGCGGACTGGAAGAACGCGGCGCTGTGATGGTAGGACAGCGGCAGACACATCATCTGCTTGTCCCGGTGATACCCTTCCGGCGCCGGAATGAGCAGGGCCCCGTTGGGCGTGGACCAGCCCACCTCGACCCTCGTGGCGCCGTCGATGCCGGCGACGGTCTCCTCGATGATCCGGTCGATGTCGCGCCGGATCGCCGTGAGGTAGCGCGTCATCAATCCGCGGACGACGAGACACCCGTGGTGGCGGTAGATGTCCGCGGCTGCCTGGATGTCCAGGCCCTCCGCCGTCACCTCGAGAGCCTGGACGCTCACGTTGCTCGATTCCGCCGAACTCATGCTTCGTCTCCGTGACCGGTGGTCTCTTTCTGCCCGAGCTTCATGGTCGGAAATTGCAGTCAGCTTCTTGGGCGTCGTGTGAGCCGTCGGTGAAGCACCGGCTGGTTCGCCGGCTCTCTTCCGAGTTGCCAGCCCCCTGGGTGTGCATCATGATGGTGAGAACGCCAGCCACCGTGGAGACGCGTTGATGCTGAATGTCCGATCTCATTGCCGAACCCTCGCCGGCATCGTGACGGCCTTCGTCCTGATCGTGGACGCTTCGTCCATCGACGCCCAGTGCACGGTCACCCACGGCAAGCTGGGGCATTTCGACCGCGTGACCCTCGAGAACCGGCTCGTCCGGATCACCGCTTTGCCGCAGCTGGGCGGCCGTATCGTCGAATACAGCACCTCACGTCCGGAAGAGATGATGGCCGCCCGCAAGCAGGTCGGCGACATGATCGAACGTCTCCGGCGTGACGTGACCGGAGAGCCGTTTTGAGCATGAGGACGAGGTTCGAGATCGTGGGCCGCGAGCCCGACCCCGCGCGAAAGTTCGCCTGCCGGCGGATGATCGTCGGCCCGTGGCTCAGCCAGCCCGAGCAGTTCCCCGGCTACAACGGGTTCGTGGGCTGGTCCGGCGTCACGGTGCTGAAGTCGGGACGCTGGCTGGTCACCTTCAACGCCGGGTACTGGCACGCGAGTATGCCCGTCACCGAGGCGATCCTCGAGGATCCGGCGTGCCGAGCGCAATTCGACCGACACCTGCGGATGGGCTGTCCCGATCTCGAATCCCCACGCGGCGGGCGCACCTTTCTGATGCATTCGGATGACGGCGGGCTGACCTGGTCGACGCCGCGCGTGATCATCGATACGGAACACACGGATTGCCACGCGATGATTGCCGAGATGGACAACGGCGCCCTGCTGTGCTCCTGGTACGTCGAGGACCTGCCAGACGTGTGCGTCGCGACCCACATGCGGTCTCATGACGGCGGCGAGACGTGGGGCGAGCACCGGACCTTTTCCGCGGGCGCCCGTGCGGCGGGCAACGAATCGGCCCTCGTGCTGTCCGACGGGACCGTGCTGCACGCGCTCTACGGTTATTACCGCGGCGAAGAAGGACGATCCTGGGAGGCGGTGGGCATTCATCGGTCACGCGACCATGGCGAGACCTGGGAGCGCATCGCGGTGGTCGGGAACGACGACCATCACATGCACGAACAGTCGCTGGCCGAATTGCCGGACGGCCGGATCGTGCTGATCTCCCGGGCCCACGGCGACATCGCCTGGTCGGAGGACGGCGGCGAGACCTGGACCGAGCCGGAGAGCATCGGGATCAGCATCTACGACCCTCACCTGATCGTGACCCCCGACGGCGTGCTTGCGGCATTTGCCGGGTCGTATTTCGGCGGCGGGCTGCGGGTCACGCTCAGCCCGGACGGCGGGCGCACGTGGCACGGCCCGGGCGATCATTACGGCTACGATGTCGACGCGTCGGCCTACGGCTACAACCATCCCATTCTGCTCGACGATGGCTCCGTCTACGTGATCTACCAGAGCACCGGCGGACACCACACGCACCACGCACGGACGATGGCGCTTTGGGGCGTGCGCGTGAAGGTGTCGCCGGCGGCCGACGGCATCGAGATGCTGCCGGCCCGCGGCAGCCCCGCGGACATCGGCTACGAGGCCGCCTACGACATGGTGGTCAACCAGGACGGCCCCGCGTCGCACCGGGCGCCGACGCGACGGTCGGCCCACGACGACCCGCGTCTCGAAGGCGACGAGGTGTTCGATCGTCACTGGACCCGGCACGCGGTCATCGCGCCGCTGCCCCGCGACGGCTGGAAGTTTCGCAAGGATCGTGCGCGGGTCGGCGAGGAGAAGGGGTGGGCCCGCCCGGGGATCGACCTTGACGGCTGGCACGACATCCGCATCGGCGACTGGTGGGACGCCTTCGGTTTTCATCACCTCGGCACCGCGTGGTATCGGCTCGAATGGACGGTGCCGGAGGAGGCCGAACGGTACCCGCAGCGCCTGCTCGCGTTCGGGGCCGTGGATGGTGAATGCGCCGTGTACGTCGACGGCGCGTTCGCGGGCGCGCCGGACCATGGGTTCGATGGATGGGAGACCCCGTTCGAGATCGACGTGACCTCGCAGCTCGCGCCCGGGTCATCCGTGGTGATCGCGGTGAAGGTCAGAAACTCCACCGGCCCGGCCGGCATCTGGCGCTCGGTGAAGCTCATCGCGCCGCCGTGACCGGACATCGTCGCGCGTCCACACGATGAGGAATGGCTACCACAAAACAATCTCGATTCGAGAGCAATGATCGCATGAACGAAAGAACGACGATGAACGCCGCCCCCGGCGCATGTCCGATCCTGTACGTCAGTGATCCCTCGAGCATCGATTCGAAGTTGCGGTAGACCGCCACCTCGCTGACCTCCTCGACGCCGGCATAGTCGGCCTCGTGATCGCGGAAGTAACGGATGTAGGCCTTCTGCTCCGGGTGAAGAGGCCGTGCGATCGAGGCATAGCTCTTCACCACGCTCAGATTGCCGTCATTGACCACGGCGGCTTCGGTCAGGGCGACCAGCTCGGGGCCGACCTCGTGGGTGAACACCCACGGCGTGTGAAAGCGCAGGCAGGAGTTGCCGCACATGCGGGCGATCTTGTAGCCGCGATGCTGGCTGATGAGTCGACCGTCCTCCGTGATCCGGGTGACGTTGCCGTCCTCGCAGAAGGAGAAGCGGGTCGTTCGCATCAGCCGGGGCCAGTCGGTGCCGTAGAGCAGCGGCGCGTTGTCGCCGTAGAGGGCGGGCGGGTT
>NYZC01000025.1 GCA_002686995.1 Phycisphaeraceae bacterium | reverse complement strand
GCATCCGTGTCCAGATCCGTGTCCAAATCCGTGTCCAAATCCGTGTCCAAATCCGTGTCCAAATCCGTGTCCAAATCCGTGTCCACATGTGTTTCCGTGTTGTGCAGCATGGCAACCTCGCTTGGGGTTCGATTCCCGGTCCGTCGCGGCCGGCCGCGCCCCGCCGGGCTTCACCCCTCGATACGCAGTCGCCACGCCGATCCTGCGCGGCGCACGCAGATCGATCGCGGCGCCGCTCGAATTCGACCACCCGATTCTGCTATCCTTTCGCCCCCGCCGGCACCGGATCATCTCGCCGATGCGGGTGCGCGAGGCATGACGCATGGCGCCATCCGAAGCTGATCGCGAACCGCCGTCCGTGACCGACGCCCCGGTCCCCTCACCGACCCCGTTCCACGGACGCCTGCTCGCCACCCTGTTCACCGCGGCCGCGCTGCTCACGCTCGTGATGATGGTGATCAGGCTGATCACCTGCCGGGACGAATTGATCCTGGTCACCGGTGGCGCAGGCGGCGTCAGCGTCTACCCGCTCTGGAAGCTGATCCACGATTTCCCGCTCTACGAGGCGCCGACCGAGGGCACGTTCACCTTCACGCTCTACAACTTCTTCTTCTATCACCTGTACGGGCTGATTCTCGGCGCGCTGGGCGCCGACGACGGGCGGATCATCGTCTATGGGCGGTGGATCACGCTGGCGTTCGCCGTCGCGGGCGCGGTCTTCCAGGCCGGGCTGGTACGCACGCTTCTGCCCGGCGCCCTCAGCCGATCGCAGGCCGTCGCGCTCGGTTCGCTCGTCACCGTCGCATGGCTCGGATGGGACACCGTCTGGTGGTACTCGACGACCGTCCGCCCGGACGTGCCGTCCATGACGCTGGTCACCGCGGCGCTGCTCCTGTCGGTGCGCAGCCTCCAGCGAGAGTGCACCCGGACGATGATCGTCGCGGCGCTCGTGTTCTACCTCGCATGGTCGTTCAAGCAGACCTCGGTCTGGACGCTCACCGCGGTCACCCTCTACTGCCTGGGCACGAAGCGCTGGCGCCTGGCCGCGGTTCTCTGCGTGATCTGCATCGGCCTGTTCGTCGCCCCCCTCGTCGTCGGCGGCCACGACTACCGCGCCAACGTGCTGCACGGGCCGACGGTCAACCGATGGTTCCCGAAGATCATGCTGCGCAACATCGCGATGGTCGGGTTCAAGAGCTGGTTCTTCGTGCTCTTCGCCCTCTGGCCCCTCGCCTGGCTGCGGCGGCTTTACGTCGCACCCGGGACGGCACACGAATCCACCGCGCCGATCGGCGTCATCAAGCTCGCACTCGTCGTGAGCTTCCTCACCTGCGCCGTGACCGGCGGCAAGAGCGGTTCGTCGCTCAACCATTTCTTCGAGCCGCTGTTCCACGCGATCACGCTCGCCGTCGTCATCCTGCTGAGCTTCGTCGCCAGGCCGCGCGAGGGCCGACCGCTGCTGGCGAAGCTCGCGCCGCCGCTCTGGGCGCTGGTCGTGCTCGGACTGCTGGTGCACCTGCTGGTTCCCGCGGGCGTGTCGTCGACCGAGTTCCTGTTCGCCGACAGCGTTCGCTCGCATCGGCAGGCCGCGGCGCGGAGGCACGTGCTCGTCGAGCACATACAGCAGGTGCCGAAGCCGCTGTTCTTCGACGAGGAGGTGCTGGGTCAGCCGTGGCACGCGACGGACGGGAAGCATCCCGCAACCGTGATCGATCACGTCTTCTACAAGGGCGCGAAGCGGAAAGGGCTGCTCGCGGGCGGCGGCGTCGGCAAGCTGATCGAGGACGGACACTACCGCGCCGTGATCACGAAGCAGGAGAAGGGGAGAGCCAAGCCGTCGACCGATGCGTACGAGGCCGTGACCGAGCAGGGCATCGAGCCGAGTACGTTTCCGCCTGGCTCGGATGGGGAAAAGGCGCCGGCGGGTGTGCGGCGGCGTGCGCGCAGGCTGCACGGACTGAACTTGTACGTTATGCCCGAGCCGTAGAGTCTGAGGTCTGGGGCGGGATCGGCAGCCCAAGGCGGCATCAGGCCGCCATGCCATTCGACCCGCGGGCTGACGCCGCGCGGTTCGCCCGCGCCATACACAGGCGAACCCCCGGCGTAAGCCGGGGGGGTGGCCCCCAGACCCCGCGTCACTCGGTCATCCTCCCGCTCACACTCCCCGGCTGCCCGTACCCCAACCTCTCCCGAACCGTGTACTGCGGTCGTCCCTTCACGTTCTCGTAAATGCGCCCGACATACTCGCCGAGGATCCCGATGCAGACCAGCTGCACGCCGCCCAGGAACATGATGCCCATCACGATGCTGGTCATGCCCGTCGTGGGGCCCATGCCCATCGCCTCGAACTGGCTGGCGAACACCCAGCGCGCCAACGAGAACGCCGCAACCATGAAGGCGAAGGCCGAGACGATGAACCCGAGATAGGTCGCCAGCCGCAGCGGCATCGTCGAGAAGCTGAAGATGCCGTTGAGGGCCAGCTGCACCAGCTTCGCGAAGGTGTACTTCGGCTGACCCGCGGCGCGCTCGTGCCGTTCGTATGGCACGCCCACGTGGTTGAAGCCGACCCATGCCCGCAGGCCCCGCGCGAACGGCTGCTGGTCGGTCACGATCGTCATCTGGTCGAGCACGTGGCGGTCGATGACGCAGAAGTCTCCCGAATCCAGTGGGATTTCGATTTCGGAGAGCAACGCGAGCACGCGGTAGAACACCGCGTACCCCATGCGCTTGAACGGACCTTCCTTGCGCTTCGTGCGGATCGCGTAGACGACGTCGTGCCCTTCGACCCACTTGTCCAGGAACTGTCGCACGACCTCCGGCGGATCCTGCAGGTCGGCGTCCAGCACCGCGATGACATCGCCCGTCACGTGGCGCAGGCCGGCCCAGAGCGCGACCTGGTGACCGAAGTTCCGCGACAGCCGGATCGCGCGCCAGCGCGGATCCTCCCGGTGAAACCCCTGCATCAGCTCCCAGGTTCCATCGGTCGAGCCGTCATCGACCAGGATGACGTCGCAGGCGGTGCCCCAGTCGGCAATGGCCGCCTTCAGCCGCTCGAACATCATCGGCAGCACCTCCTGCTCGTTGTAGCAGGGGATCACCACCGAAACGATCGTCTGCGCATCCAGCGCTCGGGGACGGCCACGCACGCCCTAAAGATAGTCGATTTCTGATTCCTGAATCGCCCTCGTCCTTCGTCGTCGGACTCGATCGTCGGCGTGGGCGTCGCGGACGCTTCCGCGTCAAAAACCCCCAAACGGCCTGCGCGGGAACTTGACGTACGGCAGGCGGATGCCGCCGGCAATCTTCACGGCGTCCGCACGCTGCACCGCGCCGAACTCCTGGAAGCCGCTCGCCGCCGCGAACGCGACGAGGTCATCCTGCTCGATGCCGTCGCCGGACACGCCGACGCCGCCGACCAGCGCGCCGTCCTTGTAGAGCGGCACCGAGCCGGCAAAGATCTGCATGCCGTTCGCGAGGCTGCGCGCCGGCAGGCCGCCACCGGGATTGAGATCGAACGGGCTGTCCGACGCGTTCGCGTCCAGCGGCGCGGCGAAGTCACCGCCGAGCGTGCCGTCGGCGTAGGCGGCGAGCGCGTCGGCTTCGTCCATCGCCGCAAACTCGAGCAGGAACTCGACCAGCTCGGGAATGATCAGCACCGTCTGAAGGCCGGTGTTGAAGGGGCTGAAGCGATCGGGCGCGCGGGCCGCGAAGGGGCCGGGCGCGGCGCCGTCGATCCCGTCCGGCAGGTTCGGCCGGGACAGGAATCCACCGGTGCGATCGGCCACGGCGACGCTGCCGTCGAGATCGACGCCGATCGCCGCCGCGGCGTCGACGTGGCGCCCGTACGGGTCATCCACCGAAGGATCGACGACCTGCTCGTCGGCGCGGGGCAGGCCCGGATCCGCGGGAAGAAGCTCCTGCAGCGCGTCGACGAGCACCTCGCCGTCGAGCGCGCCGACCTCCGCCGCGGCGTCGGGCCGGCTGAAGAACGCCGCGGTGCGCGCCTTCTGCACCGACACGTCATAACCGAAGACCGGCGCGTCAAGCGACCGAAACGCTCCGAGCAGGTTCCCGTCCACGTCCACGACCGCGACCGTGACCCGCGACTGCTGCGGCCGATCCTTTCGGATCTGCGCCCGCAGCCGCCGGTTCATTACATGACCCTGCCCGAGAATCGCGTGGACGTCGTCGGCCGTGAGAAACGTCGCGGGATCGACGACGCCGCCGGGCACCGCCGGGTCGAAGCGCAGGCCGGGCGCGCCGGTCCCGAAGTCGAACGCGCCGTCCGGTCCCGCCGTCTCGTCGAAGAAATCCTGCAGCGCCAGCGGGTTGTCCGAGCTGCTGGCATCGGGCACCTCGCCGAGGATCTCCGTCGACGGATCGTCGACCGGCACGAGCCGCGCCGAAGCGAACTTGCTGTCGGGGCTGATCCGAGGCGCCAGAAGCTCGACGATCTCGCCGGCGACGACCATCGCGTCGTAGTCGAGCGCGGGACCGAGCGACGCGGGCGCCGGCGGGCGCGCGTTGGCGTAGTCGAGGCGGATGCCGTCGACGAAGACGCGGTCGGCGCGAATGCGCGCCGGCGGCGTGAAGCCGACCTGCCCGGCGAGCGCGACGGACTCCTCCAGCGTCGCCCGTCCCGACACCGGCGTCGGATCGACCGTGTACGTGCCGTCGATCTCGATGCCGACGCCGCCCAGCAGTTCGCCGTCGCGATAGAGCGGCAGACCGCCCGGATCGGCTGATACGCCCAGCGGCAGGCGGTTGACGTCGCTCGTCGGCAGGCTCGAAAGCTGCACGCCGAACAGCGGCCCGCCGTCCTGGAAATCGACACCCGGCGGAAAGTGGCGCTGGATGATGAAGCCGGCGGTGCGCGTGGTGAACGCGTTGCCCAGCGCCGTCGACAGCAGCGAGGCGGTGCCCGCCTTCGTCGCCGCGATCAAGGACGTGGCCACCACCCCGTCGACCGCCTCGAGACCGCCGAGGCCGCCGGCGTCGATATCCACCGTGGTCGCGGCGTCGGGCAGATCCAGGCCGCCCGGGTCGTCGGTGCGCACCACGCCGAGCAGGTTCCCCTCGCGATCGGTCACGGCGATGGTCGCGTTGCGCGCGTCCGGAAGCTGCACGAGGCGCCGGGCCGCGCGCTCGATGATCGCCTTGACGTCGTCGACCGTGAGCCGGGTTTCCGGCGGCGGCAGCGGATCGATCACGGCGCGGCCGACGAGCCCCGGCGCGGAGGCGAAGCCGGTCGGCGCCACCGCGGCGCCGCTCAGCCGGATGCGGCCAAGCTGCGACGCGTAGATCCCGGGCTGGGGATGCGGCGAGTCGATGCCGGCGAGCACGCCGTCGATCGCGAGCCGGTGAATGACGCCGCCGGGAAGCACCTCACCGACCTCGAACCCGCGGTCCGCGCCCGGATCCCCGCCCGCCGCGATCACCGAGTCGACGACATCGCCGGCAATCCTCACCTTGTCGATCGACGCCGCGGCGAAGGTCGCCCCGTCAAGGCCGAACTGCCCGT
Source organism: Phycisphaeraceae bacterium (assembly GCA_002686995.1). Classification (GTDB taxonomy): domain Bacteria; phylum Planctomycetota; class Phycisphaerae; order Phycisphaerales; family Phycisphaeraceae; genus NYZC01. The sequence continues at coordinate 13,487 of NYZC01000025.1, read as the reverse complement.
CGAGGCGCGCGCCGGCAAGCAGCAGCGAGTCGAAAAGGCTCCCGTCGATGCGCACCGAGCCGATGCCTCCGGCGGCGCCGAGCGTGACGCGTCGCACCGGCGCGTCCCCGGAACGGACGCGCAGGCGCTCCACGCGATCAGCCACGCGCAGCCGAAGGTCTTGGACCTCGCCGTCGAATCGGGCTCGGCGCACGCCGCCGGCGACATCGAGCGCGAGCGCGTGCGCGCGACCGCGCACGCGCAGCGACTGGACCGAATCGGGAATCGAGATGCGCACAGGATCGTCGATGGCGCCGAGCACATCGACGATGTCGAGCCTGACCGGCCGACGGCCCGCCGCGTCGACGCGCACGCCCGCCCCCGCCGTCACCGCGTCAAGCTTCAGGCGCCGGACCGATCCTTCGAGGTGCAGGCCCGCGCCGACCAGGTCCGCGCCGTCCAGGCGCAGCGTTCCGAGCGATCCGCCGGTGATCGATCCGATCGAGGTTCGCCCCCCGCGCGCCGCCCTGACGACCAGCGAGGTCCGGGGGTCGGCGCCGACGAGCTCGATCGACGCGATGTCCGCGCCGTCGAATCGATCGTCGAGCAGCGTGACTTGCGCGACCCCGGGGCCGCGCAGGCGCACCACGACCTGATCCTGGTCGGCGTCCTCGAACCGGAACACGCTGGTCTCGATGCCCAGCACCGCGGCCGACGGGAGCGTTCGAGGTTCGAGGGGTTCGAGCATGACAGCGTCACCGCCGGACACGGCATCCAAACCGTGCCCTCAGACCGGGAGTCCGCCCAGGATGACGAGGGGCCCCCGGAATCGAGGCCGCAGACGCCTCGTATTGCCAACCCTCGAATATCGAGCGCGGAGACCGCGATCCCGCAGAATTGGCGGCCCCGGCCGGCGCTGTCCGAAAACGTTTACTGCTTGTCCGTCCGCGACGCCTTCTGCCGATAAATCCCCTCTGACACCATTCAGGCGAACGGCGATCCAACTGACTGTCCAACTGACTGTCCAACTGACTGTCCAACTGACTGTATGGATCCCCGCTCGCATCCGGGGCGCACACTTGGGTCAGCGTCGTATCGCCATGTCGTTCTGCGTCGTCGCGGCCTTGCTGGGCGCCGGTTGGCTCTCGACGTCGCACGCCGGACCGCCGCCCCGCAAATCGGCCCGCTCCAAGCCGGCGACGGCCGAGCGGCGCAAGACGTCCGATAAGAAGGACGGCGCGAAGAACGGCGCGAAGAACAACGAGCAGAAGAAAAAGGACACGTCACCGCCCGTCACCGACCTGTTCGGCTCGTCGCTGACACCGCTGGGTCACGCCGGAGGGCGTGCATCCCCGGACGACTCCGGCTCCACGGCGCCCGCGACGCCGATGCCCGACCGCTGGCGATCCGGCTGGCCGCCCTGGGACCGGTACGGCCGGCAGTCGGCGGCGGACCCCCTGCTCACCAATCCGTTCGGCGGCGACGTGCCGTACACGCGCGGCCACCCCGCCAACCCGTACGACCGCAACGTCCTCAAGGGCGACTATCCGATCCTCGGCGATGACATCTTCCTCAACGTCACGATGACCTCCGACACGACCGTGACCCTGCGCGACCTGCCGACGCCCTCGGGCGTCAGCGCGTCCTCGGCGGGCGCCTTCGACTTCTTCCGCGACGGCGAGCAGGTGTTCGTCAGCCAGACGTTCCTGCTGAACCTCGACCTGTTTCGGGGCTACAGCGTCTTCCGGCCCGTCGACTGGCTGGTGCGCCTCACCCCCGCGGCCAACATCAACTACGTCGAGCTGACCGAGCACAACAACGTCAACGTCGACGTGCGCGACGGCGACGTCCGCGACGACGCGTTCGCGAGTCTCCAGGAGGCGTTCTTCGAATACCACCTCGGCGACACGAGCCCCTTCTTCGACATCGCGGCGCTGCGCGTCGGCCGCCAGCAGTTCAACTCCGACTTCCGCGGCTTTCTCTACAACGACATCGGCGACGGCGTCCGCCTGCTCGGCAACCTGGCCAGCAACCGGATGCAGTACAACCTCGCCTTGCTCACCCAGAATGACAAGGACACCAACAGCGGCCTCGAGGAGTTCGACTGGAAGGACCAGCAGGTGCTGATCGCGAACCTCTACGTCGAGGATTTCATCTGGATGGGGTACACGACGCAGGTCAGCTTCCACTGGAACCACGATCAGTCGGATCGCGAGTTCGACGACAACGACTTCCTGGTCATTCCGGATCTCGCGGGCAGCGCGACGCCCCACGACGTCGACGCGTACTACGCGGGTTGGGCGGGCGACGGGCACATCGGCCGGCTCAACGTCAACCACGCCTTCTACTACGCGTTCGGGCACGACGACGACAACCCGATCGCGGGGCGCGCCGTCGACCTCAGCGCGCTGCTCGCCGCGGCAGAGCTGTCGATCGACGTCGACTGGTTCCGCCCCAAGGTGTCCGTGCTCTACGCGAGCGGCGACGACGATCCCGAGGACGGACGCGCCGAGGGCTTCGACGGCATCCTCGACAACCCGGTCTTCGCCGGCGGCCCCGCGAGCTTCTACCACGGCCAGGCGCTGCGCCTGTTCGGCGTCAACCTGACGAGCGCCCGCAGCCTCTACACCGATCTCGCGGCCAACAAGGCCGAAGGCCAGGCCAATTTCGTCAACCCGGGCACGCTGCTGCTGAACGCGGGGTTCGAGGCGGAGCTGACGCCGAAGCTGAAGGCGTCCTTCAACTACAACCACCTGCGCTTTGCGGCGACCGAAACGCTCGAGCTGTTTCTCAACCAGAATGACATCGACCGGCACCTCGGCGACGAGGTCAACCTCGTGCTGCAGTACCGGCCGCTGCTCAACAACAACGTCATCGTGACCGTCGGCGGCTCCCTGTTCTTTCCCGGCGACGGCTTCGAGGACGTCTTCGATTCGGACGAGACGCTGTACCAGGTCACGACCTCGCTCACGCTGACCTACTGAAGGACGTGCGATGACGAGAAACGAGCAACCCCCCCTGACCCCCCCTTGGAAAGGGGAGAGACCGGACGCTCCCACTCATAACAAGAGGGGCCCGACTCGCAGAAAGCCCCCCCTCTCCAAGGGGGGGGTTGGGGGGGTCGCTCCTCGCCACGGCCGTCGTCCTGCTCCTGCTGCTCGCCTGCGAGCACGCCCGCACCTGGCGCGACACGAAACCGTGGAGCGCGCGCCACCGCGACAAGGTCGCCGATCCCGAAGCGGCGCGACTGGAGATGATCCGGCGCGGCATGGCGCCGCCGGCGCCGCGCACCCAGAGCCCCGACGCGGCGCTGGCGAAGACGACGGGATGCGTCTCGTGCCACGGCGCGCTCGACGACAAGGCCGCGGACTGGCTGCGCGACGATCCGGACATGCACCTGACGAAGGATCTCGCCCTCGGCTGCACCGACTGCCACGGCGGCGACGCGACGGTCATGTCCCCGCTGGAATCGCCGGCGGATCCGCACCGACTGGACGCATCGCAACGGAAGACGTACCGACAGCGCGTCACCCTGGCCCACGTCCTGCCGCGCAATCCCGCCGCGTGGTACGGGCGCGATCATCTGCAGGACGAGCGGGCGTTCGGCGCAGCGCATCACCATGAGCAGACACCCCACGGCTCGCGCAACCCCGAAAACACCTACGCCGCGCTCAACCACGAGAGCCCCGAGTTCATCCGGTTCGTGAACCCCGGCGACCTGCGCATCGCGGACTGGACCTGCGGGGCCTGCCACCCGCGCGAGGTCACCCGCGTGCGCCACAGCATGATGGCCCACGGCTCGATGCTCTGGGCGGCGGTGCTGTACAACAACGGCTCCGTGCCGCACAAGCAGGCGCGATACGGGGAGAGCTACTCCGCGTTCGGCGTGCCCCAGCGCCTCGACGGCGTCGTCGAGAACTCGGAATGGGACGGACAGCAACTCGTCGCCGCCACGCGCCCCCCGACGCGCAACGAGGTGAACCGCCGCGGCATCCTGCCAAGGCTCGAGCCGCTTCCCGTGTGGAACATCACGCAGCCGGGCAACATCCTGCGCGTGTTCGAGCGCGGCGGACGGCTGCCGATCCCTGGCGGTCCGGTGCTCAACCCGAACCCGCTCGACGTCGGCAACCGCAACCCGCTCATCGAGGGCGGCCGTCCCGACAAGGGCCTCTCGCCACGCGGTCTCGGCACGCTCAATCGCACCGACCCGGTGTTCCTGGGCATTCAGAAGACGCGCCTGCTGGATCCCAACCTCTACTTCCTCGGCACGAACGACCATCCCGGTGACTATCGCTCGTCGGGATGCACCGCCTGCCACACGCCGTACGCCAACGACCGCGACCCCGCGCACTCGGGCCGGTACGCCGCGGCCGGTCATGAGGGCGGGTCGCAATCGACCGACCCGACGATCGCCAAGGACGAGCCCGGGCACCCGATCCGACACGCGTTCACCAGCGCCATGCCCAGCAGCCAGTGCGTGGTCTGCCACGTGCACCCCGGTACGAGCTACGCAAACACCTATTACGGCACGATCTGGTGGGACAACGAGTCCGACGGCGCACACATGTACCCGCGCCGATCGCAACGACCGACACCCGACGAGCAATGGCGGGCCCTGCGCCGCAACCCCGAGTCGGCGCAGCTCAAGGGACTGTGGGGCAACCTCCATCCCGACGCGGTGAGCCACGCCGGCGACCGGGCGGGCGACGACTTCCTCGAGCGCAGCGGCGCGCCGTCCGGCGACGGCGATGAACCCGTCCTCAACGATCGACTGCGTCACAACCAGTTCGCCGACTTCCACGGTCACGGCTGGATGTTCCGCGGCGTCTACAAGAAGGATCGCCGCGGCAACCTGCTGACCCGCGATGACGCGCCGATCGACTTCGAGGATCCGCACAAGTGGAAGCATGCGGTCCACCTGCAGGACGTGCACCTCGACAAGGGCATGCACTGCGTGGACTGTCACTTCGTCAACGACGTCCACGGCGACGGCCGCCTCTACGGTGAAGTGCGCAACGCCGTCGAGATCACCTGCGTCGACTGCCACGGCACCTACTGGGAGACGGTCGATCTCAAGACGATGAAGACGTCGGGTCCGGCCGCGCCGGAGCGCGGCACGCGGCTGCGCCGGCGCAAGGTCTGGAACGACGTCAAGACCGACGGCCTGCCGCGCGGTTGGGTCGCGCGGTTCTTCAAGGACGACGACGGGCGCCTCTGGCAGCGGTCGGCGCTGAACCCCGCCGTGCAGTGGGAGGTGCCGCAGACCGCCGACACGATCAACCCCGAATCGGCGTGGGCGAAGCGCCCGGAGAACGTGGAGGCCGCGAAGCGATCCCGTTACGCCAAGACGGTGCGGACGGACGGCACCTGGGGCGACCTGCCACCTGCGAACAAGGCGGGCGGCTGCCCGAAGCTCGCGCACGGCACCGAGAAGATGGAGTGCTACACGTGCCACACGTCGTGGATGACGTCGTGCTTCGGCTGCCACCTGCCCATGCAGGCGAACGAGCGCACGCCGACGCTGCACAACGAGAACCTCTACGCCCGCAACTTCACGCGCTACAACTACCAGGTGCTGCGCGACGAGATCTTCATGCTTGGACGCGACGGCGCGGTGCGCAGCGGCAAGGTCGATGAACACGGCAATGCGCAGCCCGGCAAGATCGTTCCGGTGCGCTCCAGCTCGGCGGTCGTCGTCTCCAGCCGGAACCAGAGCCGCGAATGGATCTACCACCAGCAGCAGACGATCTCAGGCGAGGGATACTCCGGACAGGCGTTCAACCCGCACTTCCCGCACGCGACGTCGGGCCGCGGGACGACGAGGAAATGCTCGGACTGCCATCTGTCGTCGAACGAGGACAATAACGCGTGGCTCGCGCAGCTACTGACGCATGGCACCAACTTCGTCAACTTCTTCGGGCGCTACGTCTACGTGGCGACCGGCCGGTCGGAGCTCGAGGCCGTCGCGGTAACCGAGCACGACGAGCCGCAGGCGGTCTACGGATCGGACCTGCACCGACTGGCCTATCCCGATGAGCATGCCGCGTTCGAGCGCGAAGGCCACAGTCTCGACGAGGCGTATCACCACGGCGCCGGCCCGGGCAACGAAATCCTCGATCTGCAGCTTCGCGGCGAGTACGTCTACGCCGCGCGCGGGCGCGGGGGTCTTTACGTGTACGACGTCGCCAACATCGACAACAAGGGCTTCTCCGAGCGCATCGTGACGGCGCCGGTCTCTCCACTCGGTCAATCTCTTTCGGTGCCGACGCGCTACGCCGTCGCGATCGGCAGCCCGACGCTCGCACTCGATCCGGCACGCACGCGCCTGTCGAACGACCCGGCGCGCCCGGCGGCGCGGATCACCGATCCGGCGCAGCCCTGGCACATGAACCAGGAGCAGGCGATGCACCCGCTCTACGCCTACCTGGTGATCGGCGACCGCGAGGAGGGGCTCGTCCTGACGTTCGCGGCCACGCTGCTCGATGGCGACCCGACCAACAACTTCCTGGAACGGGCGACGCTGGCGGACGGAGGGGACGCTTTCAACCCCGACGGCGCCCTCGACGGCCTGACCCACCTTGCCATGGCCGGACGATACGCCTACGTCACCGCGCGCAAGGGCCTGGCCGTGGTCGACCTCGACGACCCGCTGCGCCCGAACATGGTCGCGGCGGTCGGCACCGACTTCCTGCAAGACCCGGTCGCGGTGGCCGTGCAGTTCCGCTACGCGTTCGTCACCGATCGCGAGGGGCTCAAGGTCATCGACGTCACCGACCCGACGCAGCCGCGTCCCGTCGCGGGCGCGACCGTGCCGCTCGATTCGGCGCACCGGCTGTACGTCGCGCGGACCTACGCCTTCGTCGCCGGCGGGTCCGAGGGTCTGGTGATCATCGATGTCGCGAACCCGCGCTCGCCGTCACTGGTGCAGAAGTTCACCGCGGACGGCGCCATCGACGACGCGCGGGACGTCAAGGTCGGCATGACCAACGCGTCGCTGTTCGCTTACGTCGCCGACGGGCGCCACGGCCTGCGCGTGATCCAGCTCATGGGCCCGGAGACGACGCCGCAGTTCCGCGGCTTCAGCCCGCCGCTCGACCCGCGCCTGATCGCGACGCGCCACACCCACGGACCGGCGCTCGCGATCAGCAAGGGGCTCGACCGCGACCGCGCCGTCGACGAGTCGGGCAACCAGCTGGCGGTCTTCGGCCGCTGGGGATCGCGCCCGCTGAACCTCGAGGAGCAGCAGCGCCTCTACCTGCGCGACGGCAAGCCGTTCACCGTCGACGACGAGCCGGGCGCGCCGACGCGGCCGTTCGTGCAGAACGAAAAGAAGAAGACGAAGAAGAAGCGGAGACGCAGGCCGGGGAGGAGAAGGTAGGCGGACGTCGAAGGTCGAAGGTCGAAGGTCGGAAGGTCGGAAAGTCCTCGGATCTCCAGCGGCAACCCTATTGCTCGTCTTGGGGAGTGACGCGCGTCCGAAGCGCCCCAGGCCGCTCGCGGCCCGACGGCGCCCCATCCACCGGCGCAGCCGGCGGATCCCCATGACGCTTGCCTGGTTCACGGGCCTTTGGGACGCGCACCGCGGGCCCTTCAACTTTCGACTTTCGACTCTCGGCCTTTGCCACCCCTCAGGACGGTACGTGCACCGGGCCCCGCCGCGTCACCCGCCACGCGCAGTACACCGTCGCCAGGCAGAACGCCGTGCCCACGTAGAAGGGCGCGGCCGCGCTGAACGTCAGCAGCCAGCCGGCGCCGTACATGCCGACGCCCATGCCGAGCGCCCACGCCACGTGCGCGATGCCGACGATGCGGCCGCGCTCCTCGCCGGTCGAGATCGTGTTCATCAGCGGCGGCATCATCGTCGACAGGCTCCAGGCGGCCGACGTATAGGCGATCCCGCACAGCCAGAGGCCGGTCGTCGAACCGACGAACAGCGCCGCCACCAGGGACGTGACCGGAATCGCCGAGGCCGCGAAGATGACACAGCGGCGCGGGCCGACGCGATCGCACCAGCGGCCCACGGGATACTGCACGGCCGCAGCGACGAGGAGCGTCGACATCGTGTAGTAGCCGGCGGTCTGGTTGCTCCCGGTCGCGACGAACATCAGGTAAGGGATCGCGACCCAGGACGCGCCCCACATGCAGGTGGGCAGGAATCGCACGGCGAGAAGCCAGCGGATTTCGCGTCGGCCGAGCAGATCGCCGTATCCCGCAAGGATCGACGACGCGCCCTGGCCGGGGCGCTCCGTGCGCTCCGCATCCGTCAGCAGCATCGCCGCCCCGAGGATCGTCGCGGCCATACCGCCGACGAGGATCCAGCCCATCAGCCGGTACCCCCCATGATCGGCGACGAACCCGAACACGGCGCTGCCCGCGGCCTGACCGAGAATCATCGATATGAAGTAAAGGCTCGCGCCGGTCCCGATGCGCGCGTCCGGCGCCGTCCGCATCAGGTAGCTCTGCCCGCCGGTCGTCAGGAAGGCGTTGCCGACGCCGATCAGGATCGAGAGGCCGAGAAGCAGGGGCAAGCCTGCGGCGAGGTAGACGAAGCCGCTGGAGCCGAGCGCGGCAAGGCCGATCAGGTAGGCGCGACGCGAGCCGAGACCATCGGCCACGGCGCCGCCGACCGCGAACACGACGCCCGCCGTGGCCATCGACACGGCACGAAGCAACCCGGTGATCGTGGTCGGGGCGCGCAGCGCGCTTTCGACGTACGCGGGCAGGAGCGCCCAGAGCGGCGCCGAAAAGAATGACGCCGCCGCCATCGACAGCAGGAGCACGGACAGGCGGCGGCGCACGTTCAATCCATTACTGTTGCACGGACGTCACGGAGAACTTGCCGTTCTCGACCTTGCCCGCGAGCTTCGCCGTCGTCGTCGCACTGCAGACGGAATGCGGATCGATGCCGTGGTCGCCCGTGAGCAGCATCTTCGTCCCGGAGATATCCGCGGCGACGACACAGCTCTTCGCGCTGTCCATCTTGTAGATGCACATCGCGCAGCCGACCTCGATCTCCTTGTCGCCGGCCAGCTCGATCTTCACGTCCGGCATGTCGACCTTCGGGGCGGACACGCCGTCGACGATCTTGACCTCGGCCGGCGGCGTCGACTCCTGGCTGCAGCCCCAGAGCGCGAGCGCGGCAATCGAAAGAGTGACGATGCGTACTATCATTCCAAGGCTCCTGTAAATGCGGGTGATTCCGGACGATAACGCTGGATCTACCCCACCGCAAGCAATGCGGAGCGAACTTCGTATTCCCGGGTCTTCCCCAGATGCGCCTTTACTGGTCGACACGATCGATTCCCGAGCTTGCCGACCTGCCCTGGATCGATCGCAATCGCGTGTGGTGGCGCTGCTTCCGCCGCAGCAGGGGTCTCTGGCTGCTCTGGTCGACGTGGGTGGTGGTCTGCTTCGCGGCGGGCCTCGGCGGCTACCTGCTGATCTGGATGTACGCGAAGAACCGCATCGGCCTGCCGCTGTTCGTCGGCACGACGATCCTCAGCACCGCCGTGGGCGGCGCCCTGCTCGGTCACCTTTCCATCTCGAAGATGCGTCCGCACCTCGACCACGAGCGCCACGGCTACTGCCACCGCTGCGGCTACGACCTGCGCGGTCACGATCACGCGTCGTGCCCGGAGTGCGGGGTCGAACTCGGGGCGTCGTAGCTGAACGCGCCGGGGCTACGGGTGATCAGATCAGTAGTAGTCCCGGCTCCCGTCGTGCGCCCAGCCGTCGATGGCGCTCTGGTTGCCAATCGCGACGTTGGCGTTGCCGCCATTATGACGGGTCACCTGCTCGACGTGGGCATCCGCGTAGCCGACCGACACCGGCGGCGGATCGTTGGACGCGTGCCACTGGAGGTGGCCCAGCGTGATGTCACGGTTGCCGTCGGCGACCGCATCGGCGATCAGCAGCTTCCGGCTGGGCTGCTTGATCTGCGCGTCGCGGTGGCCCTCGATGGCCCAGACCTGGAACTGGCCGACCATCGTGCCCGCGCTGACCTGCGCCGGCGTCCGGTTCGGATACCAGTACGAACTACCGGCGAAATCGCTGGCTTTCTCCTTGCGCTGGTTGGCGAAGCCCGTGTCGAGGGGGCAGACCGCCACGTCAGCGTTCTCGCCCACGTAGGCGTTGAGCACGCGGCGCTCGCGGTTGACCTTCCAGCAGTTCGGCGGGTTCGGGCTGGCGATGGTCGACGACCGACCCGTGAGGTTGAAGTCGAAGACGCTGGTCTGCGCGCCGGGGTCACCCTGGGCGTCGACGCTGAGCCCCTGGTTGTCGTGCGTGCCGGTCGCGTGGATGTCGTTGAAGTCCTCGAGGTAGAGCTGGATCGCCTGCACGTGGCCGCGAACGTTGGTGACGCATTGCGTGACGCGCGCAACACGGATCGCACCGGCAATAGCCGGCAACAGCAATCCAATCAACACGGCTATCACGGAGATGACCACCAGCAGCTCAACGAGTGTGAAAGCACGTCGATACATGACAAACCCCTTGTGTTGAAATCGAATCCCGGCGAACCGTGGGCGTGAGCCCACGGGTGGCACGCGCGCAACCGTTCCGCCGTTCGAACAGCGACGTCCGCGCTGATCGTCACGGGCGCCACGTTCATCGACGCCCTGCGGCAACGGACCGCCATGTCATTCGACCCGTGGGCTCACGCCGGCTCACGCCCGCGGTTCGCCATACTTCAAGACGCACGAGGGCGCGCTTTATTAGGCGCCTCGCCCGGGTATATTGAGCGCATGACCGACACCCGAACCATCCAGGTCGCGGACGTGAGGATCGGGCCCGGCGCCCCGCTCGCGATCATCTCCGGGCCGTGCGTCATCGAGTCGCGCGAGCTGTGCCTCGAAGTCGGCACGGCGATGCGCGACCGCTGCGCGTCCCTCGGGCTCGGCTACATCTTCAAGGCGAGCTTCGACAAGGCGAATCGAAGCTCGATGCGCAGCGATCGCGGCCCGGGCCCCGACGAAGGGCTTTCGATCCTCGACGACGTGCGCCGGGCGCTCGGCGTGCCGGTGACGACCGACATCCACGAGCCGGCGCAGGCCGAACGGGCGGCCGGCCACGTCGACCTGCTGCAGATTCCCGCGTTCCTGTCGCGGCAGACCGACCTGCTCGCCGCCGCCGCCCGCACCGGCAAACCGGTGAACGTCAAGAAGGGGCAGTTCCTCTCGCCGTCGGAGATGAGCCACGTCATCGGCAAGCTCGAGGACAACGGCGCCGCAGACGCGGGGATCGTGCTGACCGAGCGCGGCACATTCTTCGGCTACCACCGTCTCGTGAACGACTTCGTCGGCGTGGCAGACATGATGGAGCTGGGCTGGCCGGTCTGCTTCGACGCGACGCACTCGACGCAGGCGCCGGGCCAGACGAACGTCTCGGGCGGCCGCCCCGAGCGATCACCGCAGCTGGCGCGCTGCGCCGCGGCGCTCGGCGTGCACGCGCTGTTCCTCGAAACGCACCCGGAGCCCGCCGAGGCGCTGTCCGACGCGGCATCGATGCTGCCGCTCGCCGATGCGGTCCACGTCGTCGACGTCACCGCGAAACTGCATGCCGTCGTAACGAGGTGAGGTCGAACCACGGATGAGCGCGGTGCGGGCTGCGCAGGCAAACTGCTGAATTGCATATTTGTTAACCGGGATACCCCCCCAACCCCCCTTGGAAAGGGGGGGCTTTCTCGTCCGGCGACTTCAGCGACGGCTATGATGCTTCGATCCGGTTCCAGGCCCTTGCCCCCGACGAGAGAAGATCGTTCATGAACGAAAGCGTCTACGACCAGGTCAGAACCCGGGTCGCCGAACGGCTCACCGCCTCGAGGCCGCTCAAGCCGCAGGCCGAGCGGCAGCTGGCCGACTATCTCGACGCGTGTGACGAGCCGCTGGACGCGTTCCTGCTGACGGCGCCCGACCTCCTCGAGGAGCACGAGCTGGACATCCTCTTCGCGCCGCAGTTCACGCCGACGCTCGACGACCAGGCGGCGGTCTGCGAGGTCCTGCAGGACACGGCCCTGGACCAGGGCCAGACCGATCGTCTCGTCGCCGATCTCTGCCGCGACATCGGCACCGTCGACGTGATCATGCCCGACGACACCTGCAACAAGCTCCCGCTGCACGAGGTGATGGCCGAGCGGTTCGTGCGCCTGCTGCGACTCGGCCAGGGACCGCAGGCAGACGCGCTGACCCACGTCCGCGCCGCCCTGCCCGACGCATGGCCCGTCGCCGCCGCCCTGATGCGCCGCCGCCGCTTCACGCCTGAGCGGCAACAGTGGTTCAGCCGGTTCGTGGCGCACATGGCGTCACGGCACGAGGTCGAGCGCGGCCTGCTCGAGACCGCGGCCGACTTCATCACGGAACGCCCCACGCTTGATCTCCGCGCGCTGCGCGAAGAGGCGCGGGCCCTGGTCAAGGCCGCGCAAGGCTCCGTCGCGTACGCCCGCGGCGGCCATACCTACTGGTCGGCCGACGTCGCGCAGCACCACCACTACCGGGGGCAGGGAGCCGTGAACGATGCGCTCGTCCACCAGCGCCAGCAGGAGGCCGACTGGCTGGCGGTGATCGAGGAGGACCTGTCGCAGTTTCGTGAGCAGGACGTGAGTTGCTGATGATGACGAGCGACGCGCCGAGCGACCCGAACTCCAAAGACCGCGTCATCGCCGACAGCGGCTGGGGCATCAAGCCCGACGACCAGCCGGCCAACGCCGACGACACCGACTCCGCGTCGCGCCGGTTCGTCTACGAGCCCGGAATCGAGGGCGTGATCAAAGCGATCCTCAAGGCCCAGCGCCAGCGGTTCAACGCGGCGAACAGCGTGCGGATCGAGCCCGGCCGGACGACCATCCTCGACATCAATGGCGACGCGTTCACGGTCGAGGGGCTCAGCTACGGCGACCCCAACCTGATCGAGCTGCTCAAGGCCCTCGGCGCGTCGTTCAACCCCCGGCAGGTCAGGAAGCTGGGTCCGGACTACAAGGAAACGCGCGAATACGACCTGAGTCGGGCATGGGCATGGGGCGCCGAGCGCACCGGGTAGGTTTACGAGCGACCGTAAACCGCCTATAATGACGCAGTAACGGAAATTCCGCGCCGCGGGCGCCGTTTCGCCGTGCGCCCAGCGATGTCGGTACAACCCCCGTGGCATTCGGACGTGCCTCCCGCCACCGGCCGAAAGGATTCGTCGAATGAGCAGCGATTCTGACAACGGCAAGCCCCGCTACGAGGGTATCCCCACCATCGTCGACGGGTCCATGGCGGTCGTCTGGGTCGAGCAGAACATCACGCAGGGGGCATGCTCGTTCCCCATCACCAGCTCGACGACGATGGGCGGCGGCTACTCCGCCGCGGTGGCCAACGGTGCAAAGAACGTGTGGGGCGAGAAGCTGATCTTCATCGAGCCCGAGAGCGAGCACTCCTCGGCCTCGACCTGCGAGGGATTCACCCTCGCCGGCGGCCGCGTCGGCAACTACACGAGCGGCCAGGGCCTGGTCCTGATGAAGGAGGTGCTCT
>NYZC01000024.1 GCA_002686995.1 Phycisphaeraceae bacterium | reverse complement strand
GCAACACGGCAAGAGCCCAACGAGGTCGAGCCGCAACGTTCAGGAATCACGGATGGACACGGATGGACACGGATGGACACGGATGGACACGGATGAATCAGAAAGAACAGACAAATCTGTGTTCATCCGTGTTCATCCGTGGTTTTTCAACTTCTCGTCACCGCGACAAGAAGTGACGGCGGAAGAGTCAATGCTGCATCGCGCGAGGCATTCGGCGAGCTTGCCGGCCAGCGTTCGAACCCAAGGCTCCCAGAACATGCCCTCGTGTGAGCCGCGCGTAACGTGCACGTCCAGACCGCCGCGTGCGACGGACTTCCAGCGCCGTTCGGGCGGATCCGGGCGAAACAGCGGCAGCGTCCGTGCGCGAAAGATCGTGATCCTGCCGTCGAAGGGGCGCGGTTCGTATGCGCGGACGGCCTTCAGGTGCGCGGCCAGAAAATCAATGCGACGATTCGATAGGCCGTCGGTCCGGAAGAGCGCCTGCAATGCGGTCGTCGGGTCAGGTTCCCTGTGGCGTCGCAGGTTCAGCTTGCCGAGCACGCGGGCGCGCAGGTGCAGCGGCCGAACCGGCCGGATGATGTCGTCCACGAGGTACAAGGGGAGGTTGTAGATGAACCGTCCGATCGACCGCGGGTGCCACGGCGGGCGCTGCGGCCCGCAGTTCGGCGGCGTCTGATCGAACACGGCGAGGAAGCGGACGTGTTCGCCGGCGGCGGTGAGCTGCTGGGCCATCTCGTACGCGATGCTTCCGCCCGAGGAAAAGCCGCCCAGGTGATAGGGGCCGTGAGGCTGCACTTCGCGCAGGGCCCTGACGTATCGCCGCGCCATGTCCGGCACGTGTTCGTCGACGGGCTCCCGGTCATCCGTGCCCATCGCGCGAATGCCGTACAGCGGCTGCGCGGGCGGAAGCCGCCGGGCAAGCGGCTCGAGAAACAGCACCTCCCCGCCGATGCCGTGCACGCAGAAGAACGGTGGCCGATCGCCGTCAGGCTTGATCGGAACAACCAGCGGCGACATCGACTGCGCGACGTCCGAATCGATCGCGCGCGCCAGCGCGCTGACCGTGGGAAAGCGGAACAGTGTCGCCAGCGGCATCGAGGCGCCGAGCTGCTCGCGGATGTGATCGAACATGCGCGCCGCGGCGAGTGAGTGGCCGCCAAGTTCGAAGAAGTCGTCGTCCGCGCCGATCTCGTCAATGCCGAGGACGTCGGACCAGATGGCCTCCACGGTACGTTCCGTGGGCGTGCGGGGCTCGACGTAGCGATTGTCGAGTGTCGGCCTGTCGGTTCCTGGATCCGGCAGCGATTCGACGTCGACCTTTCCTCCGGGTCCGGTCGGCAGCGATTCGAGCTCGATGAATGCCGAGGGCACCATCGCGTCGGGCAGCCGGCGCGCGATCTCGGCGCGAAGCCCGCTCACGGTGACCGAGCCTGCGTCCGTCGGCACGACATAGGCCACGAGCTTCGATTCGCCGTCCTGATCGGCGCGGGGGACGACGACAGCGTCGCGCAGCATGTCAAGATTCGACAGGGCGCCCTGCACCTCGGCGATCTCGACTCGCTGGCCGCGCACCTTGACCATCGAGTCGGAGCGGCCAAGGTGCACGAGCATGCCGTCGTCGGTCCAGCGACCGAGGTCGCCGGTGCGGTACTTCCGGGTGGGCTCGGGCCCGTCACCTCCGTCCGCGAAGGCTCGCGCGGTCAGGTCCGGCTGACGCCAGTAGCCCGGAGACAGGTATCGGCTGCGCACGACGATCTCGCCGACCTCGCCGGGCGCCACCGGCGCGCCCGCTTCGTCGGTGAGCACGACTTCCATGTCTTCCGCAGGCGTCCCGACTGCGGGCGTCGCGTCCGCGAAGGGGGTGTCCTGGTCGAGGAACCGCTGGCAGATGGTCGACGTCTCGCTGGTGCTGTAGCTGATGTTGAGCACGCATCCCGGCGCGAAGTGCCGGCGGTAGAGCCCGATGTCCGAGGCGCGGACGGCCTCGCCGCCGAGCCGGATGAGTCGCAGGTGGTTCAGGCGGTGATCGGGCGCCATCGCCGCGGCCATCCGACGAAAGAGCGTCGGTACCGAGTGGTAGATCGTGATCCTTCGGTCGTCGAGCCAGCGCACCAGCTCCTCCGGCCCGCGACGTCGCGCGTCGAAGGGGCAGAGTGTCGCGCCGTTGAGCAGTGCGCCGAACAGGTTCGTCAGCGACGCCCCGACCGAGAAGGACGCCAGCGCGGTCAGCCGGTCGTCTGAGGTCACGCGCGCGGAGTTCGTGCGGATCCGGACCTGGTGGAGCACGTTGCGATGATTCTGGGTGACGCCCTTGGGACGGCCGGTCGAGCCCGACGTGAAGAGCACGCACGAGAGACTGTCTGGACTGGAGGTGACGGCGGGTGGATCGCCCGACCGTCTGCCGACGGCCTGATCGGCGTCGACGACGTGAACCGCGTCCGTGGCGATTCCTCTCGCGGCTTCGAGTGCGGCGCCGCCGGCGATGAGCAGCGACGCCGCGCACTCGGTCACGATCGCGCGCTGCCAGTGCTGCGGCGCGTGGGCGTCGATCGGCACGTAGCACTTGCCGGCGATCAGCGCGCCGAGCAGGCATGTGACCGTTCGGATCGGATCGTCCGCCAGGATCGCGACCGGCTCGTCGCATGTTTCGGAGCGCTCCCGCAGCGCCCGGGCAACACGATTCGCCGATCGCTCGAGCTCGGCATACGTGACCGACCGGCCGGGCACCTCGATGGCGTTCCGCGAGCCGTGCGCCGCGACCTGCTCGCGAAAGCGACCGGCGATGGACCGCTCGACCGCGTCACGGTCGAACTGCCGGAACTGCTGCGGCGGCATGGCCTCGGACAGGATCACGGTGTGGCTCGTCGACGACGGGGAAGGGGAGATTCGGATCAGCAGGGGCTTGCCGTGGTCGCTGCAAGCTCGACGATCCTCGAGCAGATGCGGTCGGTCATCTCCCGGGTGCCGACGGCGACGCAGCCCTCCTGCATGATGTCGGGCGTGCGGAAGCCGGCGCGCCAGACGTCGTCGATCGCGCTGTCGACGAGATCGGCTTCATCATGCAGACCGAAAGACACCCGGAGCATCATGGCGAGCGAGAGGATCTGCCCGCCCGGATTGGCCAGGTCAGTCCCGGCAAGATCGTGGGCCGCGCCGTGATTCGTCTGGTAGACGGCCGCGCCGTCCGCGGAGTAGCTGGCGCCGTAGCACAGCCCGCGCGATCCCAGCAGCAGGCCGCCGAGATCCACGAGAATATCGCCGAAGAGATTGGACGTGACCACCACGTCTAGGTCCGGCGCCGCGTCGATGAGACGATACACCGCGTAGTCGATCTCGAGGGTGGTCAGCTCGACGTCGTGCTCCTGCGCGGCGTCCCGGGCGCAGTCGAGCCACAGCCGGCTGATATCCGGAATGCCGTTGGGTTTCGTGACCAGCAGGAGCCGGCGCCGGCGGTCTCGCGCCATCTCCGCGGCGATGCGGACGACGCGTCGAACCTGTGATTCGTCGTAGCTGAACGATTGTGCGGCGACGCGTTGGGTGTCGTCGGCTCGATCCGTGTGCCAGCGGCCCTGGTAGATGCCGCCGACGCATTCGCGCACGACCACGAGGTCGACGCCGTCGACACGATCGGGCTTGAGGCATCCGACGTCGCGCAACGATGCGTTCGTCGCGATGGGGTTGATCTTGTGATAGAGATCAAAGGCGATGCGCATGTCGTAGACGAAGCGCCCGCCGACGGCGCCGGCGAAGAGCACGCCGTGGTCAGTGAACACGTCCTCACAGAACCGGCGAAAGGTGCCGTCGATCGCCGACCCGTGCTCACCATTGCCCCCTTCGCGCGTCGGGTGGGCGCATCGCCGCTCGAAGGTGACGGTGCCCGTGGACGATAGCGCGTCGAGGACCGCGAGCCCTGCGTCGACGACCTCCGGCCCGATGCCTTCGCCGCGAACGATACCGATGACGAAGGGATGCTCCCGGTCTCGTTCACGTTCGGGTCCGAGGCCCTGCGGGTGCCGCGCTCGGCACGGCGCCCGAATCTCGCTGTCTTCCGGCGATATCACCGCCTTTGCCCTTTCGATGCTCCGCATGATGTTTGACGCCTCTCGTTCGTGGCCGGCGGCCTCGGTCATGAATCCGATGGCCGATGGGGTGCATCGAATGATCAGTCACTGATCTGTATTAATCTATATTAGTCTGTATTGATCTATTATATTGATCTATATTGATCTATATTGATCTATATTGATCTATCGACACCTTCGGGGATCAATTCCGGTTTTCATCCCTGATCCCGTTCCCGGTGCGCCATGATACATGCACTGGGTGGAATGCACGTCTTCGAGCCTTCTCGGACGTTGGGTGGCGCGGGAACGGGAACGGGTGCGTATCGAGGCCGATAACCGGATGCGGGCAAGAATGATAGAATGCGTGAAGGAGACTATCGATATGAATCTCACGCAGGTCAGGAAAGCGTTCAACGAGGATGGTTTCGTCGTGCTCAGGGATTACCTCGCCCCGGACTTGCGGGACGAAATCGTCGACCGCACCCGGCGTTTCATCTCGGACGTCGCGCCGACGATTGATTCGAAGAGGGGGTTCTTCGAAGACAGGAACCGGCCCGAGACGATGCTGCGCGTCGAGCATCTCAATCTCGACGACCCGTGGTTCGCGAAGCTTGCGGACGCCGGTCCGGTCCGTGAGCTTGCCGAGCACATGCTGTCAGCGCCGGTGCGCTCGACGGGCGTCAGCGTCTTCGGCAAGTCGCCGCGCATCGGAAAGCTCACGCCGCCGCACCAGGACGCCTTCTACTGGCGGATCACGCCGAAGGACGCGCTGACGGTCTGGATCGCGATCGATCGTGCGGACGAGGAGAACGGTTGCGTGCGGTATGTGCCCGGATCACACCTCAAGGAGATGCAGCCGCACGAGCTGAGCGGCGTGTTCGGGTTCAGCCAGCACATTACCGATTACGATCCGGGCCGGGTCGGCGAGGCCGTGCCGGCGTGCGTCGACCCCGGCGAGCTCATCGTGCACCACGGGATGACGATTCACTATGCCGATCCGAACGAGAGCGACCGCCTTCGACGCGCGCTCGGGATCGTCTACTACGCGGAGCACGTCAGGGACGATGAGTCGGCGCCGAAGTTCGATCCGAAGAAGCAGTGGGCGAAGGAAGGGAAGCTGTAGACCTTCCGTTTGTTCCGTTTGTTCCGTTTGTTCCGTCTATTGGTTATTTGTTATTTCGGAGCGCTGTTCGCGACGCTGGGGTTCATGGGCACAACGTAGTTTGACGCAGGAGACGAATCGTGCGCCACATCATTCCGGTCTGGGTTACCGTGATCGTCTTCGTCCTCCTGTCGCTCGTTCCGGGGCAGAGACTCATTGCCGACAACGATGCCAGGGTGGCGCCGGAGAAGTCGGCGATCCTTGCGCCGTGCACGGTCCAGCTTCGTGACGGCTCCCGGATGCTCGTCTCCATGCCGGCCGACACGACCTTCGTCGTTC
The DNA here is from genome assembly GCA_002686995.1 of Phycisphaeraceae bacterium. Lineage (GTDB taxonomy): Bacteria > Planctomycetota > Phycisphaerae > Phycisphaerales > Phycisphaeraceae > NYZC01. Next base: position 7,188 of record NYZC01000024.1, on the reverse strand, counting down.
GCAGCCGATTCGGCGTCGTGCGTCTGCCTCTCGCTTCGCTCAAGGCGATACATTTCATTGACGACCAGGTCGAGGCCCGCCTGCGCGACGGCAATGTCGTCAAGGGCGTCCTCGAGAGCGGGGCGATCGAGTCGAAGACTTCTCTGGGGAAGCTGGAGATCGCACCGTCCGTGATCAGGACGATGACCGTTCAGCGAGCGGGGGGCAGGGCTCCCGTTCCCATGCTTGATCCCGACGAGCCCGGCCTGCTCGTCCCGTTCGACATCGATACCAGGTCGGCGGTGGTCCCGGCCCGGCAATACGGCATACAACCGTCGGAGTTCATTAACCACGCCGCGATATTCGACGTCCGTAACGAAAAGGCCACCAGCGCTCACGCTGAAGCCAGACTGGTCTACTTCACCACGCGACGAGACGATCAGAAAAACGCCACCCCGATGAACCCGTCCCGGGATTGGGTGTTCAGCATGGAATGGTCGACGAATTTGGTAAACAGGGCTGCGTCAAAGGTGTTCGAACTGGGGGTCAATTCACGGCTCGATCAGAAAAAGGGCCATTTTCTGAAGTTGCAGGGAACGCACCACGACGGCCCGCGCGGACACTACAGGCTGCTCGTGAGTAGCGGATCCTCCGACGAAGAGCACTGGAAGCTGATCAAGCAGTTTGATTTTTCCGCCGCACCCGATCGGATCCGACGTTTCACCGTGCACTACAGGGCGGCCAGCCGACAGATGGACTTCTGGGTGGATGACACGATTGAGGCGGGCGACATCGCGATCAGTCACGGAAATTATGCATTGAGTTCCCTGCAGGTGCGAGGTGGGCCCCACGGGCAGACCGTCGATACGTTCTACGACGTCGCCATCGGTGTCCTTGACCCCTCGCGCCGCAAGGTTGCTTCGCCTTAGCCGGCCCCCAGCACGCGTCAGCCGTTTCACCGTATGCGCGGCACTTCGATCGGATCGACGGGGATGTCGAGCAGGTCCTCACCGAAGATCACCTGCCCGGGGAAGACTTCACCGACTTCGTGCAGGACGCGCTCCTTCACGCCGGGCTGCTCGACCTGCTCGGTCATGTGGACGAGGACGAGGGTGCGCACGTTTGCCGCGGCCGCGGTGCGGGCGGCGTCAAGGTGGCCCGAAACGCCGCAGGTATTGCGCGGATCATCCGCTTCGCCATTGACGAAGTGGCACATGTGCAGCAGGACGTCGGCGTCGCGAGCAAGATCGGTCAGGGACTGCGTCGGTGCGGTATCGCCACCGAAGACGATGGATTTGCCCTCCGCTTCGAAGCGGTACGCCAGGCAGATCAGCTGGGGCTGGACGTGGACGACCTCCGTCGCCGTCACCCTCCATCGGCCCTTGCCGACTTCGGACCCGGCCGCGACCTCGGTGACGCGCGGCATCGGGCGGGCGCGGGGGAGCGCGCCGCCGCGCATCTCGTAGATGAACTGGCTGACGGGATGCCCGGTGCGTGCGGTGAGGTCCGGGTCGAAGGCGCCGTCATCGGCGAACAGGCGGTCGGTCACCTTCCGGGCCGGCGCCGGAGCGTAGACGTCGAGGTCGGGAATCCTTCCCGCGCCCTGGTCCCATCGCAGCAGCACGAAATACGGGTAGTCGACGAAATGGTCGTAGTGCAGGTGGGTCAGAAACAGCGTGTCGATGCGCGTCGGCGAGATCCCCTTGCGCAGCAGTCGGCGCACGCATGCCGGCCCGCAATCGAACAGAAGCATTTCGTCGTCGAGGCGGACGAGGTAGCTCGATCCGCCGCGATGCACCAGCGGCGTCGGCGTGCCGGTCCCGAGCAGCGTCAGGGAGAGCGACATGGTCTCGATCCTCAGCCGCCGTCGACCGATCCCGTGATGGCGTGATTTCCGAAGCGGTCGACCGAGACCTGCTCCTCGAATTCGAGCAGCCCCATGCGCGGGCGGGCGGGCTGCACGCCCTTGCCGATCACCACGAGCATCAGCGGCGGATGGTCGGCGTCGAGCCCGAGAATCTCGGAGACCTTCGCGGGGTCGAAACCGATGAGCGGGCACGATGCGTACCCGAGGGTGGAGGCCGTGAGCATGAGGTTCATCGCGGCGAGACCGACCGAGCGACAGGCCTCGTCGCGCAGCAGCGTGTCCTTGCCGCCGTAGAACTTCAGGATGAGCGGCTCGAACTGCTGCCGGACGGCATCGGGCGCCTCGCGAAGGTAGCGATCGGTCTTCAGGTGTGCCTTCATGGCCCCGGTCACGGCGACGACCAGCGCGGCGTCGCGCACCTGGTCCTGGCCCCATGCCGCCGCGTGCAGCCGATCCTTGACCTCCTGGTCCGTCACCACGACGAAATGGCGGTTCTGCATGTTGAACGAAGTGGGAGCGAGGGCCGCGGCGTTGAGCAGCGTGCGGATTTCCTGCTCGGTCAGCTTGTGCTCGCCGTCGTAGTGCTTGACGGATCGTCGTTTCGCGATGGCGTCCAGAACTTCCATGGGTGCTGGTCCTCGTCGGTGAATGAATACATGCCGGCGTCGATCGCCGGAACGCGGAATACCCTACCGATCTCGTCAGGGAATTGCATTTCTTCGATATGATCCCTCGCTCCGTCGGACTCGGAGATATCATGCGCGTGCTGCCCGTGCGTGGGTCTGGAAAGGACGACACGACCATGGCGGAACCTCGATACGAAAGCTTCATGGGACTGGGACCCCGGCGCATCGCGCACTGGGAGCACTGGTCGAACCCCGATGCCGAGACCCACCTGACGGACATCGACTATTACGCTCATCCCCGCCTTTGCCGGCTCGAATTGCAACGGCGTTACCCGCAGCTGGCGCTCGAAGTGCCGGACACCGACGATCCCAGGCCCCGACCCGAGGATCAGGCGGACCGGAGCAAGGGAAGATGGGGCGACGCGTACCGTGATCACTGGCAGCAGGACGTGGCGAGCCACCGGTTCGCGTCGCAGGATGACATGCTGCGCTTCAGCCCCCTGGAGCAGGCGGATTTCACCGGCTGGCGCGTCGTGGTGGACGGCGATTTCAGCAGCGAGGACGTGATCTACGCGCGGTATCGCGCTGACTACCCGGAGCAATGGGGCGACGAAGCGCCGGCGGGCTCATCCGCGGCCGTCGGCTTTTACAACACGATGTTCATGTGGCCGCTGCTGGTCTTCGGGTACGAGAACTTCCTGAGCCTGTGCCTGGAGCCGCAGTTCGATCGCATCATGGAGGAGTTCGCCGAGATCAACCGCCGGGTGTTCCGCGCCTTCGCGAGACTGCCGGTGAACTTCGTCATTGCCCATGACGACATCGTGCTTTCGACCGGTCCGGTCTGCAGCCCGGACTGGATGCACAAGCACATCTTTCCGCGCTACGAGGAGCTCTGGGACATCGTGAAGCGGGCGGGCAAGGAGGTGCTCTTCATGGTGGACGGATGCGTGGACGCGTTCGTGGACGACGTCATGGCGTGCGGCGCCCGCGGCATCATCAGCGAGCCCTTCACGGACTACAAGGCGATCGCAGGTCGATACGAGAACTGCTTCATTGCCGGCGAGGGAGACAACCGGATCCTGATGCGCAATGACCCGGTGGAGATCCGATCCATGGTCGAGTCGATGGTCGAAACAGGTCGAATGTCCGGCGGGTACATGATGTGCATCGGCAACCACATCCCGTTCAATGTTCCGCCTGACGCCGTCAAGCGCTACCTGGACCTTTCGCAAGAGCTTGCGTACCGATGATTCGGACAGGCTTCCGGTCCGAGCGGAATGATGCGCAGCTTGAAGTTGGCTGCGCGGGGGAAATTAAGCTATTAGTCATTATCATTAAGCCAATCGTTATTTGTCATTTCGGACGCGCGCTGGTTTCAGCGGCTGAAGTGACGAGACATCCGGTGATCTCCCGCTCGGCGCGTTGTTGGCTGCCATCGCCGTCCTGAGTCCGCATTCTCCTGTTCGCCCGGCATGCGTGGCACGGGGGTGATCATTTCGTCCTCCGGCCCCAGATATCAACCTCGCATAGCTCGAAGGCGTCCGTGGCTTTGCGCCTGGAAAAGTCGAAACGCACATAGCGGAACGCGTCGGCTCGGAACTTCCCCGTTTCGCCCTTTCCAAAGCGGTGCGCGCCGCCGACGTCGCGAGGCGTCCGGTCCGAACAATCCGTGTTCATCCGTGTTCATCCGTGGTTCTTCAACTTCTCGTCACCGTGACAAGAAGTGACGGTGGAAGAATCTAACGATCTCGGCCGGGTGGCCACGCGCCCTTTTCCATCCTCCCGCGCATCAGGATGTCGCCCGTCTCGAAGAAGAAACGCAGGAGGCGCTCCTTCAGATCGGCCAAGTGCGGGGCGAGTGACGGATCGTCGATGCGGTTGCGAAGCTCCTGGGGATCCGAATGGAGATCGTAGAGTTCGTCCTGCTCGTAGAGGCGCATGACGTACTTGTGCGTGCGCGTGCGGATCATCGCAGCCTTGCCGTACTCCGGTCCCTCGCGCGTGTAGGCGATCTGCTTCGGGTAGCCGTTCGCCTCCGGGCGATACTTCTGCTCGCCGCCGGTGCCGAGCAGTCTGCGCTCGCGCTCCTCATGCGTGCCGCCGCCGATCGCGAATACGAAATCGCGGTGCTCGTCCCGTTCGCCCCTCATCACCGGCAACAGCGAACGTCCGAACGTCGTGTGCTCTTGCGCGATCCCGGTCAGCTCTTCGATCGTCGCCGAGACATCGATCAGTTCGACCATCGCGTTGCTGATGCGAGGGACCGGTCGAGAAGAGCGGGGCGGCTTCACGACCAGGGGCACGCGCATCTGGACATCCGGAAACGTGTTCTCCCACTTGTCGACCATGCCGTAGTCGCCCGCGAAATCTCCGTGGTCGGTGAAGAAGAACAGCGCGGTCTCGTCGTAGATGCCGCGCTCCTTCAGCGCGGCGACCACCTGGCCGAGATGGTCGTCGACGCGCGCGCAGGCGCCGTAGTAGGTGCGGCGCAGCTCGTCCCATTGAGATTCGGACCAGTCACGCACCGTTTCGTTCGTCTCCCATGCCAGGCGGTAACGCGATGGCAGCCCACTCCAGTCCTTCGGCGCGGCGATCCGCGGCGGAAGTCGAGACGGGTCGATCCGGTCGTACCAGGATCGTCCGATGCGATAGGGCGGGTGAGGAGCCGCGAGGTCGAGGTGAAGGAACAGCGGGCGGTCGTCCGGCGCGCTGCGGATGGCGTCAACGGCGGCGTCGGTCGCGAACCAGTCCGAGAAACCGCGCTCGACGGCGTCGTCGAGCGGTCCGACACAGAGGCTCGAGTCGGTCGCTCCGCTGCTTCTCATGGCGTCGAGGTCGCAGTCGGCCTTGCCGTCACAGGCGCGCTCGCAGAACGATTTGATGCCGAACCCGACATCCGGCGGATCGAACGATCGCCCCGTGCTCCAGACCGTGAAGTAGCCGGCGTCGCGGGCACGGCGAATCAGGATCGGATCCTCAGGACGCAGCATCGACGACATGTTGCGATATCCGCGCGTATGCGGATACCAGCCGGTCAGGAACGAGCAGCGGCTGGGGGTGCACTCGGCCACCTGGCAGTAGGCGTGACGAAAAGAAACGCCATCCTCTACAAGGCGATCCGCGTTTGGAGTCACCGCTGCCGGGTTGCCGTGGTGGGACAACCCGTCGGCTCGCATCTCGTCGGCGACGCACATGACGACATGGGGACGAGTCGGCGGCATGAATGGATTCTCCCCGCGCTCACGGCTTCAAAAGCTGGCGCGCCGCATACCAATCCTCGCGCGATATCGTCTTCCCCATCGCGCCGGCCGCCTCTTCGATTTGCGACGGGTTCTTGATCCCCACGATCGCACAGTGAATGGCCGGGTGCATCAGCGTGACGGTCAGCACGAGCTGCACGGTGGTGAGGTCGTACTTCGCAGCGATCTCGCCCGCCTGGCGCACGCGATCGCACAGGTCGCGGAATCGTTCGCCCTGGTATAGAGCGTGGTTGGCGCGCAGATCATCGAACTGCTCGTCACCGTTGAACTTGCCCGTCAGCAGGCCGAGCGCCAGGGGGCTGTAGACCAGCACGCCCATATCGTGCTCCTGGCAGCAGGGAAGCACGTCGCGCTCGCTTTCGCGGTGCAGAAGACTGTATTTCGGCTGGCAGCTTGCGAACGCGCCGACGCTGCGGCCGAGTCGCATCTGGTCGGCGCTCCAGTTGCTGACGCCGTATGCGCGGATCCATCCCTTGCGGACCAGGTCGTCGAGAGCGCCGGCCGTCTCCGCGACGGGCGTGAGCTGATCGAACATGTGACACTGGTAGAGATCGATGACGTCGATCTTCATCCGCCGCAGGCTCGCCTCACATGCCTGCGGGAGGTAGTCGGCGGAAAGATCGCCGAAGCGCCGGCCGTCCGGGAAGAAGTGGTTGTACGCCTTGGTGGCAATCACGATCTCGTCGCGCGGCAGGGTCGCCAGCGCTTCGCCAAGCACCGTCTCCGCATAGCCGTCGCCATAGGCGTCGGCGGTGTCGTAGAAGTTGACGCCGACATCGAACGCGCGGCGGATCGCCGTGACGAGCGTGTCGCGCGGCTGGTCGCCCCAGAATCGCGGCGAGAGCTGCCACGATCCGTAGCAGACGGGTGAAACCTGGAGGTCCGTGGTTCCGAGTCGAATGCGGTGTGCCATGCGGGAAGTTTCACAGGAAGGAGGCGTGCGGGCAAGCCGGCGCGATAAGGCAATGCGTCACGCGCCAAATGTTACTGGCTGTTTCGGACGAAGTTGTCGCGCATCGGCGATCGAGCGGCCGCCGCGGCGCGCTACCGAAGCCTCAGCATCAGCCCTTCGCCCGGCCCCAGCAGTATCGGGAAGGACGTGACGCCGTGGTCGATCGCGCTCGGCACCGGGAAGCCGCCCTCGATGGAAAGATCGGTGATGTCCTGATACGCACCGCGCACAAAGACAACGGTCTCGAGCGTCTCGCGGTAGTTCCAGTTGAGCAGGTTGACGTACCTCGACGCCCCCGGTTCCTTGTGGCGAAGGACGAGCTGTACGTTGCCGTCGGCGACCCAGGCCTCACGCTCGACCGCGCTGTCGAGGACGTCGTACAGAGCGCGGACCGGTTCGGGTAGCGCGCTGTCCGGCGGGAGCTTCAGCGGACGGATGCGATCGTCCACCGTCTGTCGCGAGTCGTCCTGCCCGTCCAGATCGCCGGTCGCGCCGCCGCCGATC
>NYZC01000023.1 GCA_002686995.1 Phycisphaeraceae bacterium | reverse complement strand
CTCGTGCGCCGGGCCGGCAGGAGGAATTGATTATTGATTATCGATTATTTGTTGTCTGTTATTTCGGAGAAGGTACCCGAACCGAACTCCGAAATAACAGACAACAAATAATCGATAATCAATAATCAATTCCTCCTGCCGGCCCGGCGCACGAGTCGCGCCGACGCGCCTTGCCGGACCTGTCTCACCCCGCACCCCCATCCCGCCGGCATCGTGTTATAATCGCCGTTTTCGCACTCCTCACCGCGTTGTTGCCATGGAGGGCCCGCGTTGGCCAAGCGTAAGACGAAGGTCGAAGATCGCACGCTGTTCGAGGACATCGTGCCCGATGGCGCCGACAACGGCCAACGGATCACGCTCCAGGACGCGGCCCGCACCCGCTATCTCAACTACGCCCTCTCGGTCATTACCAGCCGCGCCCTGCCCGACGTGCGCGACGGCCTCAAGCCGGTCCAGCGCCGCATTCTCTACACGATGTGGCAGCAGCGGCTGACGCACGACGCCAAGCACCGCAAGTCGGCCAAGGTCGTGGGCGACGTGATGGGCTCGTACCACCCGCACGGCGACACCGCGATCTACGACGCCCTGGTCCGCATGGCCCAGCCCTTCTCGCTTCGCGTTCCGCTGATCGACCCCAGCGGCAACTTCGGATCGCTGGACGGCGACGCCCCCGCCGCCATGCGCTACACCGAATGCCGCCTGGCCGCCGTCGCCGACGAGATCCTGCGGGAGATCGGACAGCGAACGGTGCCGTTCCGCCCCAACTACGACGGCACGCGATCGGAGCCCGTCGTCCTTCCGGCCCGTCTGCCCAACCTGCTGATCAACGGCGCGACCGGCATCGCCGTCGGCATGGCGACCAATATTCCGCCGCACAACCCGGCCGAGGTGTGCACCGCCCTGCTGAAGCTTCTCGACGACCCCGAGCTCATGACGCACCACCTGTGCAAGTACGTCAAGGGGCCGGACTTTCCGACGGGCGCGCAGATTCTCAGCACCCCCGAGGAGCTGAAGAAGATCTACCAGGAAGGCACCGGCGCCGTGCGCGTGCGGGCAACCTGGGAGAAGGGCGCGGCCAAGCGCGGCACGAAGTTCATCTACATCACCTCCGTGCCGTACACGGTCAACAAGTCGAACCTGGTCGAGCGCATCGCCGAGGTGGCCCTCGCCCGCAAGCTGCCGCCGCTCCTGGACGTGCGCGACGTCTCGACCGACGACGTCCGGATCGAACTGGAGCTGAAGAAGGACGCCGACGAGCAGAAGGTGATGGCGTACCTGTTCCGGCACACGCCGCTTCAGATCAACTTCAACGTCAACATGACCTGCCTGGTGCCGACCGAGAACCCGATGGTCGGGCGCCCCCATCGCAGCGACCTGCGCGAAATACTCTGGAATTTCCTGAGGTTCCGGCTCGATGTCGTCACCCGGCGGCTCGAGCACGAGCTGGAAGCGCTCCAGCGGCGCATCCACGTCCTCGAAGGCTTCGTCAAGGTCTTCGACGCGCTGGACCAGATCCTTCGGATCATCCGCGGTTCGGACGGCAAGGCCGACGCCGCCGGCAAGATCATGAAGCGCTTCGATCTCGACGCGGAGCAGACCGACGCGATCCTGGAGCTGAAGCTCTACCGTCTCGCCAAGCTCGAGGTCCTCGTCATCCGCGACGAGCTGAAGGACAAGCAGAAGCGTGCCCGGACCATCGGCCGCCTGCTGAAGAATGAAGAGGGTCGCTGGGCGATCGTCGGCAAGGAGATCGAGCAGATCCGCGCGGACCACGCGAAGAACGAGCCGCGCCGCACGAAGATCCAGGCCGCGAGCGACGAGCCGCAGTTCTCGTCCGAGGACTTCATCGTCGACGAGGTCAACCACGTCCTGGTGACGGCCGACGGCTGGGTGAAGCGCCAGAAGGAGATTCGCGATCCTTCGTCGACGCGCCTGCGCGAAGGTGACCGCGTGCTCGCGGTGCTCGCCGGGTCGACACGGGCGACCTGCGTCTTCTTCTCCAACTTCGGCACGGCCTATACCTGCCGCATCATCGACATTCCCGCGACGACCGGTCACGGCCAGCCGATCCAGAAGCACTTCAAGCTGAAGGATCGCGAGCGCATCCTGGCCGCCATCGGCCTCGACCCGCGCACGATCGGCGACATCCAGTCACCCGACGAGGACCATGCGCCGCCTTCCCATGCGATCGCGGTGACCAGCGACGGCTACGCCCTGCGCTTCGGCTACGAATCGTTCCTCGAGCCGAGCACGCGCAGCGGCCGGCGCTTCGCGCGCCTCACCGGCCAGGCCGAAGTGGTCGGCGTCGCCGGCATCACGGGGCACGAGACGCTGATCGCGATCAGCCGCGCCGCCCGGGCGATGCTCTGCCCGGCCGTGCAGGTGAACTACCTCTCCGGGCCGGGCCGAGGCGTGAAGCTGATCCGGCTCGACAAGGACGACCGGATTCTCGGCTTCAAGGCCTCGACGGGCGATCGCGACCTGCTGGAGGTCGTGACGAGCCAGGACAGCAAGCGCACGGTGAGCACCGCCAAGTACGAGGTGACCAGCCGCGGCGGCAAGGGGCGCACCATCATGCAGCGCGGCTCGATCTCCCGGATCGTGCCCGAGCCCGTGGAGGCGGTCACGCTGGACGACGAGTGAATCGACCATTGCTCATCCATGGTCACTGAAGCGAACTGAACCGAACCGATGACCACGACGACTTACAGTGCGAAGGACATCACGGTCCTCGAAGGCCTCGAGCCGGTGCGCAAGCGCCCCGGCATGTACATCGGCGGCGTCGGCAGTCACGGCCTGCACCATCTCGTGCGCGAGATCGTCGACAACGCCGTCGACGAGGCAATGAACGGTCACGCGACGGAGATCGCGCTGACGCTGCACACGGACGGCACCTCGGTCACCGTCACCGACAACGGCCGCGGCATTCCCGTCGACCGGCATCCCAAGTTCAAGCGACCGGCGCTCGAGATCATCCTGACGACCCTGCACGCGGGCGGAAAGTTCGAGGGCAAGAACTACGCCACGGCCGGCGGACTGCACGGCGTCGGGGCCAGTGTCGTCAACGCCCTGTCCAAGAAGCTCGTCGCCACGGTCAAGGTGGGCGGGCAGAAATACCAGCAGCAGTACCAGTTCGGCAAGCCGACCTCGAAGCTCCGGAAGATCGGCCCGGCCCGCGGCACCGGCACGACGATCTTCTTCCACCCGGATCCGAAGATCTTTCCGAAGATCGAGTTCGACGTCGACGTGATCCGCGAGCACCTCGAGGTGGTCAGCTACCTGCACAAGGGCGTCAGGGTCACGTTCGACGACCAGGTGAACCGCAGGAAAGAGCTCTTCCAGCACGAGAACGGCGTGCCCGACTACCTCGAGGCCATCGTGCAGCAGCGCGGCGGAGGCGTCGTGCATCCCGATCCCTTCGTGCACAGCCGCATCCCGCAGAACGATTCCGGCGACACGCGCGTCGAGATCGCGATGCAGTGGACGGAGGCGACCGACGAGCACCTGCGCAGCTACGTCAACGGCATTTCGACCCGCTCCGGCGGCACCCACGAGACGGGATTGCGCGCGGGCCTGACCAAGGCGGTGCGCAACTACATCGAAACGCACAAGCTGACACCGAAGGGCGTGCCCCTCGCGGCCGAGGACGTGCGCGAAGGCCTCGTCGCGGTGCTGAGCGTGTTCATCGCCGATCCCCAGTTCCAGGGGCAGACCAAGGACCGCCTCAACAACGCCGACATCCAGTCCACCATGGACGCCGCGGTGCGGGCGCCGCTCGAGCACTGGCTCAACCACAACCGCACGGCCGCCGAGGCGATCATCGCCCGAATCATCCTCGCGGCCCGTGCCCGCCAGGCATCCCGCGCCGCCTCCGCCCAGATCACGCGCAAGACCTCGGCCGCGAGCCGCCTCAACCTGCCCGGCAAGCTCAGCGACTGCACGAACCCGTCCGCGCCGGACAGCGAGCTGTTCATCGTCGAGGGGGACTCGGCCGGCGGCAGCGCCAAGCAGGGCCGTGACCGGCGGACCCAGGCGATCCTGCCCCTGCGCGGCAAGGTGCTCAATACCGAGCAGGCGTCGCTGGCGAAAGTGCTCGAGAACAAGGAGCTGAGCGACGTCGTCAAGGCGCTCGGATGCGGTCTCGGCAAGCAATTCGATCTTTCGAAGCTGCGCTACCAGCGCGTCATCCTGCTCATGGACGCCGACTCCGACGGCCACCACATCGCCACGCTCCTGCTCACCTTCATCTACCGCCACATGCGCCCGCTGATCGACGCGGGCCACGTCTACCTCGCCTGCCCGCCGCTCTACCGCGTCGACGTCGGCAAGGCGACGCACTGGGCGAGCGACGATGCCGGGCGCGACAAGCTGATCAAGGCGGCCAGGAGCGCGAAAGTCGACGTCACGCGCTTCAAGGGGCTCGGCGAGATGATGCCGAAGGTCCTCTGGGAAACGACCCTCGACCCGAAGACGCGCCGCCTCCTGCGCGTCGACATCGACGACGCCCTCGCCACCGACCGCGTCGTCTCCGACCTGATGGGCAAGGACGTCTCTGCTCGGTTTCAGTTCATCATGGAGCGAGCCGAGGAGGCGGAAGAGCTCGACGTCTGAGGGGAACCATTAAGCTATTAAGTATCAGGTAATAGCTTAAAGGTTCCGTCGCGAGCGCAGCGAGCGACCGAACCGCGCATACCTAGCCGCCGGACATGACCTTCCCCATATTGAAGATCGGCATCAGCAGCGAGATGGCGATGAAGCCGATGACGGCGCCCATGAACACGATCGTCACCGGCTCGATGAACTGGGTCGTGGTCTTCACCGCGGTGTCGAACTCGGCCTCGGTGAACTCGGCCACGCGATCCATGACCTGGCCGAGGCGACCGGCTTTCTCGCCGCTCAGGATCATCTGCGATACCGGGCGCGGAATGAGGTCCGATTCGAACAGCGGCTGCGAGAGCTGGGCGCCCTGGGTGATCTGGTCCTCGACGTCGTTCCACAGGTCGCGGTAGTAGCAGTTGTTCGTGACGGGCTTGACGATCTCGATCATCTCGAGGATCGAGACGCCCGCGGTGATCATCGTGCCCATCGTGCGGCAGGCGCGCGTCAGGTAGAGCTTGGAGAAGAGGACCTTGATCACCGGGGCGTTGAGCTTGAGCCAGTCGAAGCAGCGCCGGCCGGTATCGGTCCGGCCGAAGATGAACCCGCCGATACCGATGGCGAGCGCCCCCGCGATCCAGAGGTACCAGTAGGTCACCAGCGCGTCGCTCGTGCCGAGCAGCACGCGCGTCGGCGCGGGCAGGGTGGCGCCGCGCTGCTGGAAGATCTTGGCGAACCGGGGCAGGACGAAAGCGAGCAGGAACACGGTGACGCCGACGGCCAGCACCATCATGAACAGCGGGTACATCAGGGCGCCCTTGACCTGCTTGGCGGTCTTGTGCTCCTTGGTCAGGTACTCCCCGATGCGCTCGAGCATGACGCTCATCGTGCCGCTGACCTCGCTGGCGCGGATCAGGGCGGTCATGAGCTCGGGGAAGACCTTCGGGTGGCTTTCGAGGGCCACCGACAGCTCCGATCCGGACTGCACCTGGTGGGTGATGTCCTCGAGCACCTTCTTGAACGCGGGATTGTCACAGCCTTCGACGAGGCATTCGAGCGCATCGCTCATCGACACGCCGGTCTCGAGCATCACGGTGAGCTGCTGAACGAAGAAGATGACGTCGGCGCGCTTGACCTTCTTGGTCGACGCGCCGCCCCACGACGCCTTGGCCTTGGCCTGCTTCTCCTCCGCGGGCGCAAGCGTGATGATGAACTTGCCCTCGGCCCGCAGCACCTGTCCCGCCTCCTCGAGCGAGGCGGCCGCGACCTCTCCCTTGATCGACTGACCGTGAGCGTCACGAACCTGGTACTGAAAGCGTGCCATGTGCCTGGATCCTTAACCTTGCTCTTCCCGCGCGGGGCCCCCGCGCTCGCCATCGTGCGCTCCGTCCCGGTCAGTCGAACGACACGGCCTTGAACAGCTGCTCGATCGTCGTGATGCCTGCCTTGAGCTTCTCGATCCCGTCCTGGTACAAGGCCGTGTACCCGTTGCTGGCAAGCGCCAGGCGGCGAAGCTCCTGAAGGGTCACGCCGCGGCTGATCGCGTCCAGCTGCTCGTCGTCGGGGACGTAGAGCTCGTAGATGCCCACGCGGCCCGCATAGCCCGTGTTGCGGCAGCGCGAGCAGCCCCCGCCCTTGTAGATGGTCTCGACCCCCGCGCCGACCGTCCGGTTGACGATCTGCAGCATCTTGTCCGTGCTGCTGTCGATCTCGACGGGCTCCTTGCACTCGTTGCAGATCTTGCGGAGCAGGCGCTGGGCGAGCACGCCCTGGATCGACGCCGCCACGAGGTACGGCTCGACGCCCACGTTGAACAGTCGGGTGACGGCACTCGGCGCGTCGTTGGTGTGCAGCGTCGAGAGCACCAGGTGGCCGGTGAGCGCGGCCTGCGTCGCGATGCGCGCGGTCTCCTGGTCGCGGATCTCGCCGACCATGATGATGTCAGGGTCCTGACGCAGCAGCGACCGCAGGGCGCTGGCAAACGTGAAGTTGGCCTTGTCGTTGGTCTGGAACTGGTTGACGCCCCGAAGGTTGAACTCCACCGGATCCTCGACCGTGCTGATGTTGACGTGCTCGCTGTTGATCTCGTTGAGCACGCCGTAGAGCGTGGTCGACTTGCCCGATCCGGTGGGCCCGGTGACGAGCACCACGCCGTTGGGCCGGTTGATGATCTGCCGGAACTGCTCGAGCATCGAGAAAGAGAAGCCCAGCTTGTCCAGGCTGGTCAGCGCATTGTGATTGTCGATGATGCGCATGCAGACTTTTTCGCCGAACTTGCCGGGAATCGTCGACACGCGCAGGTCGATCGGCCGCTTGTGCACCATCACCGTGATGCCGCCGTCCTGCGGGGCGCGGCGCTCGGAGATGTCCATGCCGGCCATGATCTTGATGCGGCTGGTGATCGCGGGCGTCATCTGGAACGGCGGCTTGATCTTCTCGAACAGGCTGCCGTCGACGCGGTAGCGCACCCGCAGCTCGTTCTCGTCCGGCTCGATGTGGATGTCGCTGGCGCCTTCCTGCACCGCGCCGAAGATCAGGTGGTTGACCAGCTTGATCACCGGCGAGTCGCCAGCGGTCGACTCCAGCTCCGAGACGTCCGGCGCGCTCTCCTCGACGACCGTCAGGTCGCTGTCGAAGTCGTCGACGAGATCGTCGATGACGAACACTTCCTTGCTCGGAAGATTGTTCTTGAGCGTCTCGCGGATGTCCCTGGCCGTGGCCGCGACGATCTGGACGGCGCGCCCGGTGATCCGCTCGACCTCCTCGACGAGGAACACGTTCGTCGGCTCGTGCACCGCGATCGTGAGCCGGTCGTTCACGAGGAACAGGGGCAGCACCAGCTGCTTCTCGATGAAGTCGCGCGGCAGCAGCTCGAGCACGCGGTGGTCCGTCAGGCTGGGCGCGATGCGCGCGAAGGGGATGTCGTACGTGGAGGCGAGCACCTCCATCACCTGCTCTTCAGTCGTGAACTCCAGCTCGACGAGAATCTCGCCGAGCAGCTTGTGCGAATCGGTCGACCGCTGGTACTCGAGCGCCTGGTCGATCTGCGCCTGCGAGACGACGCCGCGCTGCAGAAGCAGGTCGCCGATGCGGACGGTTCCGCTCGCGACGGCCAATGCGGTGGTCGAATTGCCTTCGGACTGCTTCATTGGTTGTAGCACAGGATTTCGACGGCGGACTCCACATCGTCGTGACAATCGAACCGGGACAGCAGGCGCGTAATCTCGAAGATCTTCCTGACGTTGTCGGTCATGCGGGCCAGGTGGACCTGCCCCAGCTGATCGGCCACGTGATCCTGGGGCCAGACGAACGCCTCGAGCCCTTTCGAGTCGATGTAATCCATCTCGCCGATGTCCAGCACGAAGTCGCGGACCTGCTCGGCGATGCGCTCGAGGACGTCCTTGTGAAACTGCTCCGACTGATCCGCGGTCAGTTCGCCGCGAATCAGCATCACCGTCATCTGCCCGTGATCTTCGTGGGTCAGCTTCAACTCAGAGGCTCCCCTTCCGTCGAGACATGACCTGGACCGCGGGACGGACGGCGAGGAATGTGCGGACGCGAACCGAATCCGCGCGCAGCGCGGACGCGCCGGGCCGAACCCCCTCGATCGGCGCGGCGGCGGCGCCGTGGCGACGGCTGCCTCCTCGTTTCGGTTCTGCCCGGCTCACTCTCACCTCTCCGCCTGGTTCCCCGGTCTCCTGGATCGCCGGCGCTCCGGCTCCCGGATCGCCTCGAACGATCCCGTCCGCTTTCCTTCGAGCGCAGGCTAGTGCGACGCCTCGGTCACCTGAGCGAGCAGCTCCTGCGCCCGCCGATTCGTCGGCTGGCGCCGCAGAGCCTCGCGATACGCTTCACTGGCCGCCTCGGTCTTACCCGCCGCCTGCAGCGCGACGCCGCGCAGCAGTGACGGCATGCCGTTGTCCGGCGCGACCCGCTCGGCCTTCTCGTACATCCGAAGTGCTTCGGCGTACCGGCCTCGCTTCTGCCACACCATGCCTGATACGAGGTAGCCCTCGGGCCGCCCCGGCACCAGAACGATGGCGCGCCGAGCCGCCGCGATCGCGCCGGCCGCGTCGTCCATGGCCCACGCGACCTCCGCCTGCATGATCCACGAGACGCCGTCGGTGACGTCCTGGCGGGTCAGCCGCTCGAGCACCGCACGCGCCTCGCCGAGACGCCCGGTCTGCTGGTACGCGGTCGCGAGCGCCCGCTTGAGGTCGCGGCGGTTCAGGTGCGACGGCAGGTCGGTCAGCCGTCGAAGGTGACGGATGGCTTCGTCCGAGTTGCCCGACACGAGCTGCGCCGTGGCGAGCTCCTCGAGGATCTGGATGTCGTCGGGGTCGAGCAGCTGCGCTTCCTGGAGAAACATCACCGCCTTGGGGTAGTCGCCGCGCACGGCATAGGCCTGGCCCAGCGCCATCCTCAGCCCCGCGTTGTGCGCGAAGTAGTCGAGCTTGGACTCGAGCAATTGCAGGGCGTCATCCTGCCGTTCGAGATCGATCATGATCTCGGCGACCGCCATCATGTAGTCGGGGCGATCCGGCTCGAGCTCGTAGGCGCGCTCGTAGCTCTTCAGAGCTTCGTCGCGCTTGCTCCAGCGCTGCAGGATCACGCCCCGGTAGTAGTGCGCTTCGGCGTGCTCATCGTTGAGCTCGATCGCGCGGTTAAACCGGTGAATGCCCCGCTCGAGTCGCCGCCGCTCCATCGCGATGCGGCCGGACAGCACGTAGAAGACCGCGCTGTCGGGATCGACGAGCATCGCCTCGTTGACGGTGCGTTCGGCCTGTTCGAGATCGCCGGATTCGAGCTGCTGGCGCGCGAGCGGCAGCATCAGCTTCGCTCGGATCTTCTGGTACCGGTCCTCGGCGGCGTTGACGTTCTGCTCGTGCGTGGTGACGCAGCCGGCGAGCGGCGCGAGCAGGACAAGACCCGCGAGGGTCGACAGAATCAGCTTTCCGTGGTTCATCGTCTGGCGCTCCTGCCTGATCGATCGTTGACCGTCCCTGATCCGCTACGCACACCCGTCATATATCGGGTCGATGACGGGGAATCTTGGAGTTCGGGCGCCCGTGCGAATCACTGCCCAAGCTGATCGAAGATGTGCAGATCGATCGACTTCTGGAGCAGGCCTTTATAAGGCGCGTACAGGCGCTCGCCCGTGAGCTCCTCTTTCAGCCGGGCCGCCTCGGTCATCTGAGGCGCCATCGTGAGGGCCTTGTTGATCGAGTGCATCGCCATATCCTTGCGGCCGTCGGCCAGGAAGCGATGAGCGTCCCGGACGTGCGCGGTCGTCATCGCGGTCCGCGACCAGGGCAGCAGGCCGTTGCGGGCCCCCATCCGCACGAACTCGATGTCGTCGGTCGTCTGCGCGCCGAGCTTCGTCAGGCTCTGGTCACGCATGATCGTCGGACGGATCATGAAGATGACCTCGGTGCGCTCGACCACGTCGTCCTGGCCGCGGCCGGCCCAGCCGGCGATCGGAATGTCGCCGATGACGGGCACCTGCTTGCGCGTGACCTTGGTGTCCTCCTTGAACAGGCCGCCCAGCACGATCGTCTTGCCGTTGGGCACCATAACGTTCGCGATCAGCTCGTTGGTCGTCTCGTCCGGCACGACGAAGCCCTCGATCGGCGTGACGCCGCCGTCCGAAATCTTGGGACGCAGCTCGAGACGGATGAAGTCCTCGTCCGTGATGAACGGCCGCACGAGCAGCGACGTGCCGACCTCGAGGAACTCGATCGACTGGGTCGTCGAGGTCTCGGTCGCGGTGGTGCTGATGTATCCCAGCTTCTGGCCGGCGATGAGCTTCGCCGCCTGCCGGTTGAGCGTCATGATCTTCGGCGTCGCGAGGACCATCGTGTCAGTGACCTCGTCGAGCGCCCGGACGAACACGTCCACGTGGTCGCCGACGTAGCCTAACTTCACGCCGGATCGGCCGGTCAGCGTGTCGCCGACCGTGGTCTGGCCCGCGCCGCCCGTGCCGTTGATCGCCTTGAAGCCTTCGGAAGGCCCGCCGGTGCCGCCGGTGTCACCGGAGACGACGTCGCCGGTGAGGATCTGGTCGACCACCGTGAGCGGGCTATCGAAGATCTCGAGGTCGTAGTCGACCAGGATGTTCAGGTCGACGCCGAGCGCGTTGGCCTCGTTCAGCCGGGCCTCGAGGATCGTCGCCTCGATGAGAATCTGCTTCGGCCGCACGTCAAGCTCGTTGATGAGCTTGCGCATGTCGTCAATCACCTCGGCGTAGTCGTGGATGACCAGCGTGTCGACCAGCGCCCAGCTCTTGCTGCCGCCGTCGCCGATGGTGACGTCGAAGCCCTTCGCGGTATCGCCACTGATCGTGATCGCACCGCCGTCGGACATCAGCGGCTCGAGGAACTTGGCCGCGTCGGGCGCCGTGAGGTGCTTGAGCCTGAGGACCACCGTCTCCATCCGGCGGTTGCGATCCTCGATCTCCTTGAGCTCCTCCTTCGTGTACACCTTGACGAAGTTGCCCTCGAGCTGGTAGCCGAAGCCGTTGGTGTGCAGGATCGCGTCGAGCGCCTCGAAGAAGTCGACGTCGTACAGCGCCGCCGACACGTTGCCGGATACGCTGGGGCTGATCAGGATGTTGCGATTGGACTGGATCGCCAGCATCTGCAGGATCTTGACGATCGCCTGGTCCTGGATGTGCAGGCTGATCGATCCGTCGTCGACGCTGATGTTCTGGTCCTCGACGTCCTCCGAATCACCGCTCGACGACTTGACGACGACCGGGTCCGGCTGCTGCTGATCGAACATGTCGACGGACACCTCTTCCGAGGCGCCGTCCCCGCCGAGGATCGTGTCGTCCTCCTCCGCGACCGCCGGAGCGGCCCCGACCCATCCGAGGGTCAGCAGGAAAACCACTGTCCACTTCATGTGCTTGTTCATCACATCTGCTCTCCTCTTTGTATTCCCGGTGGTCTCTCCGGTCTCACATTCCCAGTTGCACGGTCAGGCCCTTGTATTGAAGAATCACCTTGCGCGTCTTCACTTCCTTGAGCACGAACCCGAGCACTTCCTCGCCCGGCTTCACGATCCGGCCGTTGATCAGCGCCCGCGGACGATTGCCGCCCATGGTGCTGTGGAGGGTGAGCTGGTCGATCGCGTCCATCAGCTCCGTCCTCACGTCTACATCGGCTGGTTCGGGCCTTGAATCTACTTCGGGGGTCGGGGAGGTCCCTTCCACCTGTTCGTAATATGCCGGATCGATGGCGAACAGATCGCGCGCCGCGTTATCGGGCAGCGCGATGACGACCGCGACGCGGTCCGCCGCGATCGGCTCCATCGACGTCGGCGCCGCGACGGCGGCCGCCGGTTCCGCCACCGCCGTACGGGGCAGCTTCTTGATCAGCAGCCTTCCCCACAGCAGCAGGCCGACCAGCAGCAGCGCGATCATGATGCCGACCTTCTTCTTGTCGAACTTCGACTCAGGGTTACTCATGACTGGGCCTCCGACGCGGCCGAGAACGTGTCCAGGTCAACCGAGACGTTGAGGACCTCGGTCCCCTCGTCCGAACCCTGCAGGCCGATCTCCAGCTGGTTGATCCGAACCGGGCGCCGCATGGATTCGATCCGGGTGATGAACTGAAAGACCGACTGGAACGATCCCCGGAACCCCAGCGTGACGGGAATGACCTTGTAGTCGACGCCATTGATGACGTCGCCCTGGTTCATCTTCAGATCCGACACCTGCAGCGACTTGGAGTGATTGCTCAGTTCGCTCAGGAACGCCGCGAGCTCCGCGTCGACCGGCAGCTTCTTGTCGGATGCACCGATCTCGTCGTCGAGACGCTGCACGTGCCGCCCGAGCGTCCCGATCGTCTCGGTGGCGGCGAACGCGCCATCGACCTTGGGCTCCAGCGCGCCGACCTGCTGCCGGAGATTCGTCGTCCGACGATGCAGCGGAAACCAGCCCACGAGCACGAACGCCCCGACGATCACCACCAGGATGACGATCAGTCGAATCTCACTTCCGCTAACCCGCATGCGCCACCTCCGTTCCAGCTTCCGGCGTCGCCCCGTCCGCGGCCTGCGGCCGCTCGATCCGGTACGCTCGATCCATGGGAATCCGCATCTTGATCCGGAATTGCCGCGCCACGAGGTTGGCCTTGCGCGTCGGCCGGTTGTCGGTCATCTTGATGTGACTGAACAGCGGGTGCTTCTCGAGCGCGCCGATCAGTTCGGCGATCGCGGCGCCCGACGGCGCGAAGCCCTCGATGCCGATCTCGAGATCGATGCTCCCCGGCTTCGGCGGCGTCCGGTTGGACGTCTCGTCGCCCGGCATCCGCACTCGGGGCCGGTGCTGCCGAAGCGAGAGCCCGCTGAGTGCGATCGGCTTGGGGGCGATCGCGCTGAGTGTCGCGAGAATCCGGTGCAGCTCGATGGGCTGCTTCAGCTCGCGCAGCACCCGGACTTTTTCCTCGGCCTCGCCGCGCTGCGCGACGAGCAGGTCGAACTGCTGCTGGCGCATCGCCGCGACGACCTGGTCCTGCTCGAGCACCTTCTGGTAGCGCTTCAGGTCGGCGTCGCGATGGCGGAACTGCATGTACCAGCCGCCCATGCACAGCGCCGCCACCACCAGCAGGATCGACCCGCGGACCGTGCTGCGCCGCTGGGCGAGCTCGCGGTGGAAATAATCCGGTAAGAAATCGATCTGGCTCATGCCGCCTCCTTCCTGGCCGCACGCGTGGAGGGCTGCCGCATGGCCAGGCCCAGGGCCACCGCCCAGGAACCGACCGTGCCGTCCAGCCCGTCGATACCCTCCACGAAACCGGGTTTCAGGCCGCTGACCTGCGTGCCGGTTCCGGCGACGAGCATCTCCTGGAGCTGCGGCAGCGAAGACTCGCCGCCCACCACGATCAGATCGTGCGGGCGCTCCCCGCGAAACGTCACGCTGTAGTAACGAAGGCAGAGCCCGACCTCTCGGGCGAGCTCGCTGACCAGCGGCCCGTACGCCTCGGCCGAGGCCTGCTCGTTGATCTGCTGGTTGAGGCCGCCGTCGTCGCCGTTGCTCTTGCGCCGGACGTTCGACGCCTCCTCGGCGGACACGCTCAGACGACCGGCCACCGTCTCGTCGAGCTTGCGCCCGCCGATGTCGATCAGCTTGAAGAACAGGACGCGTCCGCCACGGCAGATCATGACCTTGCTCGACGAGTAGCCGATGTCGAGGACCACGCGGATGGGCGCGTCGTCGCCACCGCCGTCCTGGCGCTCGATCAGCCGCGCCAGCGCGCCGGGCACGGCGTCGATGGCCTGCGGCTCGAGCTTCAGCCGCTTGAGCAACTCGACGTGCTCGTCGATCTCGTGGACCGCCGCCGCGACGAGGATGATCTCCTCGCGCATCTCCTCGCCCTGTCGCACCTCGCCGGCGTCGAAGTACTGGATGCGGTAGGTCTGCGCATCGAGATCCATGCGGTCCGAGGCCTCCCATTCGACGGCGCTGCGCAACTCGTCGGGAGGCATCCTGGGCAAGCGCAGGTTCTTGTAGAGCGTGAGCGTCGCCGGCAGGCAGCTGACGACCTTCCTGCCGACGAAGGGGGCGGATCCAATAAGCTCGCGGATGACCGGGTCGAGCGCCTCGCTGCGCGCGGCGCCATCCTCCGGGGTGTCGTCCGGAACGATTCCCGCGGCGGAAGCCGTGACCTGCCAGTGTGCGTCGCGCCGCTGAAGCTGGACCAGCCTGATGCCGTGGGCGCCGAGATCGAGCCCGATCGGTCCGTGTCCGCTCTTCTTGAGTTGCAGATTCAACCTAGCCTCCTGGCACCGGTTCGACGGTGACCTGTCCGGTGAAGTCGGCGACCGTCACGCGGTAGCGAAAGGACGTCGTCGCCAGTTCCAACGTGCCGCCGTTGACCGGCGACCCAAGATCGTCGAACGCGAGCGTGGTCGTGGTTCCGAAGGCCGCGTTGTCGAGGCGGACGCCCTGAAAGCGCGAATCATCGTCGAAGTCGACCACGTAGTTCTCAGAACCGCTTCCGCCCTTCCAGGTCACGCCGATCGTGGCGCCTTCGGCGTCGGTGATCCGGTAGGTGTTCTCATCGGGATCGAACACGACACGGCGCACGGCCTGGCGGGCGACCGCTTCGTTCTGCGCGTACATGATGTCCGCGATGACCATACGGCTCGCCGCCTGCAGTTCCATCTGTCCGCCCCGCAGCATGTACGGCACGACGATGACTCCGGCGATGGCGAGAATGATCACCACCACCAGAACCTCGACCAGCGTGAACGCGGACCGTGTTGTCAAGCTGGAAGTCAAGACGGTTCACCAATCCTTTCCCCCGGAATGTCAGTTCTTGCTGTCGACAGACTTGCCGGTCACCTTGACCCGCGCCTTTCCGGACTTGAACAGCCTGACCAGTTCGTCGGCGCGCTGATTCAGGCGCTTGAGCTCGTCCTTGATCTGCTTGCGCTGCTGACCGGCGTTGATGATGCCGCCGGGCGTCCGACCCGCCGCGTGCGCGGGGGTGGCCACGTCCGTGCCCATCCAGGTCGTCCACAACTGCAGCGTGAGCAGCACGGCGATCCAGGTCAGAACGATGTTCAGGTAACGCAGTCGTTTCATTGCGGCATCTCCTTTCGCCCCGACCGGGCACTTCGTTCCCGGTGAGGATTCCGAACCGTCCGCGGCCAGTGAGCGGTACCATCGAGACGGGCAGAGCGCCCACTTTCACTGGTCGTCCCACTCGCCTTAAGTATCGGTCCGCAGCGGAGGTGACTTTCGCCTGATCGGGCGGCCGCGCGTCCGAAAACGAAAAAGCACCCCGGCCGATGAGGCCGGGGTGCTTGCATGATTCGGCTATTGTTAAGAGTCGACGCTGAAGCTGCGGATCAATAGTTCTCCACGTCGTTGCTGTCGATGGTGGTCTTGGCCTCGTCGGCGGCCGACATGATGGCCAGGAACCTGCCTGTGGAGTCGTTGTACGTCCAGCCCGAGCCCGCGGCCGCGCTGCCGTCGGCCAAGACGGCACTCGCGACCTCGAACGGATTGATCGGCTCGTTCTGCAGGTACGGGCCGAAAGCGGAGCCGGCCGCACCAGCGGCGTCCGTCGTAATCAGCAGGTTGCCGAAGTCGGTCGTGACCATCTGGGCATCCGTCGGGTAGTTGCCGTTGTGCTGCATCTGATACAGCTCAAGCTGGCTCCGGACCGTACGGATTTGGGTTTCCAGGCTCGACTGCTGGGCCTGAATGCTGGCCTGCGTGAACTGCGGGATGACGATCGCCGCCAGAATGCCGAGGATGACCACGACAATCAGGATCTCGACGAGCGTGAATCCCAGGGACTTTCTGCGTGCTGACATTGACATTCGCCTCTGCTTCGCGGTGCACATTTCAGATTGCAAGAGGCCACACGGCCCTTCACACATTTCCTTGGTTCCAGCGTCCTGCGTCTGCGTCCTGCATACTGACGCGTGCGTCGAACTTCCTATCGACCCTTGCCCGCGCGGACTTTACTCGGCCCGCCGCGTCAGGATTGGAAACAGACGATTCATCGGACGAACAGGCAAACCGTTGTGTCATCAGTAAGTGGGTCGGCCGGTCCGGTGGACACCGCAATCCATACAGGCGTCCCAGACGAACGGGGATCGGGGTACGAAGTCCGGATTCCGGGGTCCGCGGCGCGCATGCGGCGCTCATGTACGCTCATGTAAAGCATCGCGAGCCCATGCCACCCCCAGGCCTCGGCCGCCTGATTTCTCCGGCAACTCCGCGTCTGACGCGCGGCGACCTCGTGCCGGCTGCGTCGCCCCGGAACCTGAATCCGTTGCCGCCTCGCGGACCCTGCGCTAAACTGGTGCGCGCCGAGCCACGCTGCACCTTCGAACAGGACCGATCACATGATTCGAATCCGGCCCGCGCTGCTGATCGCACTCCTGCCTCTGCTGGGCGCCTGCTCCATGACGCAGCGCCAGCCTGCGGCGAAAATGCCGAGCGACGCCCCCCCTCCCAGGCCCCGGGCGCAGGTGCGCACCGAGGCCCCGGCTGACGCGGCCCGGGACGACGACGATCCCGAATCCATGGTCGTCGACGCCATGGTCGGCCAGGTGAACGGCAAGCCGATCTACGTCAGCTCCGTCTACGAAAGCATCGAGGATCAGCTCGAGCAGCTTGGCCAGGATCTACCCAGGCTGGTTTTCCGGGCACGGGCGCGCGAGCTGATCTACGGCGAGCTGAACAAGATCGTCACCGAGCATCTGCTCCTGGGCGAGGCCGAGCGCGAGCTCACGCCGCCGCAACAGGCCATGCTGCGCAACGTGCTCAAGGAGCTTCGCGAGCAGCGCATCCGCGAGTGGGGGCTGGGCTCCCCGGCGCGGGCCACCGACCGACTGCTCGAAAAGACGGGCATGGACCTCGACGACAAGATCGAAGAGGATCGCCAGGCGCTGCTGATCAAGAACTACCTCACGCAGAAGCTGAGCCCGAAGGTCAGCGTCAGCCGCAGGGACATCGAGCGGTACTACAACGAGCACCTCGACGAGTTCCGGTCGCCCGCGGGACGCATGATTCGACTGATTCGCGTCAATCGCAAGGAGCACGAGAAGAAGATCGCCCGGCTGCTGGAAGAGGGGCAACCCTTCGAGGAGGTCGCGAGCCTGAAAATCAACATCAGCCGGCCGGAGCGCGGCGGCCTGTTTCACGACAAGCCGATCACGGGCGACAAGCCCTTCGCGATCGAAGCGCTCAACGAGGCGATCGTCGATCTCGGACCGGGGGAGCACTCGCCGCCGATCCAGGTCGGCACCCGCACGTCGATGTGGGTGTTCGTCGAATCGGTCTCGCAGGGCGGCGGCAAATCGCTCAAGGAGGCGCAGCTCGAGATCCACGACAAGCTCCGGTTTCAGCAGATCCAGGACCTGACGATGGCTTACCACGCCGACCTTCGCGAGACGGGAAGCTACGACGACCTGAGCGAGATGGCCTCGACGCTGGTCCAGGTGGCCATGACGCGCTTCGCCCGGCCCCAGTGATCCGGTTGCTGCGGAGCCTGTTTGCGGCGTGGCGCCGCGGTGCGTCAACCGGCTCGATCGGCGAGCGACTCGCCCGGCGGCACCTGTCACGTCACGGTTACCGGATTCTCGCCCGCAACCTGCAGCAGCGCCACGGCGAGATCGACCTGCTGGCGGAGGATCCGGACGGACGCACGATCGTCGTGGTCGAGGTGAAGGCCTCGAAGGCCAGACCGGATACATCGCCGCCGCCGGAGCACCGCGTCAATCGGCACAAGCGTCGCAAGCTGACCGCCCTGGCGGGCGCGGCGGCGCGGCGCGGTCGGCTGACGAATCGGCCGATTCGATTCGACGTCATCGCGGTGGATCTGGACGAACGAGGAAAGACGCGTGCGCTGAGGCATCACGTGGGCGCATTCGAGGCAACGGTCTAGGACCCGGGGCGGAAGATGAGGGTCGTGCCGAATGCGGTCGTCATGGCATTCGGCCCGCGGGCTTACGCCGCGCGGTTCGCCGGCGTACCGTGGGCGTAAGCCCACCGGTCTGACGTCCGGCGCGCGCGCTCAGCGCGGCGCCGGTACCCCGACCCCATCACCTTACCGAAGCAGCGTCTCGAGCTCCGAGAGGATCCCGGCGTTCGGATTCAGCGACCGAACGCGATCGACATTGACCTTCGACTTGTCGATCTCGCCCGCCTTCGCCCACCAGCGCGCCGCTTCCGCCGCGAGTCGCCAGTCCGTCGGCGCGTCGATCAGCGCCTCTTCGTAGATCAGCGCCGCGCGGTCGGGACGATCCCGCGCCGCGAGCCCCAGCGCGATCTCCGCCATGACCGCCGGCTGGAGCCGCTCGGAGGCGCCGAGGTGATCCAGAAGGGTGAGCCCCTCGTCGGCGCGATCGATGCTCCGCAGGATGCGTGCCTTCTGCACGATGTACGCGACCTCGTCCTCGCGATCGATAATCGGCACGACCTCGATCGATCGACTGATCAGCTCAAGGCTCCGTGCCGACTCGCCTTCGTCGAACGCGATCGTCGCGAGCATCGCCAGCGCCTTATGGGACGACGAATCGTGGGCGACGAGGCGTTCCAGTCCGACCCGCGCGGTGTCGACGTCGCCCAGCGCCAACCGGCACTGATATAGATGCAGGCGGAGCGAGACATCCGTCGGCGCGAGATCGACGGCTTCGACGTAGTGGCGCAGCGCCCCCTCGGGGCGCTTCAGCTCCATGCAGATCGTTCCCGATAACCGGTGCACTTCCGGCTGCGCCGCATCCAGCTCCAGGCTCCGGGCGAAGCTGGCGTAAGCTCGATCCAGGCTCTTCAGGCCAAGCTGCACCTGGCCGAGCATCCGATGGGCCGGCGCATACCCGGGGTACCGCGCGATGAGCTGCTCGACCTCCTCGAGCACCGCCTTGCCGCGATCGTGAGCGAGAGCGTCGTTCACCTTCTCGGCAAGCGTCCCGAAACGCTGCTCGTCGGGCGCATCCGGCCGACCATCCGCATGCGCGGCCCCGTGCCATTGCCGCTCGATGTATCGCCACCACGTGAGGCTGACCAGCCCGGCTCCGATTCCGACTGCCGTGATCGCGACGACGAGCCAGCGCCCCCGCCCCGGCCTTGGTCGAACCGCTCGATCCACGCCATTCATGTCGAGAGCGTAGCAGGGCGCGGAGTCGGCACAACCTTCCGCTCTCGCCGTCGATGACCGGTCACCGATCGCCACGCCGCTATAATCTCCCGGCGCGAAAACGAGCACCCCATGGTCGACCTGACCCGCACCGTACGCTTCTTTCTGAGTCTCGAGGACCACGATCCGCCGCCGCGGCACAACGGATTCTCGGCATGGCCGCCGCCGCGCGGACTGGATCGCTTCCTGCAGCTTCACCTGTGCTGCTCGGGAACGATCGACGGGACGACGGGCTACAGTGCCGACATCAAGCAGCTTGACCGCGCGGTCGCCGACCATGCCGTTTCGTACCTTCGCCGAACGATCCGGGACGGCGATGGCGGCGCGGCGACTGGCGCGCTGATGCGCGGCCTGTTCGAGACCCTGGCGCGAACCATCGACGAGTCGCTCCGGCAGCTGCGCATGGACCTCAGCCCCTTCCTCAGCCTCACCATCAAGAGCCATGACATGAGCCACGTCTTCATCGCCCAGCAGTTCGAGTTCGCCGCCGCGCACCGGCTGCACGTGCCTGACCTGAGCGACGACGAGAACCACAAGGTCTTCGGCAAGTGCAGCAATCCCTCCGGCCATGGTCACAACTATCGCCTCGAGGTGACCGTCCGGGCGCCGATCCGCGACGACGGCTGCACGATCGGGATCGAAGTGATCGACGAGACCGTCGATCGGCACGTGATCGAGCACTTCGACCACAAGCACCTGAACCTCGATCTCCCCGAGTTCGCCGACCTGAACCCCTCGGTCGAGAACATCGCGCGGGTCATCTTCGACCGGCTCGAACCGCATATCGAGGCGCTCGACGTCGAGTTGGATCAGGTCAGCGTCTGGGAGACCGCCAAGACCATGTGCACTTATCGCCGCGCGCAGGAAACGGCAGCGGCCGGAGCCTAGACCTTGCACTTCGTCGCCACCCAGGATCTGGACGTCGCGCGCGTCGCCGTGCTGTGGCAGATCGTCCTGCTGCTGCTGGCCTGCCTCGCCGGCGCGATCCTCGTGATGATCGTGCGCGTCCTGTTCCGCCTGCGCTGGCGCCAGGTCGGCAAGATCGAATCGGACCGGCGCCGCCGCAGGAAGGCCGGCGAGCCCGACCCGTGGCGCGTCGCGGGCGAGCGCCTGGTCACGCCGATGCCGCGCCACGAGGACGACTCTGAAGAAAACGACGCGGACTGACTAATCGAAGATCAGCATTCAAAGATCGAGAATCGCTCACCCTGGCCGGCCGGCCGGGTCGCGCTCGTGACGGGCGGGGCGCGACGCGTCGGCCGCGCCGTCGCGCTGGCCCTCGCCGACGCCGACATGGACGTGGCGCTGACCTGTCGCACGAGCGGCGACGAGGCCGAGAATGTGGTCCGGGCGATCGAGGCGAAGGGTCGCCGCGCGCTGGCGATCCACGTCGATCTCGCGGAGGCGGATGCCGACGAGCAGGTCGAGCGCGCGTTCCGGGCACGTTTCGATTCGATGGCCGTCCTCGTCAACAGCGCCAGCATCTTCGCCCCCTGTGCCGTTGCGGACGTCACGAACGAGGAATTCGACCGCAACCTCGCGATCAACGCACGGGCGCCGCTGATGCTGATCCGCCGGTTCCGGCCGCTGCTGGCGGCGCACGAGGTGCCCGGGCGGATCGTCAACTTCATCGACATTCACGTGATGGGCCAGCCGCTCGGCGGCTACGTGGCCTACAACGCTTCGAAGGCGGCGCTGGCGGAGATCACGATGACCTGCGCGATGGAGCTGGCGCCGCACGTGACGGTGAACGCGATCGCACCGGGAGTCGTCGCCTGGGCGGAGCGCTACACCGAGGCGGAACGACGCGAATACCTGCGGCGGGTGCCGCTGGGTCGACCGGGCACGCCGGAGGATGCGGCGCGCACGGTGATGTTCCTTGTCCGCGATGCGTCATATTGCACGGGCCAGGTGATCCGACTCGATGGGGGAAGACTCCTGACGTGAGAGAGGCCATTGAAGATTGGATTGAGCTATTAGTCATTAAGCCAATCGTTATCTTGTATTTCGGACTCGCGATGATGACCGCGTCCGAAATGACAAGTAACGATTGGCTTAACGACTAATAGCTTAATTCCCCCGCGCCGGGCAGCGCGCCGTCCCACCTGCCTGCGTTCCCTGCTAACCTTGACGCACGAATACACCGCGCCGTTGCAGGAGCCCGAACGTGAAGTATCGACGCATGGGACGAACGGGACTGAAGATGTCCGAGATCTCGCTCGGAAGCTGGATCACCTACGGCGGCACGACGCCCGACGACCAGGCGATCTCGTGCATTCACCGCGCATTCGACCTCGGGATCAACCTGTTCGACACCGCGGACGTCTACGCTCGCGGCGAGGCGGAGCGCGTGCTCGGCCGTGCCGTCCAGGGACTGCCGCGAGAGCAGCTGATCATCGCCACCAAGTGCCGCAGCCGGATGTGGGACGGGCCCCTCGGCGAGGGCGTCAGCCGCAAGCACATCGTCGAGGCGGTCGAGGCCAGCCTGCGCCGGATGAAGATCGACTACATCGACCTTTACCAGGTCCACGCCGTCGATACGGAGACCCCCATCGACGAGACGCTCCGCGCGATGGATCTGCTGGCGCGACAGGGCAAGATCCTCTACGTCGGATGCTCGAACTTCTCGGCGGTGCAGCTTTGCGACGCCAATCACCTCGCGCGGGAGCGACAGTGGTTCCGTTTCGACTGCGTGCAGCCGCACTACAACATGCTCAACCGGACGATCGAGCCCGACCTGCTTCCCCACTGCGGGGACACCGGCGTGGGCGTGATCGTCTACTGTCCCCTGGCCCAGGGCGTGCTCACGGGCAAGTACAACGGCGGCCGGACGCCACCGGGTTCGCGCGCTGCCCTGGCGAAGGGCAACTGGCGCGGTCGCTATCTGAATGCGGCGCTGATCAGGCGGCTCAAGGCGATCGCGCGGTTCGCGACGCTCAAGAAGAAGACGATGAGCCAGGTCGCCCTGGCCTGGATCTTGCGTCGCCCGGAGGTGACGAGCTGCATCATCGGCGCGTCGAGCCCGAAGCAGGTCGAGGAGAACGTGAGGGCCGTCGACGTGACGCTGAACGAGCGTGATCTCGAGCAGCTGGAGGAGATCCTCGAGTAAGGTGCGTCGAATCGGTTTACCGCAAAAGGGTCATTCAGCATCGAGGATCGATGGTCATGTCCTACTTCCACGACACTTGCGAACTGGCCGCTTTCTCGCCCGAGAAGATGAAGAAGACGAACCTCTACGAATCGCCGCGGATGTTCTGCGATCTCTACTGCCTCGAGCCGGGCCAGTCACAGAAGGTGCACCGGCACGAAGGCAACGACAAGATCTATCACGTTCTCTCGGGCAGGTGTGCGGTGACGGTCGGCGAGGAGACGCGCTCGCTCGACCCCGGTCACACCGCCGTGGCACCGTCGGGCATCGATCACGGCGTGGTCAATGAATCAAAGGAGCGCGTCACCCTGCTCGTGGTGATGGCGCCGCATCCGAGTTACGGGTAGCGATCAGCAGGACGTTCAGTCTTCCTCTTCCTCTTCCTCTTCCTGGAACTGCTCGTGTCCCTCGCGGCGCACCTTGCCGATCTTGCGGTACGCCTCGTACGCCTTCGCGTTGTCCGAGAAGATCAGCGCCTCTTCCACGTCCAGCAGGCCGTTCAGCAGCGCGACCATCTTGCGCTTGTATTCCAGCAGGAATCGCGGGCGCTTCTTCTCGATCACGCTCTCCATCATCGACGGATTGAATCCCGCGGCGACGAGGGTCTTCTTCTGAAGCTCGCGCACGACCTCGAGCGACGCCTCGTTCTTTTGCGGATCCTTCAACTGCCGGCGCAGCGACCGGAACGGGTCGTCCATCGTCTCCATGATCTCGTGGAGCGACGGCGCCTTCGCTTCGTGATGCTCCGCGTCGGTTCGCGTGGCGATCCACGAGATCGTCGCGATGATCGTCAATGCGGCGACGGCGGCCATCCGGACACGATGTCGTTGAATTCGCTGCATCGCACACTCCTTCCACGGGAACTGGATCAAGAGCCTCTAACAGAATGAACCGCAAGGCCCGAGCCAGGGGCATTCTGTCAGGGCCCTTCAAAAGAGCCGGACGTCTTCCGACGCCCGGCATCTTATGAGGCGTCCGGATGGCCGTCAAAGATCGGGTTCATGCGTTCGATCAGAACCTCCAGCGGGCCGCCACGCTGTAGTCGCCGTGATGGCCGTGGTGCCGATGGTGCGGCACCCATTTCTTCACGACGCGCCGTTCGTGGCGCGCGGGCACCCAGACCTTCTCGTAGTATCCGGCGCGGACTTCGTACCGGTAGGGCTCACCGCACTCGTCGTACCGCGTTTCGTAGACCGGCGCCACCCAGGTCTTCCGATAGTGACCCTGCGCGACGCAGACGCGCTCGGTGTAGGTGACGTAGCGTCCGGGGCGGTACCCGTGATAGCCCCGGTACCCACCGATGTGAATGCGCACGCTGCCCTTGTCGTGGCCGCGATGCTTGTAGCGGCGATGGTGACGCCGATGACCGTGACCACGGTGGTCGTGGTGACCGGCGCGCACGTGTTGGCGGGCCTTGTGCCCGCCATGCTCCGCCTGTGCCGGCGCCACCGCGACCAGGCCGGAGACGAGCAGGCCGCAGGCCGCGATCGAGAGGAGGTGTGACTTCAACATGGCATCACTCCTGTCAGGATCCGGGGAGGTTGGGTCTCGCCCCGACGTGGATCCGTGCCGCCGGTGCGACTGCCTGCGCAACGACGGCGATTTCCGCCCGTTCCGACCCCCGACCGGCCTCACGCCGATCCTGTAAGCCCATCAGGGCCCTGTGGTTATCACCAAATCTCGCCCTCCCCACCCCCCCGCCGGCGGTCCAGACCGGAGGGGGTGGCGATGGCCCGAAAATTTTTTCCTTCCCTTAAACTTCTATAACTAATAGACTTACGCTACAATGTGCCCGGTTCGCACCGATCCGGGCTGCCATTTCGGGCGGTCTCGGACGTTGTATAGACGATCAGTCTGCCACTCGACGGCAGTAGGGAGACACTCATGACCCGCCAACCCGGCAAACTCGTTCGCAAGTTACTCATCCTGGCCCTCGTCGTGGCGCTGCCGCTACTGCTCAGCACGCCCTCGTCGGCCGAATCCGGCTGCCACAAGTCCGGCGGCTCGACCCCCACCGGCGCACCGCGCAAGTAAGGAGCGCGTCGTGTCACGATTGCCTGACCAGGGTCAGACTCAATCGAACGACGGTGAGCGTGCCGAGCGCCCGGTCCCGAAGACCATCTACGTGGACTGGGCCGGTCTCGAGACCCGCCTTCACCAGCGGCCGCAGCGGCAAGCCGAACCGGCGCCGCGCCGGCGCCTCGTCACCACCGTCGACGCGGAGGTGAAGGACGTGCGGCGCAACGTGCGCGACTCGGCGCGGGCGGTGCTGAGCTGGGTGTCGTCGGTCACCGAGCACGACAGCCCGACGAGCCTCGACGACGTCCTCGATCGCTGCCTTCGCCCCGGCCCCGACGAGACGGCCGTCAACTACACGGCGCTCGCCGACGAGATTCGTCGAACGCTCGACGTCGAGCTCTCCCCGAAACGGATCAAGAAGGCTATTGAGCACCTGCGAACGCGTCACGAGAAGAAGGCGGCGACGATGCAACAACAGCGACTCAAGAACAGCCTCGACGCGCTGCGCGAGCGGCTGCAGGCGAACTTCGCGGCCCTGTCCGAGACCGAGCACGATCAGCGTCACGAGCTGCGCCGCGCCACCGCGACCGAGGTGCTCCATGCGGTTCGCTGCGCCGCGAGCCGGCTGATCGACAGCGACTACGGCGAGGGCATCGCCCGGTCGATGGACCTGGATGGACTGGAGGGTCGATGCCTCGATTTCGTGCGCGACGTCGTCAATGAGACGCCGATCGGCGCGAAGACGCTGCCCGACGATCTGCATCGCCTGCTCGTCGCCCTCTGCGACTACGAGGGCGGATGCGAGTCGGACATGCGCCTCGTCGTGGACGGCGCCCGCGTGGTCGCGGACCTCATGGGACCCGATTCGCTGCCGGGCATCCTCGCGCAGCTCAACACGCTCGTGGCCGGTCGCCATGCGATCGACACCGAGCTCTACTGGACCGAGCTTCAGCGGCTCGCCGCCGAGGCGATCGAACTGCATGATGACGCCGCTACGACGCGCTACCTCAACTGGGTGCGGCGCCAGGAAGAGGAAAAGCGCCTGCCGAGCCCGCTGCGCATCGCGAGCTACTGCCAGAACAACGCGGCGACGCACGTCCTCGAGCGCCTTTTCCAAGGCGAGCTGGACGGCGTCGAGGTCTGGCTCGAACGCGCCCACGGATGCCTCGACCGGATGAGCCGACGCGATAGCGGCTTCAACCTGATCCAGACGACGCGCGTCGTCTACCTGACCGTGCTCGCGAAGGTGACGGGCGACGACAGCGAGATCCGCGCACTGTTCACGGACCTGCCCGACAGCAAGGCGATGACCCTGCTGCAGGATCTCGCCCAGTACGACAACTGCGTCGAGATCGTCCGCGCCGCGCAGAATCACGCGACCGAGGCGAACCCGGAGCTGAAGCACCAGCTGATCAATCTCGGGTAGGTCGTTGCCGCGCGCGGGAAATTCAGAATCGAAAATTCGAAACGACATACGGTATCAGCGCGCGCCGTTCGGACCATCGGATTGTTTCCCGGGCACCCCTGCCGCCCCCTCCCCAGGCCCTAGGCCTCGCACCGCATCAATCTTCCGTAGAACTCCGCCGCGATCCCAAGCTGCTCGACTTCGATCCATTCGTCATGCGTGTGGGCCTGCGCGATGTCGCCCGGTCCGATGACGACGGCGGGCACCCTGATCTCGGCCAGTTGGCTCGCGTCCGTGCCGTACTGGGCGCCCTCGGGGACGCTGTCGCGCCCCATCTCGTTCAGCACGTCCTGGACCGTCGCGGTGAAATCCGCGCCGGCCGCCGGATCGAGCGGCGCGTCGACGATGTAGGGCTCGCCCTGCTCGACTTGGATCTCCGGGTGCGCCAGCCTCAGCCGGTCGAGCACCTCCTCGACCGCCCCGGGCACCGCCGCGCTGTCCTCGCCCGGCACGATCCGCCGGTCGATACGGATCTCGCAGTGCTCCGGAATGATGTTGATCTGCGCCCCGCCCTCGATGATGTTGATGCTGCACTGCGCCTTGCCGGTGAGCGGGTGGTCGGTGGTCAGGCTCGAGATGTAATGCGATTCGATCGCGTCGATGACCTTCACCATCATGCTGATCGCCGATCGTCCGAGCGACGGCGCGCATGAGTGCGCCGCCACGCCGCGCGTGCGGATGGGCCAGCGTCGGATGCCGTTGTGCGCGATCACCGGCTTCATCATCGTCGGCTCGCCGACGACCGCGCCGAAGG
Source organism: Phycisphaeraceae bacterium (assembly GCA_002686995.1). Lineage (GTDB taxonomy): Bacteria > Planctomycetota > Phycisphaerae > Phycisphaerales > Phycisphaeraceae > NYZC01. Next base: position 14,890 of record NYZC01000023.1, on the reverse strand, counting down.
GCCGCCAGCCCAGACCGGGCAGATGATCGTCTACGAATGCCTTGATCCCGCCCTTGCCGATCTCCTCGTCCGTCGTGAACACCAGCGCCACGTTGTTCGGCCTTGCGTCCTGACGAGCATCCTGACGAGCATCCTGACGAGCGTAGTCGGCCAGCGCACAGAGCATCGTCGCCCCGGACGCCTTCGTGTCGCACGCGCCGCGACCGAACATCCGGCCGCCCTCGATCCGACCGCCGAACGGGTCGATGCTCATTCCCTCGACGCTGACGGTGTCCATGTGACTCTCGAACAGCAGCCACGGGGCGGCGTCGCCGACACGGTGGGTGACGAGCAGGTTGAAGGTGTCGGTGCCCTCGACCGGCAGCCGCGTCGTCTCCAGGCCCATGTCGCTGCCGACGGCGTCGAGATGCTCGGCGATGGCGCGCTCGGCATCGTTGCGACCCGAGATGTTCCCGTTCACCGAGTCGATGGCGACCATCGACTGAAGCAGGCTTTCGCACGAGGAAGGAGCCAGGGCGGACATGGGAAAAAGTGTCAGAAGTCAAGGGTCGAGTGTCAAGTGAAAAGCGATGGGCGGCCTGTGGCTCATCCGCGCGCTTTGCGACGGCGACCCGCCCCACGCCCCTCGCCCCTCGCCCGACGTCCATTGAGCTAACATGTCGACCCTTCGAAGGAGCACGAAATGAAACTCGACTTCACCGGCAGGACGGTCATCGTCACCGGCGGCGGCACCGGCATCGGACGCGCCCTCTCGATCGCCTTCGGCGCGGCCGGCGCGAACGTCGTCGTCAACTACAGCCGGAGCGAGAACGAGGCGAACGAAACGGTCGCCGAGATCGAGTCGGGCCCGGGGCGCGCGCTGGCCTGCCGGGCGGACGTGCGTGTCTGGGATGACGTCAGAGCCATGGTCGACCTCGCGATCGGCGAGTTCGGCGGGCTGGACGTGCTCGTCAACAACGCGGGCAACGTCAACCAGCCGAAGCTGCCCGTCGCCGAGCTTTCCCTGGACGTGTGGAACGACACGCTCGAGCTGAACCTCACCAGCGTGTTTCTCTGCTGCAAGGCCGCGATTCCGCACCTGTCCGACCAGGACGGTCGAATCATCAGCATCACCTCGATGTCCGGCCACACGGGCGGTGGCGTCGGCGGCAGCCCCTACGGCGCTGCGAAGGCGGGCGTCATCACCATGACCCGTTGCATGGCGCGCGAGCTGGCGCCGCGAGGGATCACGGTGAACACGGTCGCGCCGGGGATCATCGACACGCGCATCCACCACCGGTACACCCCACCGGAGCAGTACCGGCAGCTCATCGATCTCATTCCGCTCGGCCACGACGGCAAGCCCGAGGACATCGCCGGCATCACGCTCCTGCTCGCCTCGCCGGCCGGCGGCTTCATCACCGGCGAAACCGTTCATGTCAACGGCGGCCATCTCATGCTTTGAGGACGGGAAGTGAGAAGGTCGAAAGTCCAAAGTCAAAGGTCGAAAGTCCAGGGCGAAAGTCGTCTGCGCGCGGGTTCGAGGAGGTAAGATCGCCCGATGATCATCGGGCGATCCAGACCGAGCACCGACTCGGCGCGTTCCGGTCAGCTGCCCGGGCGGCTGGCCCACCTTTCGCTTCCGCGACAGGTTCTGGCGTTGTCCGTCTGGCCGCTGCTCGAGCAATTGATGAGCTTCATGGTCGGCGTGGTCGATCTCGCGCTGGCCGGCCACCTTCAGCCGGCCGATACGGCGGTGGCCGCCGCGGACGCGATCGGCGTCGGCGGGTTCTTCTCCTGGCTGATGATGATCATCCAGTCGGCGGTCGGCATCGGCGCGACCGCCCTGATCGCGCGGGCCGTCGGCGGCCGCCACCGCGGTCTGGCGCACGCCGCGCTCGCGCAATCGATGCTGCTCGCCCTGGCGGTGGGTGCAGCCCTGGCCGCCGCCATGTTCCTCACCGCCTCGACGCTCGCGACCGTCACCGGCCTGAAGGGACTTGGCCAGTCGTGGTGCGCAATCTACCTGCGCATTCTCGCCGCCGCCGCTCCCTTCAGCGCCCTGCTTCTCATCGGCAACGCCGCTCTGCGCGGCGCCGGCGACACGCGTACGCCGTTCGCGGTCATGGTGGTGGTCAACGTCGTGAACATCGCCGTCAGCGCCCTGCTCGTGTACGGTCCCGAGCCGTTCGGCGGCCACGGCGTGCGCGGCATCGCCAGCGGCACGGTCATCGCCTGGTTCATCGGTGCGATCCTGATCCTGGCCAGGCTCATGCGCCGCGGTGGCGTCATCCGGTTGCACTGGCACCGGCTGCGGCCACACTGGCACACGCTGCGCCGGATCGTGCGGGTCGGGCTGCCGAACATGTTCGAGTCGGTCGTCGGAATGTGGTTCGGCAATTTCGTCGTCGTCATGATCGTGGGCCGCATCGCGGACCAGGCGGTGCTCGGGGCGCACCAGACGGTCATCCGGATCGAGGCGGTCAGCTTCCTTCCCGGGTTCGCGATGGGCATCGCCGCATCGACGCTGGTCGGACAGTACCTCGGCATGGGCGACGCGGTTCGGGCCCGACGCGCGGCGAACCTCTGCTGGCTGTACGGCGCCGCGATCATGGTCGCCATGGGTATCCTGTTCATGGCCGTGCCCCATTGGCTCGTCGGCCTGATCACCACCGCCGAGCCCCTGCTCGAGCTTGCCCCGACGCCGCTGCGCATCTGCGGCCCCTTCCAGATCTTTCTCGCCACGCAGATCGTCCTGGCGGGCGCGCTGCGCGGCGCGGGCGATACGCGGGCGACGATGTGGATGACGCTCGTATCCATGTTCCTGGTGCGCGTGCCCGCGGCCTGGCTGCTGGCCATCCCCGCGGGACTGGGCCTCAACGGTATCTGGATCGCGATGGGGATCGAAATGTTCGTCCGCGCCGCCTTGTTCGCCTGGCGGTTCATGTCCAACCGGTGGGCCGAAGTGCGGGTCTGACGTCGAGAGCAGGCACCTGGCGGCGAATGCGGCAATACACCCACATCGCGCAGTTTCGAATCACGCGCCATCATCCATGCCGAGCCTCCTTTCGCGTGAGCCCTGCCCGGACGTGATTCAGAACCGATACCGGAAAAGGAATAGATGGGGATGCCGATCGGTTGACACGCAGCCACGCGCTAGCCCAAGTTCCGCAGTTGTGACCCATGACCAGCCCTGGCGCTAGCGCCAGGGCTGATTTTGGCCAAAAGTCTTCACTACATCGTGGTCATTTCCAATGCCGTTGGCAGGTTCAGACCGAGGCGATGGAGCAGGATTGCCTGGTGGTCTGTTGGACGGCTGACGCACCGTTTTCGAATCACCGGACCGGCGCGGGTTGGTAGCAACACGTCGACCAGTTTGAGTCGCGCCAGCTCATCAAACATTCTTCTTGGTTCATCGCCGAGTCCGGCCTGACGGCAACACTGTCCCAATGTCTTCCACAGCACGTAGGCAAGGAAGCAGACGAGGATGTGAGCCTGGACACGCTCTTCTTTCTGATGCCAGACCGGGCGGATCTGCAGGTCGGTTTTTTGAATCCTGAATGCCGCTTCCGCTTCCGTTAATTGCGTGTATGCCTTCCATAGATCGGGACCGCTCCAATCGTTGACGTTGCTACGCAACAGGTAGCAGCGTTCGCTCAATTCGGCCCACCTGCGCCATTCCCGACGTTTGCTCCACGTCACTTTCAAACCCGGTCGGCCGTCACGTTCAATCCTCTTGACGTCGATGTCGAATAGGCCAGCGGCTCGGCTGTTTCTTTCCAACAGGCGACCAATCTGACGTTGAACTTGTTGCTCGTCGGGTTTCTTCTTGGCCTTCTCCAAACGGCTGCGGAGTCGAACCAGTCCCTCTTCGATCCGTTTCTCAAAGCGATCGTGCATCGCCTTCTCTTTCTCGCGACGATCTCGGCTTCGACACAGAATGAACGTCTCATCCCCCTCCGGTCCCTTGACCAGCTTCACTTCCAGCCCTGCGTGCACCGCATCCCAGTCGTCTTTTATCAGAGCCTGCTCATGCTGCTTCAGCATGCTCTTGGGTGTACCCACGATGTACCGACGTCCTTCAGCTCGGAGGAACTCCATGTTTTCATCGCTAATCATGCCTCGGTCCAGAACCCAGATCCGGTCTGCCTGGCCGTAACGTGATTCCATCGTTTCAACAATTTCCTCGACGGTTGTCGCGTCATGACGATTCCCTTCGAACACTTCGTAACCCAACGGGATCCCACACTGACTCACCCCCAAGCCGATGCATACTTGCTTGCAATCGGGCCGATGATCTCGTGAATAACCACGCTGGGCTTGAGGATTCCTCTTCGCTTCTCCCTCGAAGTAGGTCGACGTTACGTCGTACATCAGAAGGTCGTACTTCAGATCGAACAGGTCACCCAGTTTCGCCTTCAGGTGTTGTTCCAATGCCGACTTGTGGGGCAGAAGCTCGTCCAGCGCACGATAGAGCCGATCATCGTTCACTTTGTCCTCAGGCACACCCAGCAGATCCATCAACGCGCTGTTCCGGTATGCATGTTCCGCGATATACAACTCACTTGACGGGTCGCACAGACGGGACAGCACCAAGACCAACGACATCGTGGGCCAAGGGATCTGCTCACGTCCTTTCCGCATGACCCGTTCGAGAAAGGAGACCAGGTCCAATCGCTTCAGCAATTCCAGTCCGAGCCATGGGCCACCAAACTCCCGCGTACGCTCCACCCGGACCGCCTTGGCATCGACCTCGACCCAGTGTGGTTTGACCTCATCGAATAGCTGATGCTGGCGATTCGATCCCTTCTTGTCGGCCGCTTCCTTGACCCCGAGGCGACCCGCCTCATCCACGTCGCCGAGATACGCCACCACGCGCTGCCGTGGACCACGCTCAGTGCGGTAGGACTCCACCAATGCCCAATAGGCATGACGCTTTCCGTTCTTCGCGCGGTAACACGGTCGAACGAACATGCGATCATCTTAAACGAACAATCACTTCTCTCGACCTCGAAAAGTCTTCACTACATTCGCCATCAGAGATCACGTCGGCGGTGCACCGTCACCAGCTGCGTTCCAACCCAGCAACAAAATTTTCATCCTACAATTCTGCGGAACTTGGGCTAGATATAGTCATGGTGAAGAGAACGTTGTGCCATCTGATACTTGGGTGAGAGGAGACACTCAAAGGTCAAAGAGGACATCCCTGCGGGGTCGATCGCCTGCGGATATCCAACGGTATTTATCTAGGAGATGGGCGCCATGTCCCAATTTCGAATGAGAATATTGTGTTGCGCGCTGATCGCGGCGATATCACCGATCGCGACCGCGGAAGTGGTGACACGGCTGGTGGGTAACGGCCCACCGCCGAACGGAGATTTCTTCTACTACAGCTTCACGTCGAGCGAAGACGGTTTCACCTGGCAGAACGTTTCAAACGGTGGAAACTTCACGACACCCGATGGCGTCCGGTTCATCAACCAGACCGGCAATCTCATCCAGTTCGACGACACGTTCGTCGGCGCCGGCGATGCCACGGTGCCGTTCGAAGACGCACTCTGGGTCAACCCGCAGAACTTCGGCGGGTTCGACCCGACTGAATTGATCATCGAGTTGCCGACCGAGACGACTGAAGTGGATTTCGGCGTGGCATGGGCGAACTCCGACCCGAACACGCCGGCGTTCCTCGACTTCATGGACGTCATCGTCGAAGACTCCGAAGGCAACGCGATTTTTGAATCGCCATTCCTCGATACCTTCAACGCGTTCAGCGGCACCACGGGATACGAGGGCTATTTCACGTACTCGATCGACCCGGAATTTCCGGACGAACTCGTTGACATCAGCCGGATCACCATCGACCTTGCCCCGGTCGCCCAGGGGACGCAGTTTGGCCGGGGGTCCGTCAACAGCGGCACGGGTCTGTTCATCATGGACGACCTCAACTTCGTCAGTTCGGGCGGCGGCGTCCTGCCCGGCGAATCGGAGATCGTCCCCGGTGACAACGACCCGCCCGGAAGCGTGCTCGTGGGCGTCGGGACCAACTATCTGACCACGGCGTCGCCGTCGACGCGGACCCTGGGCATGTCGGTGACGAATGTCGGCGGTGATCCGACGACGTTCTCCCTTATCGAAAGAGCCGGCAGTGACTTCACCCACCCGGCCAACACGAACATCCCGATCAACGGCGGGGAGACCGTCGATGTCAATCCCGTCATCCAGTTCTCCACGGCCGGGCGCCTTTCGGGCGCGTACCAGGGCTCCGTCGATGTGGTCGACGACCTGAATGCTTCCGACCCGACCGAAGTGGTCGATTTCGGCATCGAGCTTTACGACCCGCCCATCCTCAGCGACAACAGCGGGTCGACGATCGACCCGACGGTGAACGGCATCATCGAGATCAGCAACGCGGCCGCCGGGCCGCACCAGGGCGCTCTTCGCGCGTCGGTGTTCGTCGAAGGAACCGAGCTGGTGGGCCAGGGGTTCTCCGTCGACGGGATCGCAATCGACACGGACATCTTCGCCGGCGACACGGTCACGGGCGCGGTGGGCTTCGACGCCGTCGGGCTTGCCCCGGGCACCTACACTGGCACGTTCACCGCTCACCTGAGAATGAGCAACGACCGCGGCCACCTGGGCTTCCTCGTAGGCCGCCAGGACGTCGACTCGGTCATCTGGAACCTCTCGGTCACGGTCATTCCGGAGCCGGCGTCGATGCTGGCTCTGCTCACCGGCACCACGATGATCCTGGCAGGTCGCCGGACGTCGCGCCGGTAAGAGCACCCTCGACTCGGCAGGAAGCACAGGAACCCGAGGACCCAGGTCCTCGGGTTTCTGCTTTTACGCGCCACGCCCGCCCCACTACCCTACTCGCTGCTCGTCACCCGCTGATCAGCACTCGCTATACGCTGCTCGCATGAACCACGTCACCGTCATCGGCCTCGGCACCATGGGCCACGGCATCGCCCAGGCCTTCGCCGCCTGCGGCTGCCGCGTACGTACGTACGACGCGGAGACCCTCGTGCGCGAATCAGCCCTGGATCGGATTCGCACCAACCTGGATGCGTTTCAGGAAGCAGGCCTGTTGGACGCACCCGGCGCCGCCTCGATCCTCGAGCGAATCGAGATTCACGATGACGAGATCGACGCCCTGAAGGACGCTCAGTTCGTCACGGAGGCCGTGGTCGAACGCCTCGACGTCAAGCAGGCGCTGTTCGCGAGGATCGAAGGGCACGTCTCGGACGACTGCATCCTTACCAGCAACACCTCGTCGTTTCCCATGACGCAGATCGGCCGCGACATGCGAAGGCCGACCCGGGCCCTGAACACGCACTGGTTCAACCCGCCGCACATCGTGCCGCTGGTCGAGGTGGTGCCCGGCGAACACACCGAGGAACCGGTCGTCGCCGCCACGATGGACCTTTTGCGCCGTGCCGGCAAGACGGCTATCCGGCTCAACCGCGAGGTGCCCGGCTTCCTGGTCAACCGCGTGCAGATCGCCATGCTCCGCGAGCTGGTGGACATGATCGAGCGCGGCGTGGCCAGCGCGGAGGACATCGACGAGGCGCTGCGCGCGAGCATCGGCTTCCGCATGGCGGCGATCGGCCAGCTTCTCGTCAACGACTTCGCGGGCCTTGACGTCGTGCTCTCGGTCTACCGGAACCTGATCCAGGACATGAAATCCGACCGCGAGCCGCACGATCTCGTCAAGCGGCTGGTCGCGGACGGCGACTTCGGCGCCAAGACCGGCGCCGGGCTGTTCAGCTACGAAGACCACTCGGTCGAAGACACGATGGCGGTGCGGGACCGGCGCTACCTGGAGCTCCTGAAGCTGCGCCAAGCCGACAGGCTGTAGGAGGCGTCAGACTTCGGCGAGCCCCGTTCACATCGAGGACGAGCGCGCTACGCGCTCAACAGTACGCGGATTACCGCCTCGACGCCGTCTGCCAGCGCGACGAGGTCGTAGCCACCTTCCATGACGCAGACGCAGCGGCCTTCGCATCGATCACTCGCCACGTCCGCGAGGCGCTCGGCCATCCAGCGAAATCCTTCCCGGGTCACGCGCTGATGAGCGAGCGGATCGGCCTCCGCCGCGTCGAAGCCGGCGCTGACCAGCAGGAACCGGGGGTCGAACGCGGCCAGCGCGGGCAGCACATCCGCCTCGAACGCCGCTCGGTACGCATCGTCATCGCAACCCGGAGGCATCGGGACGTTGAGCGTGAATCCTACGCCCCGACCGGTGCCGCGCTCCGAGGCGAATCCCGTGCCCGGGTAAAGGCAGCGCGGATCCTGGTGGACGCTCACGAAGAGGATATCGTCCCGGTCTTCGAACACGTGCTGGGTGCCGTTGCCGTGATGCACATCGAAATCGACCACGGCGACCCGTTCGACCCCGTGAGCCCGCACCAGGTGCGCGGCCGCGACCGCGATGTTGTTGAGCAGGCAGAACCCCATCGAGCGGTCGCGCTCGGCGTGGTGCCCGGGCGGCCGCACGGCACAGAAGGCGTTGTCCACGGCGCCCTGCATCACCGCGTCCACCGCCGACAGGACGCCGCCGGCCGCGAGCCACGCGATGTCCCGGCTGACCGCGCAGATCGCCGAGTCCGGATCATCGATGTACGCACGACCCTCGGCGCACGCCCGGTCCAGGCGGCCCAGGTACCCGCGATCGTGGATCGCCTCGACCTGCGCGCCGTCGGCGGCGTCGAACGGCAGCGCGACCGACCGATGGCCCAACCCCGTCCGATCCAGCATCGACCTGACGGCGCGAATGCGATCCGGACGCTCGGGGTGGCCCGGTCCCGTGTCGTGATCGGCGAACCGATCGTCAATGACGAGGGCGGTGGACATGAGCTACTTCCCCACCTGCTTCTTGCGACGCAGAATGTGGTGATAGTGCTGGGCGAAGCGGTGCGCCTCGTCACGAATCGCCTGGCAGAGCCTCAGGCCCTGGTTCTGACGCGACAGGCGAATCGGCTCCGACCGCGCCTGCGTGTAGATCAGCTCCTCCTTCTTCGCGAGCGAGATGACCAGGGGCGGTTGCACGTCCAGCTGGTCGAACGCCTCCCGAGCCGCGTGAAGCTGACCGAGGCCGCCGTCGATGATGATCAGGTCGGGGTAGAGCTCCTGTCCCTGGCCGGCCTCGCGGTAGCGGCGGCTGACCACCTCGCGAATCGCCGCGTAGTCGTCGCCGCCCGTCGCATGCCCTCCCGGGGTCACCGCCCGGATCCTGTACCGGCGGTACTCGTTCTTGAGCGGTCGGCCGTCGACGAAGCAGACTTTCGATCCGACGGTCTCGCCCCCCTGAAGGTGCGCGATGTCGATGCACTCGACACAGCGGAGCTGCTCATCGACCTTCAGCGTCCGGCGCAGCGACTCCATGCCCTTCACGGGGTCGACATGGAAGCTCTCGATCTCGGGCTGCCAGCCGTCCGACCGGCGGCCGCGCTCGTCGAGCATCTCGAGCGCCTTGATCTGGTCCCGGAGCACCGCCGCCTTCTCGTACTCCTGGCGGTCCGAGGCCTCGGTCATCTCCCCGCGCATCTCGCGAAGCATCACGCTGCGCTTCGACCCGAGGAACCGGGTGAAGCGATCGACGTCGACGCGGTAGTCGGCCGGACTGACCTTGTCCGCGCAAGGGCCGGTGCACTGCTTGATCGGGTAGAGCAGGCATGGCCGGAAGTACCGACGCGATTCGTCGTCGGCCCGGATGTCCAGGTGGCACGTCCGGAACCTGAAGACGCGCTGCAGCAGCTGAACCGACTCGCGCAGGGCGTAGACGCTGGTGAACGGACCGAAGATGCGCGCGCCGCGAAAGTCCGGATGCCCCGGCTCGCGGGTGACGAACACGCCGGGAAAATCGTCGCGCATCGTGATCACCAGGTAGGGAAAGCTCTTCCCGTCGGTGAGCCGCTCGTTGTACCGCGGATGCAGATCCTTGATGAGGCGGTTCTCGGTGAGCAGCGCCTCCCATTCGCCCTCGCATTCGATGACGTCGAAGTCCTGAACGACGCCGAGCATGGACTGCTTCTTCGGGCCGAGGTCGGCCGAAGGCACGAAATAGCTGCTGACCCGGTCCGGCAGGCACGAGGCCTTTCCGACGTAGAGCACGACGCCCCGCTCGCCCTTCATCAGGTAGACGCCCGGCACCTTCGGCAGCTGACGCGCTTTCTCGCCGAGTCGCTTCAGCCGATCCGATTCGTCGGGCATGAGTCAATTATAGGATGCGCATGGCCCCGCCCCCGGATGATGTCCGGTGCGCGGGCCGAGGGGTGTCAGAAGGCAGAAGGCAGAAGGCAGAAGGCGCAGCGACCTGATTCTCACGCCGACCTCCGGCGACTCCGTCTCACCGCACCGACGCGCCCGGTCCCCCGAACTTCGGTTTCGACCACTCGACCTCGCGCCAGTCGTCGATCTCGTCGAGCGGCCAGAGCGGGCGATTGATGTTCGTGTACGGGACGCGCTTCAGCGTGCCCATCGCGCACCCCGGGGCGCCGCACAGGATGATCTTCGCCGCGAACGGGCCATAGTCGGCACGGAATCCCCTCGGAGACTTCACGATCACGATCTTGAAGTCCATCGGCTCGAGGCCGATGCAGCGGTACATCTGCGGCGAGCTGCCAGGCCCGGTGCGCTCGACCAGCAGCACCGTCGCGTCCCCGACGCGGACCGCGGCGCCGAGCCCCATGTCGATCGGCAGCGCGTCGCCGAGGTGCCCTCGGAGCGTGTAGTGCACGGGCTTCAGGAACAGCACCTCGCCCTCGACGGGAAGCGGCTTCGAGAACTCGGTGTCACGTTTCCCACCGACCCCGTCCTTGAACGCGCCGCCCACGCCGGCCTCGCTGGCCCTCGCGACGGCCTCGGGATCGACGACGAACGTCAGCGCGCCCCCGGGAATCGGCTGCGCGATCAGCTCGCGCAGCAGGTGGACGCTGTCCCCCGGCGCTCCCGAGTTGGTCGAGTCGGAGCTGTCGGCGATGACGACCGGCTTGCCCTTCACCTCGAGCGCGACGTTGACCGCGGCGGCGGCGTCGCGGTATTGAACCTTGAGCTGATCGCGCTGCTTCCAGCACATTCCGGCGATCTCGCGGGAAAGGACCTGGGCCTGTCGCGGTGCGTTGTCCGTCGTGACGGACACCGACCAGCCGAGCCCGGGCACGTCGAGCCACGGCTGGGTCATCAGCACCGCGGCACTCATGGCCTGCCCGTTGGTCTCGAGGCCGACCAGCGCCTCGAAGATTTCCTTCAGCGCCCGCCCGTCGGTGTCACCCCGTTCCGCGGTCGCGATCATCGGAAGTCGCCGCGCGACCGTGAACGGCCGCGCGCCCGACTTCATCCTTGCAAGCGCCCGCGCAGCGCGGATTCCCGTCTGCGTCCGGTCGACGTGCGGGTTGGTGTGGTACGCCATGATGACGTCCGCATGGCGCAGCATTCTCGGCGTCAAATGCGCGTGAAGATCGATGGTCGCGACGATCGGCACGCGGGCGCCCACGGCCGAGCGCACCTGCTTGAGCAGCTGGCCGTCGACGTCCGGCTCGTCCTCGCTGCACAGCGCCCCGTGCAGCGAGAAGAGCAGCCCGTCGAGCGCGCCGGCCTGGCCGATCTGCGCCATCAGGCTGTCCATCAGCCACTGCTCGGTCTCGCGGGCCAGCGTGCCGCCCGGCCAGGCCTGGGCCATGAACAGGCCGACCGGCTCGACGTCGATCTTCCATTTCTCCAGGCCGCGCAGGAAACCGCCCACCTCCTCGCCCCGGCCGAAGTCTTCGAGCCCTTCGCTGCCGGTCCCGTAGCGGAAGCCCCGGAAGTCCGACGTCAGGGTCAGCACCGGGTTGAACTGGTTCGATTCCTGCCAGACCTGGAGGATGCCGATGCGCATGGGTTTAGTGATTCAGCAATCGAGTTTGAGTCGTCCTCGTCGAACGCGTCCTCGATGCGACGCGGCGACCCGGGCCCATCCGCGAACGGATCACCCCGCCGCGCCGGCCAGTTCCGGCTCCAGCACGCCCTTGACGCGCGGCATCAGGATCACCGCCTCGACGATCATCCACGCCTCGAGCACGAGCGTCGCGATGGCGATGGTGATGAGAATCCAGTTGCGCTCGCTGATCCAACCGTCCAGGCTCAGCACCATCGCCCACGCGGGCATGACGAGCATGAACAGAAGAGGCAGTACGAGAAAAAAGATCGGCTTGCGCCGCCGCCAGAGGTAAAACGTGATCACCAGAAAGGAAAGCCCGCCAAGAAGCTGGTTCGTGGCGCCGAACATGGGCCAGAGGATCAGGCCGCCCGTGCCCGCGGGTTTGCCGGGCGCTGCGGGGATGGCGGCCATCGCGACCGCGACCGCGACCGCGAAGATCGTGGCGCCATGCTTGTTGCGAAGCCAGCTTGCCGGATTCGCGGTGAGCCGGTCCTCGTTCGCGACGAACAGCGGATCGTTCCCGTCCTGCTGCGGCGCCCTGGGTGCCAGGAGCGTCGACGCCAGTTCCTGCACGACATAGCGCTGGAGGCGGCACGCCGTGTCCAGCGTCGTACCGGCAAACGATGCGACCAGGACGCCCATCAAGGCGATCGCGACAGCGCTCGACAGGCCCAGCGCCTTGAGGAAGTTGGCGGCGCCGTCCACGAACGCCCCGACTTTCTGCGGCAGCCCCATCGAGACCCAGTCGGCGTACCGCGCGTTCCAGGCGTCGACGCCGGTAAGTACCGTGCCGTCCGCGCTCGCGATCCCTAACCCCAGGCCGGCCACGCACGCCAGGATGACCAGCGTCGCGAGAAACCCTTCGGTCAGCATGCTGCCGAAGCCGACGAACCGCGCGTCGGGCTCGCGCTCGAGCTGCTTGCTGCTCGTACCGCTGGACACCAGGCAGTGAAAGCCGGAGATCGCACCGCAGGCGATGGTGATGAAGAGGAACGGGAAGATGACCGGGGCCCTTGCCGGATTGAGGTCGATCATCGGCGCGACGATCGTGAGCTTCTGCGGCGCGGTGTCCGGACCCGGCGCGGCGCCGGTGGTGAACGCGGCGACCACCAGGCCGAGGACGATCAGGCCCAGTGCGGTCAGAAGCTGCAGGCTGTTGATGTAGTCACGCGGCTGCAGGAGCGTCCAGACCGGCAGTACGGACGCCACGTACGAATAGATCAGCAGCACGACGACCCACCGCATCATCGGCCACTCCTTGAGCGCCATGTTGAACTGGCCGAGGAGCCCGGTATTGCCGTAGATGACCGAAAGATACATGATCGCCAGGGCAATGAGCGACGGGATGAACAGGCCGACGCCCCGGCGGTGGAGGTAGAGGCCGATGAGCACGGCGATGGGAATCTGAATGATGCATGGAAAGATCGCGGACGGGTAGGACCGGAACACCGCCGCGATCACCAGGCCGAAGATCGCCAGCACGACGGTCAGGGCCATGAACAGCACCAGCAGGAACAGCAGTCGCACGCGCCGGTTGAGCACGCGTCCCGCGACGTCGCCGACGGTCTGACCGTTGTTGCGCAGGCTGACCACGAGGGCGCCGAAGTCGTGCACCGCGCCGATGAAGATCGAGCCGAGCACGACCCAGAGCAGCGCCGGCAGCCAGCCCCACATCACGGCGATGGCGGGACCGACGATCGGCCCCGTGCCCGCGATGCTGGTGAAGTGGTGACCGAAGACGATCGGCTTGGCGGTCGGTACATAGTCCTTGTCGTCACGAAGACGGTGCGAGGGGCAGACGACATCGGCCGCGAGGTTGAAGACCTTCGATCCCAGCCACCGACCGTAGGTGTGGTAGGCGACGATGAAGGCGACGCCGGCGAGCACGGCGATGAGCAGCGTCTGCATTTCCGATTCTCCGCACGCGGAAGGACAAAGTGCGTGGCGGCATTATAGAGAGGTTCAGGGTTCGGGGTTAAGGGTTCAGGATGCAGGCATGTGCGCAGTACCAGGTTAATTGGCCGGATGGCGCGGTCCACATCCAGATGGGTCGCAGCATCGCCTACAGCCGATCCGCTGCCTCGCTTATCCCGCGCGCCAGATCGCACCGCATCGCTTCGATCCGTTCCTGCAGGAAACGCAGCGCATCTTTCGCCCCCATGTCAATGAGCGCGCCAGGATCGATCGGATCGCCGTACCGGACGTGGATGCGCCCGGAAAGCCGGGGGCGGCTCTGCTGCCGCGGCCACGCGTCGAACGCGCCCTCGATCGCGACCGGCACGACGAGCGGCCGGGCGCGCTTGATCAGCAGCATCGTGCCCGGCGCGAACGGCTGAGTGGCACCATCGAGCGTCCGGGCGCCCTCCGGAAAGATCAGCAGCGCCTGCCGGTCGTTCAGCACCTCGATGCACCGCCGCATCGCGCCCTTGTCGGCCGAGTCCTGCACGACCGGAATCGCGTTGAGGCCTCGGATGAGCCAGTCGAAGAAAGCGTGCTCGAAGAGCGTCGACCGGGCGAGCGCGCAGAACTGGCGGTGATGACAGGCCAGCCCGACCGCGATCGGATCGAGAAATGACTGGTGGTTGCTGACCAGGAGCACCGGGCCGTCGCCGGGGACGCGGTGCGCGCCCCAAGCGCGGTAGCGATAGAAGGGCACCATGAACAGGAAGCACACGAAGTGCCAGAAGTGCCAGAACAGGATGCGCCTCAGCGGTCGTCCCGGCTGACGGGCGCGGAGGGACTTCATCAGCAAGACGACGCCCCTTTCGCGAAGCCGCGCACGAGGGTTCGCGATTTCTCGACGCGCGATGCGCCTTGCCGGGCCGGACCGTCCCCGGCCCGGAGTCGGGATCGGCATGAACGCGCACCGGGCCGATCACGGGCCGGCTCGGCAACGCCAGTCGGAATGCGGCTGTCGTCCGTCACTGTTTCAGCGCCTCCGGCACCAACCGGCGCACGTGCTGCTCGAGCCCCTCGACGACCTGGTCCAGCTCG
>NYZC01000022.1 GCA_002686995.1 Phycisphaeraceae bacterium | reverse complement strand
GAGGCTCGCTTCGCTCAACCGCAGCCCGCGCACTGGTCGTCGGCGAACCGCGCGGCGTAAGCCCGCGGGTCAGATGTGAGCCCGTCCTGTAACGAACGGGTGTTCGGCGCGTCTCAACCGCATCGGCTGAATGCGGCCGTCATGGCATTCGACCCGCGGGCTTACGCCGCGCGGTTCGCCAGCGTCCATCCGCGTCCATCCGCGTCCATCCGTGGTTTCTGAATGTTGCGGCTCGGCCGCGTTGGGCTATTAGTCATTAAGCCAATGGTTGTTTGCTAGTTTGGACTCGGGTGCAGCGCGGGTCCGAATTGACAAATAGCCATTGGCTTATTGACTAATAGCTTATTGGCGCAGCCTCGCTCGTTCCCGGCTCATCTGAGTCTGGATCTCGTAGATCGATCCGCCACGCTCCGGCTGCGGCTCCGGCATGACCACCGGCACCGGCTCGACCCGCGCGTGGCTCGTGGGAGCGCCGCGCAGAATCCGCGAATTGAACGCTTCGAAGCCGCCGTATCCCTTCAGCGGCCACGCGTCCACCGCCGCCATCTCGAGCAGCAGGAGGCGCCTCGGATCCGCCGACCGGTTCGGCGCCGACCCATGCAGCGTGCGGACGTGGTGAATCGAGATTCCGCCCGCGTCCACCGTGACGGGCACGACCTCCGACTCGTCGATCGACTCGCCGATCGCGCCGATGAACACCCCGTCCTCGTGGTGCTCGTACACCGGCCCGCGATGCGATCCCGGCACGACGAGCAGACAGCCGTTCTCGACCGTCATGGCGTCGATCGCCACGCCGACCGCGAGGATGTCATCGTGGGTGTGCGGGTAGAACGCCCAGTCCTGGTGCCACTCGACCGGGCTGCCGACCCCCGGGCTCTTCATGTTCATCTTGGTGGTCAGGTACCGGATGCCCGGGCCGATGAGCTGCTCGACGACATCGAGAATGCCCGGATGCTCCAGCGCCTTCTGGAAGACGGGGTGCCACCGATTCGGGTTCTTGATGCGCCGGACCTGGGGCGATGCCGCGCTGTGCTGGGGCTCCAGGTCGTACACGTCATCGTGCTCGGTGACCTGCGCCGATCGGGCCACGAACTCGTCGGTGACGCACCGCAGGTCCGCCACGAACCCGTCGTCCAGCACATGCTCGACGGTGATGAACCCGTCGTTCCGGTAGCGATCAACCTGCTCTCTCGTAAGCATCCTGATGGTCTCCTGAGGGCGTTTCAGCGCCCGCATGCACATTATAACCGGAGCCACTTCTCTGTTATCCGCCCCGTGGGCCCGTGGAGCCGCGGGTCGCGAACTCCCCCCGCAAACGCCCCGTATCACCACTGGTCGGGGCGGGCCGCGCCGGTCGAGCACCGGGCGCGACGCCCCCCCTGCAGCGATCTAAAGAGGACGCCTGCAAATGCCGATCCACCGGAAATCGCGGGCTCGACCGGGCCGGACCCGCCCCTTCGAACGAAGGGCCGGCCACCCGGGGGCCTCCTGTGCGTTCGATCCAGAGGGGTGAATCATGATCGCTGCGGTGGCGGATCAGTGCCGGCCGGTGGCCGACCGGATGCGGGCGAACTACGAGGGTTACTGGGACCGCTATCGCCTGCTGCTCGCCATCACCGTCGCCGCGGCCGTCGCGGACATGATCTCCACGATGCACTTCATGATCCTCGACGGGATCGAGTACGAGCTGCATCCCGGGATCCGGCTGGTGTCCCACGCCTTCGGACCGATCGGGGGACCGATGCTCGGCAAGCTCGGGCAGCTCGTGGCCGTCTTCGTCGTCACCCTCTACTGCAGGCCGCTGGCCCGGATGGTCTTCCTGACCGCGAGCCTCACCTACAGCTGGGCCGCCTGGTACAACGTGACCGGGCGCGAGCTCTACACCCCCATGCTGTTCGATCTCATTCCCGTATGACGCGGGCCTCACCCGGTGTGAATCCAGGCAGGATCCCGCGTCGTCGCGAGCCGATGCCCGCAGCGCGGTCACGGGTCCCAGCCGCCGAATCGAGGGGGAATTCACGGGCGATGACGTCTTTTCCGCAAAAAAGTTCGATTTTTCGTTGGAAATCTCCGAATACAGCACTATCGTAGACCCCAGTTGCCACGTTCATTTCCGCGGATCGGAGGCGCCGCGGAATGGTGGACCGCAGCCGGCTGGGTGAACAGCTGAGCCTCCACGGGATCCTTCCCATCACCTGATTTGTTCCTTGCGTTCCCGCCGCATCCTCGCGGCATCTGGTGGTTCGCTCATTCTTTCGACACATTGCATGCGGGGGCAATGAACGAACCAACGTTCTGCTGGTTGTGCATGTGCCCCGTCATGCGGATTCGGCCCCGACCCGGCGATCATGAATTACTGGTCCTATATCTCGAACATCGTGCGACCGCACCGCCGCCGGATCGTGTTCGCCATGATGCTGTCGATGGGCCAGACCGTGCTGAGCATGGCGCCGGCCCTCGGTCTCGCCGTCCTCATCGACCTCGTGATCACGGCGGGCCGCTACAACCTGCTCGGCCCGATCATCATCCTGCTGCTGCTGGTTCCGGTGTGCCAGGGCGCGGTTCGAATGGTCAACGGCTACATCGTCGAGCTTCTGGGCCAGCGCCTCGTGTTCGACATCCGGCTCGACCTCTACCGGCGCGTGCACCGGCTGAGCAGCGCGTTCATGCAAAGCACGTCGACCGGCAAGCTGATGGAGCGCATCCGCGGCGACGTGGAGCTTCTGCAGCGGCTGCTGACCGAGGAGACCCTGTCGCTGGTCGTCCAGCTCATCACCGGCATGGTGACGCTGGCGGTCATGCTCGCACTCAGCGCCAAGCTCACGCTGGTGGTGGTGGCGGCGATCGGGCTCTACGTGCTGAACTACCATTGGTTCGTGCGGCGCATCCGCAAGGTCCAGCGCCGGTTCCGTCGGAAGATGGACGCCCTGTCCGGCATCGCCCAGGAGCGCCTGAGCGCCAGCATCGCGGTCAAGGCGTTCGGCCGTGAGCGGGCCGAGTCACGCCACTTCGTGCGCCGCGACTTCGCCGCCGAACGGGTCCAGCACCGCTACCGGTCACTCAACAACGCGTACAGCGTCACATCGTCGCTGATCGGCGGCGCCACCCAGACCGTCGTGCTCCTGGCCGGCACGTACCTGGTCATCCAAGGTCAGATCACCTACGGAACCGTCATGGCGATCGCGGCCCTCGCGACGCGGCTGATCGACCCGGCCATCCAGCTCGCCGAGATCTCGAACGTCGTGCAGCAGGCGAAGGTCTCGCTGGACCGCATCTTCGAGCTGATGAACGCGGAACGCGACTCGATCGACGAGCCCGGCCTCAAGCTCGACCATCTCCGCGGCGAGGTCGCCTTCCACATCGTGGGCTTCCGCTACGAGATGGACAAGCCCGTCCTGCGCAACCTGAACCTCTACGTGCAGCCGCACCAGACGGTCGCGCTCGTCGGCGAGACCGGCTGCGGCAAGACGACGATCACGAACCTGCTCTATCGGTACTACGAGCCGCAGGCCGGACACCTCGAGATCGACGGCCACGACATCACCAAGCTCGATGCGCGGTGGTACCGCCGCCAGCTTGCCCTGGTCCCGCAGGACCCGATCGTCTTCGACACGACCATCGCCCAGAACATCGCATACGGCCGGCCGCGCGCCGCCCGCGCGGAGATCGAGCGCGCCGCCCGCGCGGCGGAGCTCGGCGGGCTGCTGGACACCCTGCCGCTCGGGATCGACACGCCCCTCGGCGACTACGGCGTCAAGCTGTCGGTCGGCGAGCGCCAGCGTCTGTGCATCGCGCGGGCAATCCTCGCCGACCCGGCCATCCTGATCCTCGACGAGGCGACCAGCAGCCTCGATCCCCACGCCGAGGCCCAGGTGCAGCAGGCGCTGCGCCGGGTCATGGCGAACCGGACCTGCTTCGTGATCGCCCACCGGCTCAGCACGATCGTCGAGGCCGACATCATCGTCGTGCTCGACGCCGGTCGCGTCCTCGAGATGGGCTCGCACACGCAGCTGATCCATCGCCGGGACGGCCGTTACCGCGAGCTGTTCGAGACACAGATGCGCCACGACGTCCGCGCCGGGCTCGCGTCATGAACGCACTGCAACGCCTCTTCGCACTGGTCAACGCCCCGCCGCTCCGGCGCCACACGGCCCAGGCCTCGCCTCGCGAACTGTGGCAGCTCTACGGCGACTACATCATCCGCCCGTTCTGGGGCAGCCTGATCTTCATCGCCCTGCTGACGTCGGTCAGCGCCATTCGGCCGTACCTCTACACCTGGGCCGGCGGCGTGATCGCGGACGACATCGTCGAGATCGGGCACCTGAACGCGGACGTCCCGGCCGCCGCGGAGATCGACCCCACGCACCCCTCGGAGCGCCGCCGCTTCGCCTTCGCCGAGTCGCGTCCGCCGGCGCGGCTGGCCGATCGGTTCGACGAGAAACCGGGGCGACCGGTGCACGAGAAGCTCAGGGCGCTCGGCTGGCTGGCGCTGTTCCTGATCGTCGCCCTCGGCGCGATCCACGTGTGCATCTGGGCCCGGCAGCAGCGGCTGATCAAGGTCGGGCTGCGCATCCAGTTCCGCCTGCGCCGCAAGCTTCACGAGAAGATGCTCGTGCTCCCGCAGACCTACCACGACCGGCACAGCCCCGGCGAGCTGATGACGCACCTGTTCTCCGACCTGAGCGTGATCCAGGTCGAGGGACTGCGCCTGCTGATCACCGTCCTGATCAACATCTTCACGATCCTCGTCGGGATCTTCGTGATCTGGCGCATCGATCCGGCGCTGACCGCGCTCGTGCTGCTCGCCCTGCCCGCGTACTGCGTCTGCTACCGCTGGTTCCGCAAACGCCTGCGCGTCGTGAACCAGAACCTGCGCGAACGGCAAGGGCGGCTCAACGCCCACATCGCCGACCGCATCCGCCACTTTCTCGTCGTCAAGTCATACGTGCGCGAGACCGGCGAGGCCGTCGATTTCGCCCGCCGGGCCAAGCCGCTGCTGCGCGACAACCTGGCGGCGCGGGTCCTCAACGGCGGGTTCGTCTCGCTGTGCGGCATCATCACCGGCGTCACCGTCACCCTGGTGCTCTGGCTCGGCGTGCTGCGCGTGCGCGACGGGCTGATGACGCCGGGCACGCTGATCCTGTTCCACGGCTCGGCCGCGATCCTCTTCGGCCCCGTCGCGTCGCTCACCGGCACCGCCGGCACCTGGGCCCGCGTCCGCGCGGTCGTCGCGCGGGTGGCGCGCCTGCTCAACGAGCCGATCACCATCGACGACCCGGTCACGCCGCGCCCGGTGCCGGCGACGGCGCCGCAACTTCGCTTCGAGGATGTGTCGCTCAACTACGATCCGGAGCGTCCGCCGGCGCTGAAGGACGTGAGCTTCCTGGTGCCCGCCGGCAAACGCCTGTGCGTGATGGGCGCGAGCGGGTCGGGCCGCTCGACGCTCGCGAAGCTCGTCTGCCGGCTCTACGATCCGAACGAAGGCAGCGTCCTGCTCGACGGCGTCGACCTGCGCCACTTCAAGATCGCGCACCTGCGCCGCCTCATCGGCTTCGTCCCGCAGGAGCCGATCATCTTCAGCGGATCGCTCGACGACAACATCCGCTACGGCGTCGACGTCGCCGACGACGATGCCGTCGCGTCGGCCGCGCGCGACGCCCAGATCCACGACTTCATCCAGGGGCTGCCCCGCCGGTACGAAACGTCGACCTACGAGCGCGGACTGACGCTGTCGGGCGGTCAGAAACAGCGCGTGAACCTCGCGCGGGCCCTGCTGCACGATCCGAAGGTGCTGGTCATGGACGACTGCACGTCGGCCCTCGACGCCCAGACCGAGGCGAACCTGCTCGAAGCGTTCGAGAAGGCCCTGGCCGGGCGCACCGTCGTCATCGTCTCGCACCGCGTGTCGGTGGCGCTCTCGTGCGACCTCGTCCTGATGCTGGACGGCGGGCGCGTCCAGGAGTTCGGACCGCCGCGGAAGCTGATCACCGGGGACGGCGCGTTCGCCGCGGTGCACCGCCTGGAGCAGGAAAAGATCAGGAACGCCGAGAAGATCTAGGGGACTTTCGATTTGCGATTCTTGATTTCTGACCGGGGGGGCGGTAATCCGACAGGCGATTCGCCACCATGAACCGCCAGGACACCGAGACCACGACCGCGACGACGGGCCGGCCGCCCCGCCAACGGCGCCCGCGCCTCACGCTGAAGCGCGTGCTTCTGGTGCTCGTGCTGTTCGTCGCGCTGATCGGCGCCGCGGCGGCCCTGGTCGAGACGACGCGCTGGGCGTACGGCACCGGCTTCGTCATGACGCAGAACGTGGTGAGCCTGCACACCTCGGTCGAGGGCACCATCAGGCAGATCAGGGTCGACTCCGACACGCGGGTCGAGGCGGATCAGCTCCTGGTCCAGCTCGACGACTCGGTGCAGCGCGCGGCCCTGGCCGAACTGCAGAGCCGCATCAAGGCGCGCGAGGCGGAGCTGAACCGGCTGGTGAGCACGCAAGAGCTGGAGCTGGCGCAGCGCGCGTCGCGCATCGAGCGGGCGCGGCTGAACCTGGAGCTGGCCGAAGGCATCCTCAAGCGTCTCAAGGCAGGCGGCGGCACCGTGTCGAAGGTCGAGATCGAGGAAGCGCAGGTCCGCGCCGATCTCGCGGCCAGTCGACTGCAGGAGGCGGAGCTTCCGGTGGACACGATCATGGAGAAGCAGATGACGGTCCTGCGCGAAAACCTCGCGGCGGCGCGCAAGCAGGCGCCCGTGCTCGTGGCCGAGCTCGAGCTGCGCCGGGTCACGACGCCGATCGCCGGCACGGTCTACTTCCACAGCTTCGCGATCGGCGAGCTCGTCAAGACGGCGGACGAGCTGGGCCAGGTGTTCGATCGCACCGGATGGATCGTCACGCTGAAGCTGCCCGAGCGCGAGGTCGCCCACATCCGCAAGGGCCAGACGGTGTCGGTCTACCTTTCCGCCTACGACGCCTTGCGCTACGGCACGCACGAAGCGGAGGTCACGCGCGTCGACCGCGTCCTCACCCCGCGCGCCACCGGCGACGCGATCTTCTACGTCGAGGCTCGCGTCACGACCCGCGACGACATCGAGCTTCATCCGGGCATGACGGTCGGGGCGTACATCGACACGGGGAAGACGACGTGGCTCAAGCGCATTCTTGATTTTTGATTTGCGATTGGCGCGCGCGGAGAACAGGTTGCGCGGACGGCACGTAACACTGATCGAATAAAAATTTCCCCCTCACTTCGCTTCCACCTCCACCGGCTCCTCCAGGACGTCGGCGAGGCGCTTGCCGAGGCTCTTCTTGCCGTTGCCGTTACCGCCGGGTGATGCGGCGGCCTCCTCGACCTCTACGTTGTCCTCTACGTTGTCCTCTACGTTGTCCTCGACATGGTCCTCGACATGGTCCTCGACCTCGTCCTCGACGACCTGCGGCTCGGCGAGCGCCTCGCGGCTGATGCGGCCGTCGGCGCCGACCTGGTCGAACTTCACCGACACGCGCTTGGACACGCCGCGCTCCTGCATCGTGATGCCGTAGAGCAGGTCGCACACGGCCATCGTCCGCTTGTGGTGCGTGACGACGATGAAGTGTGAACGGTCGAGGAATGTCTGGATGACCTGGGTGAAGCGCTCCACGTTCGCCTCGTCGAGCGCCGCGTCGACCTCGTCGAGCAGGCAGAACGGGCTCGGGCGCGACTTGAACACGCTCAGCAGCAGCGCCACCGCGGTCATCGACTTCTCGCCGCCCGAGAGCAGGCTGATGGAGCGCGGCTCCTTGCCCGGCGGCTTGGCGATGATGTCGATGCCGGACTCCAGGACGTCGATCGGACCGCCCTCTTCGAGCGGCTGCAGGATCAGGTCGGCGCGGCCGCCGCCGAACAGCTTGCGGAACAGGCCGTTCTGGCCCGCGAAGTTCTCGCGGATCTGGGCGAAGGTCGTCTCGAATCGCTTGCGCGAATCGTCGTTGATCTGGCGGATGAGCTGCTCGAGCCCCTGCTTGGCGCCGCGGATGTCCTCGAGCTGACCGGACAGCTCCTGCTGCACCTGCTCGAGCTCCGACTGCTCGTCGATCGCGTCGAGGTTCACGTTGCCCAGACGCTGCAGGCGCCGGCGCAGCTCCTCGATCTCGCGCTCGACCGCGTCCCAGTCCTGCTCGTCGCCCGGCGTGCCGTCGGCGTCGCGCCATGCCTGTTCGACGTCGAGGTCGAGCTGCTCGCGCCCGCGCTGGCTCACCGCGTCGACCCTGACCTCGACCTCGCGACGATCGACCTCGAGCCGGTGCCGCTGCTGCTCGGCCTCCGTAACCTCCTCCCGCCGCTTCGCCAGGGCGGAACGCAGCGCCCCGAGCTGCTGGTCGCACTTCTTCAGGCGATGCTCGACCAGGTCGCGCCGCGTGTCGAGCTCGCGCCGTCGCTGCTCGACCTGCTCCATCTCGCGCTCGGCGTCGAAGACCATCTTCTCGAGGTCGTCGATCCGCAGCTTGTGCTGCTCGAGCTGGTTCTCCAGCATCTTGAGCTGGCGGGCGATGTCCGACCGCGCGATCTCGAGCTGGCGGACCTGCTGCTGTGCCGCGCTGAGCTGCTCGGCGAGCTTGCCAGACTCGATCCGGCTGTTCGTCACCGTCTCCTGCTGCGCCTCGACCTTCTCGGCCAGCTCGGCCACGGTGCGATCGAGGCCCTGCACCGCCTGCGCGCGGGCGTCGGAGTCCTCCTCGAGCCGGCGGGCCTGGGCCTCGTGGTCGCGGCGCTTGTCGTCGGCGTCGTGAAGCTGGCGGTGGATCTGCTCGGTCTCGGCCGTGAGGACCGGCTGCTCGCGCTGCAGCTTGCCGATCTGCGCGTTCAGCGTCTCGAGACGGCTGGTCAGCTCGACGCGCACGGTGTTCGCCTCGAACACGCTCTGCCGCAGCTCCTGCGCCACCGACTCGATGTGCGCCGCCCGGTCGCTGAGCTCGCCCAGCGAATCCTGCCACGCGCTGATCTGCCGGTCGAGCTCGCCGATCTGCTCGTGAAGCTGCGACAGCTCGCTGCGCCGGCTGATCAGGCCGAAGCTCATCTCGGCCACCGGGCCTGCGGTCAGGCGCCCGTCGGCTTCGAGCAGGGCACCGTCGGGCGTGACGAAGCGCCAGCCCGCGGGGAGGCGCTGCCACCATCGCCGGGCGTCTTCGAGCGACGGCACGACCATCACCCGGCCGAGCAGCCGGCGGGCGAGCGGCTCGAGCCATCGCGGAAACTCGACCAGGTCGATGACGGTCGTGCAGCCGTCGGGGCGCTCGCTCTCGCAGGGCACCTGCGGCACGCCTGGATCGACGGCCAGGAACGAGACCCGCCCGCCCAGGGAGTCGATCGCTTCCCGTCCCTGGTCGGAAAGCAGCTCTTCGAGGGTGTCGACGACGAGCGACTGCTGGTAGTCGCCCAGCGCGGTCTCGACCAGCCGGGCGTGCTCGACGTCCGCCTGGAGCATGTCGACGAGCAGGCCGCGCACGAAGCCGAAGGTGCTGTGCTCGCGGTCGCCGGCGGCCTTGCGGGCCAGCACGGCCTTCACCGGATCCGACAGTCCCTCCTGCCGGTCCTGCATTTCCTGCAGCAGGGCGCGGCGTGATTCGAGGCCGCTGCGTCGCTCCTTGGCCTCGGCCAATTGGCTCGCCAGCTGCTGCTGCGACCCGCCGAGCTGATCCGCCTGGCCGCGCAACTGCTCGAGGCTCCGGTTCTCGGCGTCGATCAGCCGCACGACCTCCTCGAGCTTGACGTCGGCCTCGTCGCGGCTGGTGAGCATGCGCTCGAGCTCGTCGGCGATCTGGCTCGAGCGCTGGTCGAGCTTCTCCCGCGTCGAGACGAGGTTCTTCCGGAACACGCCGATCGAGTTGATCTCGTTCTGAAGCTGCGCCGTGCGCCGCATGAGCGTCACGATGCCGGCCTTCTCGTCCTCGAGGGCGCTGCGCCGCTCGTTCAGCTCGTGCTGCACCTCGCGGTGCCCGGCCGTCGCCGCCTCGAGGCGCGCCTCGCACTGCGACTGCCGTTCGGAAAGGTCGGTGACGACACGCTCCTGCGACTTCGATTCCTCGACGAGCTGCGCGCTGCGCTTCGACAGCTCGTCGCGCCGCTGCGCGTCATGGTCGATCTGCTCAGCGAGGTGCGCCAGGTTCGTCTGCGCGATCTGGCGGCGCTGCTCGGCCTTCTCCTGGATCGACTGCTGCGCGAGCCGGTCGTGCTCGATCTGCTTCTGCTGGGACAGGATCGACTGCCGCTCGATCTCGCTGTCGTTGATCCGCTGCTCGTGCCCGGCGAGCGCGCGGGCGCCGGCCTCGCGGTCCGCCTCGGCCTGCTCGAGCCGCTCGGACACGTCGGCGAGCTGCGTGCGCAGCCGGTGATACTCGGCGAGAATGAACGTCAGCTGCAGGCGGCGCAGGCGCTCGGAAACCTCCTGGTGCGTGCGCGCCTTGGTGGCCTGCGCCTTGACGCTGCGGAGCCGCCGCTCGGCGTCGTCGAGGCGCTGCTGGGCGACGATCATGTTCTGCTCGGTGCGCTCGAGCTTGCGGACGGCTTCCTTCTTGCGCGCCTTGAAGCGCGAGATGCCCGCCGCCTCCTCGAAGATCTCGCGCCGCTCCATCGGGTTGGCCTGCAGCAGCACGTCGACGCGACCCTGCTCGATGATCGAGTAGGCGTCGGTGCCCACGCCGGTGTCCAGGAACAGCTCGCGAATGTCGCGCAGCCGTGCCCGCTGCTGGTTGATCAGGTATTCGCTCGACCCGTCCCGGAACAGCTGACGCGTGACGCTGACGGTGTCGGTGTCGATCGGCAGCGTGCGGTCGATGCGCGGCCGCTCGGCGCCGACGCCCTGGGCGCCGTCGCCGGATGCACCCTCGAGCACCTCGTCGGGCGCCGGGACTTCGGGCTGCGCCGCGCGGATGGGCGGATCGGGAATCACGGGATTCTCGAAGGTCAGCGTGACGCTGGCCATACCCGCCGGCTTGCGCGTCGACGAGCCGTTGAAGATCATGTCCATCATCGCGCCGCCGCGCAGGCTCTTGGCGGAAAGCTCGCCGAGCACCCACTTGATGGCGTCCACGATGTTCGACTTGCCGCAGCCGTTGGGACCGACGACGCCCACGACCGGGACCTTGAAATCGATCTCGGTCTTGTCCGCGAAGGACTTGAAGCCGGTCAGGGTGACGCGGGCGAGTCGCATGCGAGCATCGGACCTCGAAGGGTCGTCGCCGGCCGCCGCCTTCGATCGCAGCTTCCGTCCGGCGGGGCGCGCGGGAGGGGTGGCCTCCGGCGCGGGTTCCTGTCCTTCGGTTATCGGTCCGATCGCGGTGTGAGCGATACTTTCGGCCGCCTCTCCTCCAACGGCGTCCCCAAGGTCATCATCCATGACGCTGCTATCCTTTTTTCGATCGTGTCCGGCCACGGGACGGCTTCCCCGCATCATATGCAAATCCGTGCAATGCCTCCGGTTATATCTTTACCTCGTATTCCGAAAGATCAATCCGGATCCCGTGCCGCCGAACCGGTCGCGTCCCGTCCGTCCAATGTAACTCAATTCTCCGTGCCCGGCTCGACCACCACGCCGATTTCGGGCCTGACGCCGTCCGGCGGCTGGTCCTCGTGGCCGGCGAGGGCGACCAGCGCCTGGTTCGCCTGGAGGTCGATCTCCGAATCGATCTGCCGCCGCTGGCACAGCGTGTAGAGCACCTCGGCGATCTCCGCGAACTGCATGTCGAGGCCGGGCATGGGGTGCTCGGCCGTGGGGTGGTGCGCCATGAAGTAGACGAGGTTCCCGACGGCCGGTCGCATCTCCTGCTCGATCGCCGAGGCTTCGCCGGGTCGCTGGTAGAACACGGTCATCTGGTGCGGCCCGTCGCGACGCAGCATCAGGCGGTTGTCCCAGATCGAGATCAGCCGGTCCTCGGAGAACCCGAGGACGTCGTCGAAGACCGCCACCGTCGGCACGGGCGATTGCAGGATGACGATCAGCGGCTTTTCCGAGTGCACCATGTCGAGGATGAACTTCAGTCGGCCGTTGCGGTCCCGAAACGCGGTGCGCTGCACCGACGCGTCGTTCATCGAGGCGAGCGACTCGTACGCCGCGAGCCTGACCGACCGGTCCGGGTCCTCGACAAGGCGATGCAGGATGCGCGGCCCCTGGATCGTGCGCGGCAGGTGCACCAGCAGCTGGGCCACCCGCAGCCGCACCATGCGATCCGGTCTCGCCGCGAGCTTCTCCAGCGGGGCCACCGCGCGTTTGTCGCCCAGCCGGGCGCCGGCTTCGAGGGCGGCCAACTGGACGTGGAGCGTGGGGTGCTCGTAGTAGTCCTTGAGGCGTGCCGTCGCGCGGCGGCCCAGACCGACCCACGCGCGGATGACGTCGGCGGCATACCTCGGTTCCGACTCGATCACCTGCGCCAGCTCCTCCACCTTGCGGATCTCGAAATCGGGGCCCCGCTCGATGTAGAGGTAGCGAATGAGCCGGAGCAGGTCGAGCGGACGGTGCCGGTAGCGCCGGGGGACGTTGATCGCGATGATCGAGGGCGTCTTGCTGTTGGCCACGTCGGTACGGTCCGCCGCCGGATCCTTGCGGTACCGAGCCGACTGTCGCGGGAAGCGCTCGTTGATCCGGTCCGCGATCGCCCGGCTGCGACCGTAGCTCGGCTGGTTCAGCACCAGCTCGATCCGCCGACTCTGCCTGACCTGGCCTCCGCCGATGATGACCGCCTGGACTGCATCGCCGCGCGGTACCGCGCCGATGGGGCTGACGAACAGCGGGCCACCCGCGGACGCGAGCGGCTGGTTGTCCATCGACTGGACGAGGCCGAGCCGGCTCAGCTCGGTCGTCCACAGCGTCCCGCCCGCGAGGCTCGTCACCTGCGACTGCGGCAGCGCCGTGACCAGTAGATCGAATCGGGCGCCGCGCGTCGCGCCGGGCGGGATCAGGCCCTGGACCGCCACGACCGCGGTGTTCGGGTCGTTCAAAAGATGATCGGACGCGGTGACGCCGGCCTTCCCCGCCATCCGCTGCATGTGGGCGCGCAAATCGGGGCGAATGATGTTCGAGCCCGTCCCTTCGAGGTTGACGACGAGACCGTAGCCGCTGACCCGCAGGGGTTCGAGATCGGTGTAGCGCGTCATGGAGCCGATCGTGTGATGCATGAACTTCGGACCTGACATCGGCACCGGTTCGACGCGACGGCGAACGTCGGGATCGCGTTCGCGGCCCGAGCAGCCGATCAGGATGATGGCGGTGAGCGCGAGCAGCGCGCCGCGCAGGACGGGCGAGTGCGACCGGGACTGGATGCGGGGAGGGCTCATCAGGCGCACGATCTCGTAGGGTGATGTCGTCTCGGGTCCGGTCGGCGCGACCGGCACCAGGCGGGAGAACCTCAGTATTCTGAAGGGTCTGAGTCCCAGGGTCAAGGCAAGCGGGAGTCGGAAGGTCGAAAGTCGAAGGTCGGAAGGTCGGAAGGTCGGAGGTCGGAAGGTCGGAGGTCGGCGCGCCGGGTGCGCCGCAAGTGACTCACCGCTCCGGAGGCCGGTCCGGGCCGGTGCAGCCCGACCCCGCCACATCCGCCGACGAAGCCGGCGCACGGGCCTCTCAGACGCGAGCCGACGCCCGGCCCTCGACCTTCGACTTCCGACCTTCGACATTCGACATTCGACATTCGACTCCCCCGCACAGGCCTCCGGGTGCGCGTTTCGCGCCGACGCCTGCCACACCGATCTATTACAGTCGCCGCCATGGTCCACGTCGGCATCGCAGGCATCGGGTTCATGGGCGTCACGCACTACAAGGCCATGCAACTCGTGACCGGCGGCCGCGTGTCGGCGATCAGCTCGCGCGATCCCGCGAAGCGGGCCGGCGACTGGACCGCGGTGAAGGGCAACTTCGGCGGCTCGGGCGGCACGCACGACCTGTCCGGCGTCACCTGCCACGCGACCTTCGAGGATCTCCTCGCCGACGACGCCGTCGATCTCGTCGACATCTGCCTGCCCAGCCCGACGCACCGGGACCGCTCGATCGAGGCGCTCGAGGCCGGCCGGCACGTGCTCGTCGAGAAGCCGATCGCGCTGTCGGTCGCCGACGCCGACCGCATGATCGACGCGGCCCGCGCCAACGATCGGCTGCTCATGGTCGGTCACGTCCTCCGATTCTGGCCGCAATGGCGTTTCCTGAAGCAGGCCCTCGACGACGGGCGCTACGGTCGTCTGCGCGCCCTGAACCTGAGGCGCATCATCGCGCTGCCGGACTGGAGCGCGACGATCAGCGACTTCGCGGCCAACGGCGGACCGATGATCGACCTGCACATCCATGACGTCGACTTCCTGCTCTACCTGCTCGGCCGGCCGCGGCGGGTTCGAGCGATCGGCAACGTGCGCGACGACCGCGTCGAATACGTGTCGGCGATCTACGACTACGACGACGGACCGCGCGTAAGCTGCCAGAGCGGCGCGATCGCGACCGCCGCCCGGCCGTTCTTCCAGGCGTTCGAGGCGTGCTTCGAGCGGGCCACGGTGGCATTCTCGACGAGCACCGAACCCGAGGGATGCTCCGCGGAACCGAGACGGTCCGGCGCCCAGCGCCTGACCGTCTACCGGTCGACGGACGACGGCGTGGGCGCCGAGTTTCCCGAGTTCGACGACGCCGACGGCTTCGCGCCGCAACTCCAGCATGCCGTCGACTGCGTCACTCAGGGCACCGCGAGCCCCTTCATCGACGCCGCGCAGGCGCGGGAGTCGCTCGAGGTCGTCATGCTCGAAGACGAAGCCGTCCGAAGCGGAGAACCCGTCGATCTCTGACCAAGCGGAGGATTGGGGGGGGCCGAATCGACCTGCGCGTCTTGCGGGCGCAGCCCGCGATACGGCTCACCGCCGCGCTCCGTGACGTTCCCGCCGCGCGCGACCGGTCACATCCATTCAACATTCGTCCCGGATTTCGCAACGGGCGCGCAGGAACGGTCGTCCGGCTGCGTAACGATGAACGTACCGCATGCCGTTCACCGAGCCCGCCACCCTGACGAATGACGCCCGCGACACCGGCGCGGCACCCGATCGCGTCGGCGCGCCGGGGACATCCGGACAGGACGACCTGCTCACGCTCAGCCTGGTGGACGGGCTCGGACCCACGCTCGTCGGCCGGGCGATCGAAACGATGGGCTCGGCGGCATCGGTGCTCACCGCAGGCGCGGCCGACCTCGAAGCGGTCAGGGGCATCGGCCGCGCGAAATCGGCGGAGATTCGCCGCGGCATCGACGAAGCGCAGTCTGACGGCCGCGTCGAGCGCGAGAAGCAGCTCATGCTTGAGCACGGCGTCACGATGTGCACCCCCGGCGACGCGCACTATCCCGCCCTGCTCCGGCACATTCCCGATCCACCGCCGTTGCTGTTCATGAGGGGGCGCATCGAGCCCGACGACGCGGTCGCGCTCGCGGTGGTAGGGTCCCGCAGGTGCAGCCACTACGGTCGGGAGCAGTGCGGCCAACTGGTCGCGCTGTGCTGCCGTGCAGGCCTCTGCATCGTCAGCGGCGGCGCATACGGCATCGATTCCGTCGCGCACCGCGCCACCCTGCGCAGCGGCGGGCGCACGATCGCGGTCATCGGCAGCGGCCTCGCCCGGCCCTACCCGTCCGAGCATCGCGCGCTCTTCGACGAGATCGCGGCGGGGCGCGGCGCCGTCGTGAGCGAGTTCGCCATGACGTTTCCCCCGCTGCCCGAGAACTTTCCCCGTCGCAACCGCATCATCTCGGGCCTCTCCCTCGGCGTGCTGGTCATCGAAGCCGCGGCGCGCAGCGGCGCACTGATCACGGCCCGGCTCTGCGCCGAGGAGCACGGGCGCGAGGTGATGGCGCTGCCCGGTCGCGTCGACTCGAAGTCGTCGGCCGGGTGCCACAAGATGGTGCGCGAGGGTTGGGCCACGATCGTGACGGGCCTTTCCGACGTGCTCGATGCGCTGGGCGAGACCGGCCAGCTTCTCAAGACCGCCGAGCCCCCCGAGCCCCCCGATGCAGACGCGCCGTCACCGTTCACGCGGGACCTGACCGACACCCAGCAGCGCATCCTCGCGGTGCTCGACGAGCCGCGTAGCTCCGAGCACCTCGCCGCCGCGACGGGCCTGCCGATGCACGTGCTGCAGGCGGACCTGACGATGCTGGAACTGCGCAGTGCCGTCGAGAAGCGCGGTCCGATGTTCGTGCGGCGAAGGTAGGAAGCGATCGCCACCTACCGTCGCCCTCCGCCGCTTCGTGTCTTGTGAGACCTTACGGCCGAGGGCTTTCGATTCAGCTAGAATCGCATCACCAAAGCGGATCCATCCCTTGCTCACTCTCATCGACCTCACGAAACCGGGCGGGCGCGACGCGCTCGACGAGCGTATCGCGCGGCTGCGCCGCGCGACGTCCGCGGCCGACGAGCATGCGGCGACTGCCCGCGCGATCATCGAGGCCGTGGCCCGCGACGGCGACGACGAGGTCGTGCGCCAGATGCGCAAGTGGACCGACCCCGACTTCACGAAGCAGCGCATCCGGGTGGACCCGGCGCAGATCGTCGAGGCCGAGGCGAAGCTCAGCGGGCCGCTGCGCGAAGCCATCGACCGTTCCATCGAGCACGTGCGCACCTACCAGCGGCACATCATGCCGACCGACCACGGTCCAGTCGTGGTGGACGGCGCCGAGCTGGGCCTGCGCTTCACCCCCGTGGACCGCGTCGGCCTGACGATTCCCGGCGGCTCCGCCCCGCTGTTCTCCTCGATCATCATGCTCGCGGTGCCCGCGATCGTGGCCGGCGTCGCGCCGGAGCGGATCGCCATCGTCCATCCGCCGCCCTATCGCACGGCCGACGCGCCGCCGCAGGACATCTCGCCGATCGCGCTGGCCACTTGCGGCCTGCTCGGCGTCGGGCGCGTCTACCGGATCGGCGGCCCCGCGGCCGTCGCGGCGCTGGCGATGGGCACGGAGGCGGTCGAGCCGGTCGATCTCATCGTGGGTCCCGGTCACCCCGTCGTCGCCGCCGCCCAGGGGCTGCTGCGCGGCGTCGTGGGCACCGGCGACTACTACGGCGCGAGCGAGATCGTGACGGTCGCGGACGAGTCGGCCGACGCGCGCTGCGTCGCGTCCGATCTCATCGCGCAGGCCGAGCACGATCCCGGCAAGTGCTTCCTCGTCGCGTGGTCGGCCAAGGTCATCGAGACCGTGCAGGCCGAGGTGCGCCGCCAGTTGCCACAGCGCAATCGACGCCCCGCGATCGAGTCGGCGCTGCAGAGCGAGTCGTGCGCGATCCTGGTCGGTGGCGCCGGACAGGCCGTCGAGGTCGTCAACGCGCTCGCCTGCGAGCACCTCAACCTCGCCGTCGCCGAACCGGACGCCATGCTGGGCTCTGTGCGCCACGCGGGCGAGATCTTTCTCGGCGCGCAGACCCCTGTCGCCGCGGGCGACTACTACGCGGGTCCCAGCCATACGCTTCCGACCGACACGACCGCGCGATTCGCCAGCGGCGTCAGCGTCTACACGTTCCTCAAGCGCACGGGCACGATCCAGTACCGCGACGGGCTGCCGCCGCAGGCGGTCGCGGACATCGCGGCAATGGCCGAAGCCGAAGGCCTTGACGGCCACGCGGCCTCGGTGCGCCTGAGGGGAACGTGATGGCGCTTTTCCGGGCCGCCGCAGCGGGCGGAGCATCGGGATGTCCTTCTGGTTCCCCCGCAAGAAGACCCGCACCGGCCGGCACCTGGTCTCGCTCGGCGTGCCGATTCAGCTGTGGCTTCTGATCGGCGCGATCCTCCGCGATCCTCGTAGCACTGAGCTACGATCTGTTCGCGCTGATTCTGCGGTACGCCGCCCCTTGAGAACCACGGAGGAACACGGTGCGGGCTGACGCCCGCAGCCCATGTGTCTGGTGTTCAGGGTTCAGGAGTCAGGGTTGATTCCGCCTCCGTCCGCTCGAATTCATGCTGCTGCCCGGCACCCAGAGATGTCGAGAGACTCTCCCTCGTCCTCCGCTGGGGCGCCCTGTTTCCCTCCATGCCTCCGTGCCTCCGTGAGAGGCCTTTTCGAGCCTGGATTTCGGGCTCAGCCCACTGCGGCGAATCACCGGTAGCGATTTAGCGCGCGCACCACCTGCTGGTGCACGTCGAGCGGGTTGGCGACCATACGCCACGCCGCCTCGACAGCGCCGGTGCCAGCGGTGGTGAAGCCGATCGTCCCCAGGCCGAAGAGGCGCTCGCGGATCGTGAACAGCGTGATCGTGTGCTGGATCTTCTTCAGCTGCGACTCGAACACTTGCACCCGCAGAACGCCCCAGACGACGATCACGCGCTGGTCGGTCAGGACGTAGACCCGGCTGAGCCATTCCATGAACTGCCAGACCAGCCGCACGGCCGCCACGCCGATCGCGAGCAGGGTGACGTCCACGGCGGTGATGGGTACCAGGGCGCGGTGCACCAGGATCAGGAGAATCAACCAGGCCAGGAGCGTGGCGACGAGGAATCGCAGCGGCTCGAGCACGATGTACCAGGGGCTGGGCTTGATCAGCAGGATGATGATCTCGCCGCCCTGGAGAAGCTGTGCCGGCAGGAGGGCCGCGGCGCGCAGCGACGCAAGTTCGTTCTGCGCCGACCCCGCGTCGTCGACCTCCCCGGTGGCCTCGGACATGGGCGTCTGCTGCTTCAGGATCATCGTGAGTACCCAACCGGCCCGGCCCGGCCGCCGTCGACGCGGTGCCCAGATCATATCTGACGCGGGAACGCCGGCACATGCCCGGCGGTAGACGGGAAGACGGGCCGTTTGCCGCCCGGCGTGCGTTCCTGCGCTTGGCGACGCCGGGCAGATCGCGATCATGGGCCCCATAAAAAAAGCCCGCCCCGATTCGCATCGGGACGGGCACATTCGTGGTACGGGCTGCGTCAGCAACCCCGTCGGGTCGCCTAACGACGCAACCCTCGCATACAGTCAAAATTCGTCACTGAATCACCTCCTTTCGTAAGGGCCGTTCCAGCCGCCACTCGGATCGGTCCCGCGCCAAACCACGATCACGGGTTCGATTCGAGCCGCCAGAGGTATTCCGCCCCGCGACGTCTCACGAGGCCCCGCGCTCACCGAGTGCACCCGGTGCTCGACCGCCATCGCAGGTCCCGGCCTTCGTCGCGGGGTTTTCCCGCTTGGGACCGAACCGCATCCGACGGCATCAGTATTATCGTCGCGATCGGCCGCAGGTCAAGAGTCAGGCGCGAGGAAATTGACGGGACACCTGGGTCCGAAAAGGCTGAAGGTCTCTGTTTTCTGGGGGATCAGTCCGGCGAAGCGGCGACCCGGAACCAGGCCTCACTTCTTCTTCGGCGACTTGTGCGGATCAAGCACGATCTTGTGCTTGCGCTTAATCAGCTCGACCAGCTGCTCGGCCTCCGAGCTCGCCGTCAGGTTCCACGTCGCCCAGTACAGCTCGACCGTGCACTTGGAGCCGCGCACGCCGTTGCGCACGTACTTGTGCAGCCGGCGTAGCGGAAGCTTCTCGAGCGTGGCGGCGCCCAGCGGAACGCAGACCTGCGGCGATTCCTCGCGGGGCACCAGGTAGCAGAGCGTCTCGAGATCGTTGTCCTCGAAGTCCCTGATGTCGTACCGCAGCGTCCAGTTCCACCCGGGACCATACCAGAGCAACGAACGCTCGAGCTGCCCGTAGGACTCGATGCGGTCCATCAGCAGCCGCAGCGCCTTACCGTGCTGCGGGTTGAGCGGTTCGAAGAGCTGTTCGACGGTCGGCTCATGCCACCGATCCTGCCATGGCAGCCGATCCGTGACGGCGGTGGTGGTGGTCATTCCGTTATTTTACTGGCATTCGAGTGATTTGTCCAATTCAGCGGTTTTCACGGGTTTTTCGCGGGTGGATGACGGCTGACGCGGGCATGATTCAGATTGCTCCAGAGGATTGGTGGCTGGGGTCGAGCGCAGCCACCCACTCTGCGAACGATTCCAATAGGACACGCGACAGCTGTCATGCACCCATCCGGGCCGTCTCGGCCCGAAGTGCCTGCAGGCGCGTGCCGACTCCGGGCCGAGTACGGCCCGGCTCGGCAAGCGTCCGGAGATACGGAACAACACAAACAGCAAGCACTGGGGGCTGACCTTGGGGGCAGACGCCGTTTCCCCTCCGGAGTGGATGACTTGTCCGCAGGCCTCTGAAGTCTGGCGACTTCAGCTACGGGGTCGGGGGGCCCGGAGGGCGTTGCCGACCCCGGTACGGACGCGGCATCACGTCGCGGGAGGCATCCGAGTCTCGACGCCGGCGCGCGACCGATCGAGGACGAGCACGATTGCGAACGGGGCCAGACCGGTCTACGCCCTCGCCCCTCAGGCGCGCCCATGGCAGTGCTTGAACTTGAGCCCCGAACCGCACGGGCACGGCGCGTTGCGACCCGGTCGCGCCGCCGCGGCGGACGTTTCGCGGGGCCGACGCGACGCGGCCGATCGGGCCGCCGCCCCCCGGCGTGAGCGTGACCGCGGCGCGGACTCCGGATCGGGAGGCTGGCGGTTCTCGCGCAGGTACCCCGCGAGCCACTCCAGCCGCGGCATCGCGCGCTCGTAGAACATGATGTACGCCGGGCAGAGCACCGTCGGCTCCGGCACCTCCCCGCCCTGCGACCGATGCTTCGGGCAGCCTCCGTGGCAGTACGGTTTCCACTTGCACTGCACGCACTTATCGGGCAGGTGCTGCTTGCGCTGGGCGAACTGCCCGAGGCGTTGCTGGTCCGACCGCCCGAGCCAGCCGTCGTCGAGCGTTGCCGCGGCGGTCTCGGCGCCGTGCAGGGCGCCGAGATCCGCGGCCGACTCGATGTTCCGGCCCGCATGGGTCTCGAGCTTGCGATACCCCTCCCCGTGAATGGTCAGGCCGACGTCCTCGGCGCCGTCAACGCGGATCGCGTTGCGCCAGCCGGGCTCGCCGATCCGCGCAAGCTGCCATCGCCGCTCGACGAAGTGGTCGCAACCGAAGACTGCGCCGTCGTGCTCGATCGTCAGCTGGTTGTGGCACGCGCCGTCCAGGATGCAGAAGGGCATCTCGCCGAGCACCAGCCGGTTCAGCACCGCGTCGAAGATTCGCACGCTGACCCGCTTGCGGTACTTCTCGAACCAGAGATCGAATACCCGGCAGAGAAACCGCCCGTACGCCTCGGGATCGGGCGAGTACGGCGCCAGCGCGTTGCCCCCCGCGCCGTCCGTGACCCACTCGACCGCCGGGATGAACTGCACCCACCGGGAGCCGAGGTTCAGCAGGTAATGCAGGATCTCGTCCGGGTGATCGACGTTGCGGTCATTGAGCACGCACAGGATGTTGTATTCGACGCCGTGCTGCTGCAGCAGGCGCATGCCGTTCAGGACGTCGTCGCTCGACGGGGCACGGCGGTTGGTGCGCCGGTAGTGATCGTGGAAACGCGGCGGTCCGTCCACCGACAGGCCGATCAGGAACCCGTTCTCGCGGAGGAAGACGCACCAATCGTCGTCGAGCAGCGTGCCGTTGGTCTGCAGGGCGTGGGCGACCTGCTGCACCGGACGGACGTAGCGGTTCTGGAACGCGATCGCCTGCCGAAAGAAGTCGAGGCCCGCCAGCGTCGGCTCGCCCCCCTGCCACGCGACCGTGACGTGATCGTCGAAGTCGGGCAGGACGCCTGCGAAGACCTCCTCGAGCGTCGTCAGCGACATCCGGTGCTCGTGCCCGTCGTAGACCGTCTTGGTCGGCAGGTAATAGCAATAGTCGCAATCCATGTTGCACAGCGCCCCCACGGGCTTGATCATGACCGTGACCCGGCTGGGCTGGAGCACCGGCAGTGGCATCGATTCATCATACTGACGGGCCCTGCGGCCACCTCGTGCTCGTGGCCAAGCCCGTCGTGCCCGGGCGGGTGAAGCCCCGCCTCATCGGCCCGCTGACCGCCCTCGAGGCCGCGGAGGTCCACCGCCTGATGCTGCAATGCGTGCTGGAGCGGCTCGCGGACTCCGTCGCCGACACCGGTCACGGCCTCGTGCTGGCCCTGGACGGGACCTGCGGGGCCGCTGCCCGGACGCTCGACCTGCCGGCGGCCTGGCGCGTCATCGACCAGGGCCCGGGCGACCTCGGAGAAAGGATGGCGGGCATCTGGTCATGCCTGGGCGGCGGGCCGGCCGCTTTCTTCGGGGCCGACTGCCCGGACGTGCCCCGCCCGGCCCTGCGGTCGGCCGTCGCGGCCATGGCCCGACCGGGGGCGTCCATCGGCCCCACCGAGGACGGCGGCTACTGGACGCTGGCCGCCTCCGGCCCCGTGCCGGCGCTGCTCAGCGGTATCGACTGGGGCACCCCGAGCGTGTACCATCAGACCCGAGAAGCCGCCCGCCGCGGAGGCATTGCCATCACCGATCTGGACCACTGGGCCGACGTCGATACGCACGAAGACCTCCAGGCGCTGCGCCGGCGGCTGATGGATCAGGACGAACCGGTTCTTGTCCGCCTGCGCGCCGGTCTGGACCGGCTCCACAGGGAATCGCGCCCATGAACATCGAGGACGTTTCGGGCCCCGCCGCGGTCGGCGCCGACCAGACCATGACCCCCGCGCCGGCGACCGACGCCCAGGACGGTATGGACCTGGCCCGGTCGATGATCCTCATCGTCGACGACAACGAGCAGAACCTCGAGCTGCTGCAGGCCTATCTCGAGTCGCTGCCGTGCCGGCTGGTGACCGCGATGGACGGCCTGGAGGCGATGAAGCTGATCGAGGACAAGGAGCAGGCGAATCCGGACCTGATCCTGCTCGACGTGATGATGCCGCGGATGAGCGGCTTCGAGGTGTGCCGGAAGCTGAAGGAGGATCCGGACACGCGGTCGATTCCCATCATGATGATCACGGCGCTGAACGAGCTGGGTGACATCGAGCGCGGGGTCGAGTCGGGGACGGATGACTTTCTGAGCAAGCCCGTCAACAAGCTGGAGCTGATCACGCGGGTGAAGTCGCTGCTGCGGGTCCGTCATCTCAAGCGCGAGCTGGACCGCACGCGTGCCTACATCGAAGACATCGAGACCCGCCGGGACGAATAGGACCGGGGTGGGAACCAGGGTATGGGGCCACCGCGCGGCGTCAGCCGCGTCAGCCCGCGGGTCGAATGCCATGACGGCCTGATGCCGCATTGGACTGCCGATCCGGTTCCAGACGCCGACCCTCCGGCCCCTGGCCGGCCCCTCCCCCCAGCCGCCTGCCGGTCCTGCCGGATATGCCGCTCGTAGGCACTGCATCACCTGCAGCAAACATAGGCGTCATAGGGGTCATTACGTCTGTAACACCAGACGCTAGTTACATTTACGCCAAATCTGCCTCTTGGCGTCATCGCCCGTTCAGGTCGTTCCGATCAGTCCGGGGTACCGGCTGAAACGGTTCGGTCGCAGGTTCGTATCACACCATCCAGGGCACTTGACGGGAGGCACCATTCCGGGGAGGAAGCAATGAGTCGGATCAACACCAATTTCAATTCTTTGATCGCACAACGTGTTCTGGGGCAAAACAACGCAAGTCTGACCAAATCGCTCGAACGGCTGAGCACGGGCTTCAAGATCAATCGCGGCGGGGATGATCCGGGCGGTCTGATCGCCAGCGAGAAGCTGAGGTCCGAGATCCGCCGTATCGACGCGGCGATCGACAACGCCCAGCGTGCAGATCAGATCGTCAACATCGCCGAGGGCGGTATCCAGGAGATCAGCACCCTGCTCAGCGAGGTGCAGAGCCTGGTCAGCAAGACCGCCAGCGACGCGGGCGTGTCCACCGAGGAGAAGGAAGCCAACCAGCAGCAGGTCGACCAGATCCTCCAGACCATCGACCGGATCGCCGCGACGACCGACTTCCAGGGCGTCAAGCTGCTCAACGGCAACTTCGATTTCCGGCTCTCGACCGGCTCGCTGAACTCGGTCGTTCAGAACTACCGGATCAACGGGGCCAAGTTCACGGACGGCAGCACGCAGTCGGTCCTCGCGACCACGACGGCATCGGCCCAGCACGGTGCGCTGTTCCTGTCGGGCGGCAACGCCACCCACATCAACGGCACCGCATCGGTGACCCTCGAGATCGGCGGCGCGGACGGCACGAGGGAGTTCACCTTCTCGTCCGCCCAGACGCTGGCGAGCATCGCGACGGCGGTCAACGCCTTCACGGGCACCACGGGCGTCTCGGCCACGGCCAGCAACGCCGGCGTCCACTTCCGCTCCGACGAGTTCGGATCGGCCCAGTTCGTCTCGATCAACGTCATCTCG
The DNA here is from genome assembly GCA_002686995.1 of Phycisphaeraceae bacterium. GTDB lineage: Bacteria > Planctomycetota > Phycisphaerae > Phycisphaerales > Phycisphaeraceae > NYZC01. The sequence continues at coordinate 2,921 of NYZC01000022.1, read as the reverse complement.
GCCGGCGGCTCCAACAGCCATATCGTCGAATCGGCGGCGACCGACGAAGACGATTCGTCCGGCACCGACCACGGCGTCCTGACGGGCATCAGCGAGCTGATCCGGGACACCGGGCAGGACGTGACCGGTCAGATCAACGGCATCACCGCCCGCGGCAAGGGCAAGGTGCTCAGCATCAACACCGACGCCCTGGCCCTCGAGCTGCAGCTGACCGACGCGGGGGCGACGACGAACCAGGCCGGCATCACGGCCCTGACCATCAACGGCGGCGGCGCCCGGTTCAACCTCGGCCCCAAGATCAACCTGACCAACAACGTGCAGCTGGGCATCCAGGCGGTCAACGCCCGAAACCTGGGCACCTTCACGACGAAGCTGGACACCCTCCGCAGCGGCGGATCCCAGAACCTGATCGACGGCAGCCTGCAGACGGCCGAGGAGGTCGTCGCGGGAGCGATCGACCAGGTCTCCTCGCTGCGAGGCCGCCTCGGTGCATTCCAGAACCTGACGGTCGGATCGACGATCCGCGCCCTCGGCGTCACCTTCGAGAACGTCAAGGCCGCCGAGAGCCTCATCCGCGACACCGACTTCGCGGAGGAGACCGCGGCCCTCACGCGAAACCAGATCCTGACGACCGCGGCCTCGAACGTCCTGGGCATCTCCAACGCCCAGCCGCAGAGCGTGCTCAGCCTCCTCTGATCGAGACCTCAATCCGCGTCCTGACAGAAGACGGCGGCCTTCGGGCCGCCGTCTTTTTTTGATGCGCGCTGCGCGGTAGCGGTCGCCACGGTCGTGACGATCGTGACGATCGCGCCGACGCTGACGGTCGTAACGAAAAAAAACCTGGATCGAATATGTCAGGGTTAAGGACTACCCGGGTTGTGTCGATGGAAGCGGTCAGACGAATCGGGCGGACGTCCACCGGGACCACCGTGGCACGGCTGTCCGATAAGAAAATGTCGAGCGCGAACTGGTCAGATGAATCAGCAAGACCCGAACAACTTCCTGCGACGACGACGCTTTCCAAGGCCGCGTCGACGTCGTGCGGGCCGACCCGAATTCGGGACGGCCATGACCGTCGCGCCCTTCACCGCGTGTCGGGGGCACGTGCCTTGTGAAAATAGCATCGGATCGGACAGGAGTGATTTTCTCACGGCACGGAGGCCCCACGTCAAGGGAGTGAACCCCGCGAACGTGTTCACGGAGGACCGCCACTCATGAGTCGCATCAACACCAATGTTCAGTCGCTTCTCGCCCAGCGCATCCTGGGTCAGCAGAACCACGATCTCACCAAATCCCTGGAGCGCTTGAGCACGGGTCTCCGCATCAATCGCGGTGCCGACGACCCTGCGGGGCTGATCGCCAGCGAAGCACTGCGAAGCGAAAAGGCCTCGCTCTCCGCTGCGATCGGTAACGCAGAACGGGCCGACCAGGTGATCAACATCGCCGAAGGCGGTCTCCAGGAGATCAACTCGCTGCTGGTCGAGATCCAGAGTCTCGTGACCGAGTCGGCCAACTCCGCCGGTCTGAGCCTCGAGGAGAAGAAGGCCAACCAGCTCCAGATCGATTCGATTCTCCAGTCGATCGATCGGATCTCCGCGGCCACCAGCTTCCAGGGCTCCAAGCTGCTGAACGGCACGTACGACTTCACGATCACGAACCAGGCCACGACGATCGATGATTTCGACATCAACGCCGCCAAGCTCAGCAGCAACGAGACGCGCGCCGTCCAGGTCGTCGTCACCGCGTCGGCCCAGCACGGATCGCTGTTCCTCTCGGCGGCGCCCGGTGCGGCGACCGCGCTGGACTTCGGCGGCAACGCCGCCGAACGGTTCGTCTTCGAGATCGCCGGCAGCAAGGGCTCGCGGGAGTTCAGCTTCGCTTCCGGCACGACCCTCGCCAACGTGGCCACCGGCATCAACACCTTCAAGGAGGTGACGGGCGTGTCCGCGGTCGTCAGTGCGACGGCGGGCGGTGGCTACGTCAAGTTCCGCAGCACCGAGTTCGGCTCGGACCACTTCGTCAGCTTCAAGCTGGTCGACCGGGCCGGCGGCAACTACAACGCCGGTCTCGAGGCCGGTGCGACCGCCGACGAGGACGCCCAGTCCGGCACGGCCACGACGCTGGCCAACGCGACGAATGCCATCCGTGACACCGGCCAGGACGTGTCGGCGATCATCAACGGCATCCTGTCCACCGCCAACGGCAAGGTGGCGCGGATCAACACCGACTTCCTCGACGTGTCGGTCGAGCTGACCAACGCCGGGGCGCAGGCGCTCGGCTCCATCGCCGCGTTCACCATCACCGGCGGCGGCGCCAAGTTCAATCTCGGACCGAGCGTCGACATCACCAACCAGGCGAGCATCGGCGTGCAGAACGTCGCGGCCCGCAACCTCGGTGACGTCACCAGCGGCTACCTCGACGATCTGGGCACCGGCAAGTTGAACAACGTCGTCGACGGAAACCTGGAAACCGGCCAGAAGATCGTTGACAACGCCATCGCACAGATTTCCGACCTGCGGGGCCGACTGGGCGCCTTCCAGAAGAACATCGTGGGAGCGTCGATCCGGTCCCTGGGCGTCGCACTGGAGAACACCAGTGCTGCGGAAAGCTCGATCCGCGACACCGACTTCGCGGAAGAGACGGCCACGCTCACGCGGTCGCAGATCCTGGTCCAGGCCGCGACCAACGTGCTGGCCATCGCCAACGCCCAGCCGCAGTCCGTGTTGGCACTCCTCGGATAATTGGCGATCGGGCCCAATCTCTGGAGCGTCCGCTCAACCGCGGACATCCGATCACTGATGCGGAAGCGGCGGCCAAATGGCCGCCGCTTCTTTTTTGGGTGGATGGGTAGATGGGTGGATGGGTAGATGGGTGGATGGGTAGATGGGTGGATGGGTAGATGGGTGGATGGGTAGATGGGT
>NYZC01000021.1 GCA_002686995.1 Phycisphaeraceae bacterium | reverse complement strand
GGCTCTGGAATAGAGCACGGGATACACAGTATTTTATGCAACGATGGGGATAACTTAATCATTCCCCGGCGGCTCCGGCGGATCCGGCGGATCCGCCGGGGCTGCGGCGGGCGCTTCTCCCGGAGGCGGCGGGTTGGTCGGCCATTGCTTCGAGACGCGCCACGCGACGACGGCGAGGACGATCAGCACGACGATGACGAACCACCACAGGCGCGTGCGGACGCCGCGGGCGCCGGGCGGGTACGGCGGGCGGCGCGTGAAATGGCGGCCCTGGCGGTAGGTCAGGCGCATCCGCGCGTTGATCGCCCAGCCCGATCCTTCGAGCACTGAGCTGAGGTCCCGGCGCCGCAGCTTGATGATGGCCAGGATGATGCTGGGCACGAGCACCGCGAGCACCGCGGCCGCGACGCCGCCGAACAGCACCTCGGGGCCGCGCTCGTCCACGACCTTCCCGATGTACGCCAGCGCCGATCCGACCGCGGCAATCGCGAGGCCTCCCCCGGCGAGGACGCCGCCGGCGAGCAGACCCTGGCGGGCGTCGAACGTCTTCGCCGGCGCGGCGGCGGCCGGCGCCGTGCCGTCGGTCATCGCCGACTGGGTGGCCAGGTCGAGCTTCTTCTCGGCGGCGCCGGTGACCTGCTCGATCTTGCCGCTGATGAGCCGGCCGATGCGCTTGAACGGCGCGACGACCGCCTCGCGAATGCTGATCGGGTTCTCGATGATCTGCACGACCTGGGCGTCCCAGACCATGCCGTCCACGTCCATGAACAGGCCGCGCTTTCCAATCGCGACGTTGCCCTTGCCGCCCGATGTCACCGGTGATGCGATCTCGTAGGGCGCCTTGCGGTCGAGATCGAACACTTTCGCGTAGATCACGAACATGTCGCTCTCGGTAGTGATCTTCGCGTGCTCGGCGCGCTGGTCGACCTGGATGGCCATGTCGAAGCGCCGTCCGTCCATCACGAGGGCACCCATTTCGAACAAGGCGCGCGAGTCGGCGTCGTAGAGCCGCGGGAAGCTCACGAAGTTGTTGACCAGCTCCAGCAGGTGCGCCTGGTACAGGATGAGCTTCTCGGTGAGCTCGATGGCATCGAGCTGCAGCGCCGTCTCGCGGCTTCGCGCGATGAGCTCGCGCAGCGGCGCGGCGACTTCAGGGCGGCTGCATTCGGCGAGGCGATCGACGCCGAGCCGGTCGTAGGCGCCCGGCGGCCGGGTCGTCATCCATTGCACGTAGGCGGTGAACCGTCCGCGGACCTCGCGCCATTGCGACTCGGACATTGCCTCCGGCGCGGGACTCAGGAGCGGTTCGAGCACTCGGTGGCGCAGCTCGTCGATCGTGTTCCGCCATGCAGGATTGATGTCGCCCGCGAAGTCCAGGCGGCCGTCGGCTCGCGGCGGCGCCAGCGGCGCCTCGCCCACGATTCGGTCGATGGACGGGACGCTCGTGAAGTCGACGGCGTCGAGCTCGGCCGCTTTCGGCAGAAGGCGCCCGGCGAGATCGGCGTCGACGGCCACGACGCGGCACTGGGCGTAGTACTGGTCGAGCTTCGGGCCGATGCGCTCGAGCAGGGCCTGCGCGCCGGCGGTGTCTTCGCCGAGCGGCAGCAGCGCCTGGTCCCCGGTGCGCCGCGCCTCGTCGCCGCGCTGCTTCCACTGGACGAAGCGCTGCGCCTCGGCAAGGAACCGGTTCAGCTCGGCCTCGCCGACGCCGCGGCGACCGCCGGGATGCTCGGCGCCGCCCGTGGCGGCAAGCACGTCCTCGACCAGTCTGCGCGTCGTGGCGTCTTCCGCCGCGTCGGGGAGCACGACCCCCGCGGTGCTCACCGCGGTGGCGGCGACGCGGGTCTGAAGCTGGCGGACCTGGCTCAGCTCGATGTGTTCCGTGTCGGTGGCGCCGAGGCTCTGCAGCATCCGTCGCGCCGAAGCCGTGATGCGGCGGCCGTCCTCCTGCTCCGCGTCGACCGCGTCGAGCCGAAGGGACGTGCTGCGCGCGTCCACGCCCGCGGTGTCGCGCAGCTGGGCCATCAGCCAGCGGATCGCGGTCTTCAGCTCGTCGGCGCGGATGCGGCCGTCGGCATTGTGATCGACGAAACCGAGAAACCGTTCGTCGGCGCGAATGCCCGAGACGGGCGCGCTGGTGGCGACCCAGTGCGCCTCGTCGAGCTCGAGGATGGCCGCAAGGTCGTCGGCGTTGCGGATGAGCAGGTGAAGGGCGTGTCCGAAGCGCCGGAAGCGGGGTCGTGGGCTTGGCTTCATGTAGCAGGGACGGGTCGCGTCGGTTTGATCGTGAACGGGGGGCATGGTAGCAGGGACGGGTGTCGGGTTCCGGGTGTCGGGTTTCGACGCGAAGCCGCGATGCATCCGTCATGGGGTGGCCGCGCATCAGACCCGCGGGCTGACGCCCACGGTACGCCACCTGTCCTGCGAACCGCGCGGCGTAAGCCCGCGGGTCTGATGCGCCGCACCCCGATGCTGGATGCAGCGCGACTGCGCGCCCCGAACCCGACACCCGGAAACTGAATCCCGAGCCCCGTCCCTTGCCTCGAGGCGATTTGTATTGTTCATTTCACAGAGCATCAGCGATCCGCCCCAGGCCGAGCAGGTCAGCAACGTATGGATCAGGGGTAACCAGACGCTGTTCGTGCATTGCTGGCCTGCACGTCCTCGGGCAGGGACGCGAATGCTGATTTCCGACTTTTGATTTGTCCGCGCCGGGTGCTATTCTGCACCCCATGTCGATTCTGATCGATCGCGAGACCCGCGTCATCTGCCAGGGCATTACCGGCTCGGCCGGTGCGTTCCATACGAAGGGGTGCCTCGATTACGGCACGCGCATGGTCGGCGGCGTCACGCCGGGCAAGGGCGGTCAGAAGGATCCCAACGGGCTGCCGATCTTCGACACCGTGCCCGACGCCGTCGCCGAGACCGGCGCCGACGCGACCATGATCTTCGTACCGCCGGCGTTCGCGGCCGACGCGATCCTCGAGGCAGCCGAGGCCGGCATTCGAATCATCGTCTGCATCACCGAGGGCGTCCCGGTGCTCGACATGACGCGAGTGCGCCGGGCGCTGGATCATCCGCTCTTCGCCTCGACCATCCTGGTCGGGCCGAACTGCCCGGGCGTGATCACGCCGGGCGCCGACGGCTCCGGGTGCAAGATCGGCATCATGCCGGGATATATCCACCTGCCGCCGTTGGCGGCGCAGAGCGGCCGCAGCGTGGGGATCGTCAGCCGTTCAGGCACGCTGACCTACGAGGCCGTCTGGCAGTGCTCGTCGCTCGGGATCGGGCAGACGACCTGCGTGGGGATCGGAGGCGACCCGGTGCGAGGGTTCGGTTTCGTCGACTGCATCGAGCGGTTCGCCGCCGACGATCGGACCGACGGCATCGTGATGATCGGAGAGATCGGAGGCCGCGACGAGGAGGAAGCGGCCGACTACGTACAGCGCGAGGTCGACAAGCCGGTCACCGCGTTCATCGCAGGTCGCACGGCGCCGCCGGGCCGGCGCATGGGCCACGCCGGCGCGATCATCTCGGGTGGCGAAGGCGGCGCGGATGAGAAGATCGAAGCCCTCCGTACGGGAGGGTGTCATATCGCGGAAAGCCCCGCGGACCTGGGCAGCACGATGGCGGCGGCGCTGGGGCTCTGAATCAGAAGAAGGAAGTTGGAAGGCAGAAGTCAGACGCCGCTGCGCGGCGGAAGATGCCGGGCCTTCGGTCCGCGCGGAGACGCTGACGTCCAACCAGCCTCTGACTTCCTGCCCTGGACGTCGTTCAGCTGCGCCGCGGGTTGCGGCCGCCGCGATGACCGCCGGCAACCGGCTCGCGCGGGGTGGTGTGCGTCGGTTCCGTCGCTTCGTGCTCGGATTCACCCGGACGCAGCGCCGACGTCGTGCCTGATTCCCGGAGCATGCGCCCGAAGATCATCCGCCCGGCCGAGGTCTGAAGCGTGCTCGTCACCTCGACGTCGAGCGCCTGGCCCATCCGCGAGCGGCCGTTCTCGACGACGACCATCGTCCCGTCTTCGAGGTAGCCGACACCCTGGCCCGGGCCCTCGCCGGCCTTGATCACCTTGACCGGCATCACCTCGCCCGGCAGGACGACCGGTCGGACCGCCTTGGCGACGTCGTTGATGTTCACCACGTCGACGCCGCGCAGCGCGGCCACCTTGTTGAGGTTGTAGTCGTTGGTCATCACCCGCGCCTTGATTTCGCGGGCCAGCGCGAGCAGCTTGTGGTCGACGGTCGCGCCCTCGGCGTCGGTGTCGTCGATGACGATGTCCACGAGGTCGCTCGACTGGAGCTTCTGCAGAATGTCCAGCCCGCGCCGCCCGCGCGCCCGCCGCAGCTTGTCAGCCGAGTCGGCGATCGTCTGCAGCTCGTTGAGGACGAACTTCGGGACCATCAGGCTGCCCTGGATGATTTGCGTCTCGACGATGTCGAGGATCCGGCCGTCGATGATGACCGACGTGTCGAGCAGCGTCGGCCGGTTGCCGCGAATCTCGCGCGCGAACTCGACGTACGGAATCACGAAGCGGAAATCGTCCTTGGTCTGCATGACGAGCGAGATGCCCAGGTAGCAGGAGATCAGGCCGATGAAGACCTTCACGCCCTGCAGCAGGTTCAGGAACGCCTCGCGGTTGGGGCTCGTCTCCGGGGCGAACAGCGTGCCGATCAGCTCGACGACGAAGCTGAGGGCATAGGCCACGAGCAGGCCGCCGACGAGGCCGAGGAAGATGCCCGAGAGGGCTGACATCCGCTTCTCCCGGGTGAACATGTCGAGGGCGACGACTGCCCCGGCGGCGCCGGCGGCGATGCCGACCATGACCGCCACGGTGGCCATGCTGACGTTGAAGTTCTTGGCGATCCCTTCCTGCTGGAACGACAGGACGTAGAGGAAGGTGACCGAGGCGGCGAGGATGACGAATGCGCCCCTGAGTACATAGAGAACCATGAAAGTTACCCTTGCTGTGCCACCTCGATGCCGTCGGCAGAACCCGGCGATATGGCCGTGGTCTGCGGGCGATGGTCGACCGTCCGATCGCCCGGGTCCCTGGTCCGCCATCGGTGGGTCCCGACGCCTTGGGAATTATAGACCGTCAGGAGCACGCGGGTCGGCGCCGTCCGATGGGATTCGGAATCCCCGGGACGCGGTGTTATACTCCCGTCGCGTCCGGCGGACAGACGGCCGGGCCCGTTGCACGGGTGGTTGCATGAACCGGGTCAGGCCTTGATCGGAGCAGCCCTAAGTGTTTTTCGCCCGGTGCCGCCGGTGTCCTGGCCGTCTGTCCGCCGGACCCGCCCGCACCCCCGCTCTTGAACCGGATCATGGCGTACACCGTTCTAGCAAGGCGATACCGCGCCGCCTCCTTCGGGCAGGTCATCGGCCAGGATCCCATCGGCAAGACGCTGCGCAACGCGATCGCGACCGGCCGCGTCGCGCATGCGTTCCTGTTCACGGGCACGCGCGGCGTGGGCAAGACGTCGATGGCGCGGATTCTCGCCCGCGCGCTGAACGCGCCCGACACCGTCGAGGACTGCCCGAAGCCGGATGAGTCGGGCGGGCCGCTGGAGCCGATCGATCCCGGGGTGCAGCAGCGGATGGCCGACGCCATCATGCGCGGCGAGGACCTCAACGTCATCGAGATCGACGGGGCCTCGAACAACAGCGTGGAGCAGGCGCGGCAGCTGATCGCCAACGCGGGGCTCGCCCCGACGGACCAGGCGCGGTTCAAGATCTACATCATCGACGAGGTCCACATGCTCTCGACCAGCGCGTTCAACGCGCTGCTCAAGACGATGGAGGAGCCGCCGGACCACGTGAAGTTCATCCTGTGCACGACCGAGTCGCACAAGGTGCCTGCGACCATCCAGTCGCGCTGCCAGCGGTTCGACTTTCGCAACATCTCGACGTCCGCGATCGCCGACCACCTTCAGAGCGTGCTGGCGGCCGAGTCGGTGGGGGCGGAGGAGGAGGTGGTCTGGCAGCTGGCGCGGCTCGGCAACGGCTCGATGCGCGATGCGCTGAGCCTTCTCGACCGGCTCATCGCCGGCGGCGAGCAGCCGCTCTCGGCGGCGCTGCTGGAGCAGATGCTCGGGCTGCCGCCGCAGGACATGGTCGTCCGGCTCGTCGACGCGATCGCGGACGGAAACGTCGCAGGTACCCTGGAGGCTGCCTCGGCGCTGCACGACGGAGGCATCGGCCACGAGCAGCTGATCGACGTGCTCATCGAGCGACTGCGCCAGCTCATGCTCGCGGCGGCGTGCGGCGTCGACAGCCCGCTGCTCGAGCTTTCCGAGCAGGCCCGAGCGATGCTGGCGAAGCAGGCCGAACGATTCGACACCTCGGCGCTGGTCTACATGATCGCGCTGTGTGAGAACCTGCAGCAGGCCGGCAAGCGCACGTCCAATCAGCGCGCCCTGCTCGACGCGACCATGGTCCGTCTGGCGCTCGCCGAGAAGATGGCGGACGTGACCGCGCTGTTGTCGGGTGGCCCGGCCTCGCTGCCGGCTGCCCCGTCGACGGGGACAAAAAAAAAAGAAGAAGCGCTCGTAGCTGATCGAGCGCCCGTCTCCGCCGCGCCAACGGCGCCAACCGCGCCGTCGACCCGGCCCGTCGCGCCGGAGCCGCCTCGTCCAGCACCTGCACCCGAGGCGCCCGTGTCACCGGGACCGCCGCCGGCGACGCCTCCGACTGCCGCCGCGACGGATCCGAAGGCGATCTGGCAGGAGATCCTGTCGATGGTGGCGGACAAGCCGTCGCTGAGCTGGGTGCTCCACATGGACCTGCTGTCGCTCGAGGGCGGCATGGTGCGCGTCCGGCCGCAGCCGGGGCACCGCGATCTCGTCAGCTTCGCGTCGCAGCAGGGGGCCCGCCTGGCCGAGCTGTTCCAGCAGGTGCTGAAGCGGCAGGTGCGCGTCAAGGTCGACGACTCGGAAGCCGCCGCCGCCGAAGCGGGGCCCGGCCCCGCCGTCCAGGCCGCGGAGGGCCGCGTCGACCAGAAGACCGCGATGTCCCTCCCGATGGTGAAGCAGGTCCTCAACGCGTTCGACGCGACGGTCATCGATACCCGCCCGCTCGAGTGAGAGGGGGGCCGGCTGCGCCGGCATGGGTGGATGGGTGAGTGCGTGGATGGGTGGATGGGCGCTCACCCACTGGGGTTGCCCATGAAGAGCGGACACCCAACACGCGTCAGAGGACCATATTCTCGAACTCCACTGGGCTGACGTACCCCAGGGTCGAGTGTTTCCGCGTTCGGTTGTAGAACCCTTCGATGTACTGAAAGATCGACCCGCGGGCTTCAGAGCGGGTCGCGTAGGTCTCGTGGTTCACCAGCTCCGTCTTGAGCGTGGCAAAGAAGCTTTCGATCGTCGCGTTGTCCCAGCAATCGCCCTTGCGGCTCATGCTGCACACGATGCCGTGGTTGGCCAGGAGCCGCTGGTAGGCGTCGCTCGCGTACTGCACGCCGCGATCCGAGTGGTGGAGCAGGCCGGCCAGTGGCTTGTCGTGGCGCGTCGCGATGGCCATTTCCAGAGCCTGGGTGGCGAGTTCGGCTCGCAGATGGTCGGCCATCGACCACCCGACAATCCGCCGAGAATGCAATTCCTGAATGGCGGCCAGGTACAGCCACCCTTCTTCCGTGGGGATGTAGGTGATGTCCGCCGCCCAAGCCTCGTTCGGCGTCGAGCGTTCAAACTGGCGGGCCAGATGATTCCCGGCCACTTCGTGCGTGTGCCGGCTATCCGTCGTCATCGGTTTGAATCGCCGCTTGACCCTGGAACGCAACGCCATCGCCTTCATGAGCTTGGCGACCGTGTTCCGGCAGCACTTCACACCGCGTTCGCAGAGTTCGGCCCAGACACGAGGACTACCGTAGATCGCTTTGAACCGCCGGAACACCTCCTGGATGGCCTCGCACAGGGCCTCACGACGCTGCTGCCGGCGGCTCGAGGGGCGAGTTCGCCAGTCGTAATACCCGCTGTGAGATACGCCCAGCACCCTGCACATCGGGCGGACCAGGAACTCCTCCCGGTGAGCTTCGATGAACGCGTACTTCACGGCTGCTCCTTCGCGAAGAAGGCCGTCGCTTTTTTTAAAATCTCACGCTCCATCCGAAGGCGGCTGACCTCTTTCTCCAGACGCCGGATCTTTTCGTCCTTGGTCAACTCCAACGCCTTCTTCGACTTGGCAGGCGACTTCTGAGCCTTATCGATCCAATCCCGAAGGCTCCAGTACGACACCCCCAGTTCCAGAGCCGTCGTTCGAACAGACTTGCCATTCGAATTCGCCAACTTGACCGCTTCGTCCTTGAACTCCTGGCTGTAATGCTTCTTCATCAGGCAGACACTCCTTATCTGGGACGGCGATATTATCCCATCCCGTTGGGTGTCCGCTCTTCATGGGCAACCCCAGCTGCCACCCATCCACCCATCCACCCATCCACCCATCCACCCACTCACCCACTCACCCACTCACGCTCCGCAGGAGTTCCGCGTGCGCCGGCTTGCAGACGAGGTGGTTGCCGAGGCAGAGGGCGTCGAGGTCGTTGCGCAGGAAGCACTGGACCGCCTGGTCCGGCGTGTCGACGACCGGCTCGTTCTCGTTGAAGCTGGTGTTCAGCAGCGAATGGACGCCCGATCGGCGCGCGAACGCCTGGATCAGGTCGTGGTACCGCGGATTCTGCCCGCGCTCGAGCGTCTGGAGACGACCGGTGCCGTCGACGTGCGTCACCGCGGGCAGTCGCTGCTGCCACTGCGGGCGGATCTTCACGACGTGCATCATGAACGGGCTGGAAACCTCCTGCTCGAAGTAGGTCGCGACGTGCTCGCGGAGCACGGTGGGCGCGAACGGTCGGAACTGCTCGCGCCGCTTGATCTTCTCGTTGATCAGCTGCTGCATGTGGCCGAGCGTCGGGTTGGCCAGGATCGAGCGGTTGCCGAGGGCGCGGGGGCCCCATTCGCTGCGCCCCTGGAACCAGCCGACGACCAGGCCGCGGTGCAGCAGCTCGGCGACCGCCTCCAGCAGCGGCCCGTCCTCGTAGCGTCGCGCGGGCATGGCGCACGAGTCGGCCGCGCGGCGCAGATCGTCCTCGCCGTACGCCGGGCCCCAGTAGGCGTGGGTCATGTGGAAGCGCTCGGTGCCGCCGAGGTGCTGGTGGTAGCAGTAGTACGCGGCGCCGACCGCCGCGCCGTCGTCGGAGGCGGCGCATTGCAGGTAGGGCTCGGTGAACGGCGTGTCGCGCAGGATGCGCGCGTTCGCGACGCCGTTGAGCGCGCATCCGCCGGCGTAGGCGAGGCGCTCGGTGGGCACCATCTCGTGCAGCCGCCGGAAGCAGTGCACGGCGACCTCCTCGAAGCGGACCTGCAGCGACCGGGCGATGTCGCGGTGGTGCTGCTCGATCGGCGCGTCGCGGTCGCGAGCGGGGCCCAGGAGATCGACGAGCCGGTCGGTGTACATCCGGTCGAGCACGATCCGGTTGTCCCCGTCCATCGCGCCGCTGCGGGCGCCCTCGTGCATGCGGAAATAGCCGGGCTCGAGGCGGAACCACGTCCGGTCGTCGTAGTGCACGAGCCCGGCAAGGGCCTCCCGGCAGGCATCGTCGCCGTACGCGTTGAGGCCCATGACCTTGTATTCCTCGCCGAACTGGTCGAAGCCGACGTGCTGGCACACCGCGGTGTAGAGAAACCCGAGGCTGTGCGGCAGGGCCACGCGGTCGAGCACCTCGATCTCGAGCCCCTCGCACCGGGCGGCCATCGCGCTGACGAAGTCGCCCGAGCCGTCGTAGCTGAAGCCCGCGGTGAGCCCGTCGAACGGCGAAAGGTAGTACGCGCTGGCGATGTGCGCGAGGTGGTGCTCCACCGGCACCGTTTCGAATCGGACCGTTGCCGGGTCGACGTCGCAGGCTTCGGCCAGCTGGTCGAGCGACTCGCCCGGCGCCCGGCGCCGGGCGAAGTGCTCGATGACGGCCCCGGCCGAGCGGCGCGGGTTGGCCAGCACGTAGCGGACCTTCGAGGCCAGGTTGCTGTTGGGGTTGCGCGGGACCGCGACATGGGTCACCTCGTCGAGGCCGATTCCCGCCTCGGCAAGCACGCTCCGCACCGCCTGCTTCGGAAACAGCGGGCAGTGCTTGATCCGGTCCCCGAGCCGCTCCTCGGCGACGGCGGCCACGAGCCGGCCGTCGATGACGAGGCAGGCTGACGAATCGGCGTGGCCGAACGTGATGCCGAGGATCGCGGACATTTCAGAGGCTCGTTGCGGTCATCGGTCGGGTCGGGGGTGCAAGTGTAGCCCGGGGTCGTGGGTCGAGGGTCGTGGGTCGGGGGCGAGGGTCGGGGGGCTAGGGGCGCGCGGGGTAGCCTTGACGGCGCAGCCGTCGCGTCGGCTTTCTTGGCGCCTGAATCCCGGAGCTGTGGTCAATCTTCGGAGATGCGCAGGACCTGGCTCTGGATGCGCTCCTTGCCGACGGTCACCGCGCTGCGTCCGGAGACCTCGGCGGAGATACGGACGGTCCGGTTCTCGATGCTGTTGCGGCCGACCGCCTCGTGGCGGGCCAGGTCGTACATGATCTGCACCTCGAGGCTTGCGTCGAGCAATTCGACTTCGACCTCCGGGCCGTTCTGCGGCAGCTTCGACGCGTCCACCTCCAGCGACATCTCGGACGTGCCGCTGACCGTGGCGACCGGGATCCCCGCGAGCGTCTCGAGGGAGGACAGCGTGAAGGTCATCTGGTGATGCATGAGCCCGAAATCGTGCGTCCAGGAGAGCGGAACCTCCCACCGGCCGCCCGGCTCGATCTTCTCGGGGGCGGCGACGAGGACGGCGAGGTCCGCCGCCGACTCGATGAAGTCGAGATCGTGCGGCACCCGCGCCGGCTGATCGACCGCCTCGCGGATCGCGTCGGTGCCCGACACGCTGTTGACCATGCCGTCGACGGCGACCTCGTACTCCAGCGGCGTCGCGGTCATCGCGATGAGAAGCTGGTGACGCGGATCGTCCTCGGCCGGCTGCTCCCGCGAGTCGTTGGTGCGGTTCGAGCCGTCGGGCATGGTGATCGTCCACTTCATCCATTCGATCTTCATCGTGCACGTGGCCGAGCCGTCGTCGTGGACGTCGTCGACCGTCCAGCCGAGCACCCCTTCGATCACGTAACGGCTGCTGATCGAGCTCGATCGGCCTGCGAAGGTCCGCCGATGCTCGGTCTGGCGCTGGGTCCAGAACCGGTAGCTGGCGGCGCGCCCGGCGCGGAAGTTCGGGCGCAGGTCAACGCTCGCCGCGGCCGGTCCGTCGGACGGCGTCTCGGCGACCACCGCGCCGACGAGCGCGAACACGAGCACGACAAATCGCAAATCAGGCTTCAAAAACCGGAATTCCCTGCTATCGCCACATGCCGAGCTGCGCGGCCTGATTCTCGAGCTTCATCCATTGCAATTCCATCATACGCCAACGGCCGTCGCCCCCCAATTGCCAGGTGATCCTCCAGGTCGTCCGGACCGGGCGGAACGACTCGAGCGCGGTGCGAATGCGGAAGCGCGTCTCGCCAGTGCCGTTGTCGAGCACGTCGCACTCGAACCGTTCGATCCGGTGCCCATCGACACCCCAGCGATCGACCACGAAGTCCAGCTCGCTCAGGATGCGGTCGAGGTCGAGTTGCGACGCGCGCGAGGCGTCCGTCAGGATCGTGCCGGGGCCGAGCATCGCGCGGACGGCGTCGAGATCGAGCGGGGACGTGGCGTCGAGCAGCCGCTCGGTCTGGGCGGTGATCTGTTCGCGGTGGGTGACCACGGCGGTCCCGACGCCCCAGAGACCGGCCATCGCAACGAGCGCCCCGGCCCCGAACATGGCCATCCGTCGACTCCGCCGTCGCCGCGCGACGATGAGCAGGACCACCCCGACGAGCGAGAGCAGCAGCAGGATCTCCGCTGGCTGCTCGAGCAGGGCGTGCTGGGTCGCAGTGACGAGCCGTGGCATCATCGGATGATACGGACGGGACCCCTGCCCGGGTTCCGGCCGGGACGCTTTCCGCAGTCGTCCGCGTCCTCGTTCTCGTCCTCGATCGGCCGCGCGCCGGCGTTGAGACTCGGATGCCTCCCGCGACGTGATGCCGCGTCCGTACCGAGCCGGGCCGTCTCGGCCCGGAGGGCGTTGCCCACACCGGGACGGGGACGGCCCGGCTCGGCAACGCAAGTCGAAGCGAATGCCTTGCCGAACAGGATTGGGTCTGCCCGTTTTTTCGGGGTGGGAATTCAAGGGCCGGGCGGGGTGATTCCGATAAAAAACTGTTTCTGTCCTTTGAGGACCGGTTGGACCGAACATCTCAGTAGTCGACTCGCGGAACCCCAGCCGATCCATGTCGCAGACCTCTGAAATCTTCCGGGCGAACCTGTCCCACCTGCGGCGGACCGAGCCCGAGCTGGCGGACCGGATCGACCGGACGCCGGCCGCGGAGCTGGAATGGGCCGATTCGAAATCCGGCCCGCCGACCGCGAGCGTGCGCCGGGAGGGCCGGCGGCTCGCGCTGGCAAGTCGTTACGACCCCCTGTCCGAGGCCCGCACGCTCATCGAGAAGGTCGACTTCGGCAAGCACGCCGGCATCGTGGCGCTCGGCTTCGGCCTCGGATACCACGTGGCCGAGATCGCCGCTCGGATGGACGAGGCGGCGCTGCTGATCGTGTACGAGCCCGACCGCGCCATGCTGCGCGCGGCGCTCGAACGGCTGGACCACACCTCCTGGCTCGGCCGCCCGAACGTGCTGCTCGCCGACGGCGACGTCGATCGCGCGGCCCTCGTCAGCCGGATCGACCGGTACGTCGGTCCGCTCACGCTCGGCACGCTGCTGCTGACCCATCCGCCCAGTCGCCAGCTTCACGGTTCGCGGCTCGCCGAGTTCGGACAGATGGTCACCGACGTCGTGGGCTACTGTCGCACGAACGTGGCCACGCACCTGGTCAACGCCTCCCGGACGTTCCACAACCTCTGTCACAACCTCCCGTATTACGCCGCCGGCGCGACGACCGACGACCTCTTCGAGGCCGCGCGGGGCTGCGCCGCCGTGTGCGTCGGCGCGGGGCCGAGCCTCGCCCGGAACGTCGACCTGCTTGCCGACCCCGACCTGAGGCGGCGCGTGGTCGTCATCAGTGCGCAGACCACGCTCAAGCCGCTGCTCGATCGCGGCATCCGCCCGGACTACGTGACGGCGCTCGACTACAGCGTCATCTCCAGCCGCTTCTACGAAGGCCTGCCCCCGCTCGACGACGTGACGCTCGTGGCCGAGCCGCTCGCCCATCCGAGCATCCTCGACGCGTTCCCCGGGCCGGTGCGGGTCACGCCGAGCCACCTGCTCGACAAGATCCTCGGCGAGCTGGCGCGGCCCTCGATCGCCGTGCAGCAGGGCGCGACGGTCGCCCACCTGTCGTTCTACGTCGCGCAGCACCTCGGCTGCGATCCGATCATCATGATCGGCCAGGACCTCGCCTTCTCCGACGGGATGTACTACTGCCCGGGCACCGCGATCGACGACGTCTGGCTCCCCGAGCTGGGCGCGTTCAACACGGTCGAGATGATGCAGTGGCAGCGGATCGTGCGCCACCGCGGCCAGCTCGAGAAGGGCCGCGACATCCGCGACGAGCCGGTCTACCTCGACGAGCAGATGGCGACCTATCTCAAGCAGTTCGAGCGCGACTTCGCGCGGGCGCCGCAGCTGATCCTGGACGCGACCGAGGGCGGTGTGCCCAAGGCGCACACGCAGCGCACGACGCTGCGCGCCGCGCTGGAGGAGCACGTGACCCGCGAGCCGCCCGAGATCGTCCGGCCGCCGATCGGCCTCGACGAGCCCCGGCTGGTCAGGACGATCGACCTGCTGTCGCGCCGCCTTCGCGAGGTCGCCGATCTGCGCGGCCAGTCCGCCCGGGCGCTCGAGCTGCTGCGGCAGATTCGCGAACACCAGGACGACACGGCGCGGACCGCGAAGCTGTTCGACCGCCTCACGCCGATCCGGCGCCGGGTCGACGCGATGCAGCAGGTCTTCGAGATCGTCGCGGAGCTCAACACGGTCGGCACCTTCAACCGCGTCCGCGCGGACCGGGCGATCGCCCACGCCGGCGCTGACGCGATCGAGGAGCAGCGCTTGCGGCTGCTGCGCGACATCGACAACGTTGACTGGATCATCCAGGCGTGCGAGGAGGCGACGGGCATCCTCGGCTCGGCCCGCCGCGCCGCGCGGGCCCGGCTCAAGGCCGCCCGCGCCCGGTCCTCGGCGGCCTGACGGAGCGGATCGACCATGGCGAGCGCCGTCGCGCTGATCATCACCGACGAATCCGAAGGCCGGCTCGGCCTGCCGTCGCGCCTCGATCGCAGGATCGGCGAGCGCTCGGTGCTCGAGCACACCGTGCAGCGCGTCGCGCGCGTCCGCTCGGTCGGCTCGGTCGTGCTGGTACACCCTCGTGAGCAGGATCCGCTGTCCCGGCTGAACGGGGCGACCTTCGGCAAGCCGGTCCAGGGGTACGCCGATCCCGGCCGACTCCGCGACGAGCTGCTTCCGATGCGCCGCGCGGCGCGAAAGTGGTCGCTGTCCGCGTGGCGCGGCGGCCTCGCCGGCGCGGGCTGCTACGACGAGATCCTGCCTGCCGGCCCGCTGGTCGCGGCGATGAGCGAACGCGGTGCGGACTCGGCGCTGCTGGTCGGCGCGGACTGGCCGCTGGTCGATCCCGATCTCTGCGACCGGGTGCTCGAGAAGCACCTCTCCGACCCCGAGTCGTTCGCGTTCACCTTCACGCAGGCGCCGCCGGGTCTCGCGGGCGCCGCGGCGAGCCGGAAGCTGCTCGAGCACGTGGCCGAACACGACGGCACGTTCGGGCAGATGCTCTCGTACAACCCGTCCAGCCCCCAGGCCGATCCGATCGGGCGCGACCCTTGCGTCCAGATCGCGCCGGAGGTTCGATCGAGCCGCCACCGGTTCATCTACGACACGAACCGCAGCGCGACGCTCGTCGACGAGGTGGCGGACCGGCTCGGCTCGCGGTTCGACGCCGCGGACAGCGTCGAGACCGCCGGGGCGGTGGTCGCGCTCGACGAACGGCGGCCGCGCGGCTTCGCGCCCCTGCCGCAGCAGGTCACCCTCGAGCTGACGCCGCAGCGCCCGGTC
>NYZC01000020.1 GCA_002686995.1 Phycisphaeraceae bacterium | reverse complement strand
GGTGCCGCCTTCGAGGCGCCCGGCAGCTTGGTGATGAACGAGCAGGCGAAGAGGGCGATGTCCGGTCCGATCAACGGCTCGACCAGATCGAGCACGCGGTCGGCGAGGAGCCATTCGTTCAGCTTGGGATCGACGAAATGCGGCCAGTCGACCATATCGAGCGGTTTGCCGAGCGCCTCGGTCCAGGCGTCCAGGCGCGCTTCGATATGCTGCCTGAGCGCGGTGAACGTTTCGGGCTCGAAGACGGGCTTGTCAAATATGAGGTATCCCTGGTCCCGGTAGAAGCGGACCTGGGCTGGTCTCAGACGCGAGTCCATGGCGGTCATTCGCTCCTACGGCTTCAGGTGAACATTCTCCGACACGTTGCCCGGTTGCCGCCCCACGACCGCCGTCGCGGCCCGGATGGCGCGGGTCAGCTTTTCGGCCAGCACGTCAATGCTCGAGCGGACCGTGGCCGTCATTTCGGCCTCGGGTTCGATGCCGACGACGAAATCGGCGAAGGTGGGCACGGTAAGCCGCCGCTGCAGCCGGTCGACGAGGACCGTCTGATGCACCATCAACCGCACGTTGAACGCCAGGGCGCCCGCCACGTCCGGGTCCGTCGCCACCACCAGCAACAGCTCGACGCGCGGCGCGACCCCGGTCTCGACGACTCGAACGCCACCGCGCTCCAGGCTCTGTTCGAGTTGCTTGCGGACCGCCTCGCGGGTCATCTGCCGCCGCCGCAGTTCCGGTGGCAGCCGATGGACCGAAACGCGCACGCGGTCGATCGTGGCGAGGCTCTGCAACATTTCTTGCAGTTCGGGATTTCGCAGAAAGGGCGCGGCCAGCACCGTCATACATCCGATCAGCAGTGCGCCGAGAAGTGCGGGGACTATGATAGGGAGTCGTCGCGGATGCACTTTCATGTATCTCCGTCATGGACCACGCGTAACAGGATCACCGTCGAGTCTCCCATTGTAGTGCCGTATCCACTCAGTGAGTTTCCTACGCTGAATGCACCCTCCGTTCGGGATTGGGCTTGCTCCGGTTCCCCCCCCCTCTCCAAGGGGGGTTAGGGAGGGCCGGATGCGCGAACCTCACTGAGTGGAAGCGGCACGAGCACGATTCAATCGGCATCGCGGCCGGACCTGTAAAATCTTCGGTCCTGCCGCCGCCACCAATTCGATTCCGCCCTTCCTTGCGTACAGGAACGCCCACACTTCGCCGACTGGCCGTTTTCCTGGCCGTTTCCCTCGCGGCCCTCGCGCTGGCGCTGGCCATCGTCGAGATCGCCGTGCGGATGCTCGGCCTGGCCGGCGACGCCAAGCTCATCGACGTTACGGCCGACCGCAGCGTCTACACGCGGTCCACGAACCCGATTCTCGGTTTTGAACTCAAGGCCGACTACCGCGATCCGGACGCGGACCTCGTCTCCAGCTTTCCCTACACGAACGCCCATGGTCAGCGCGACGTGGAACGGACCTTCGAAAAGGCGCCGGGGATTCGGCGCATCATCATGCTCGGCGCTTCGGTGGTCGAAGGCATCGGGATTCGCGATCTGGATGACATGATCAGCCGCCGGCTCGAGAAGCTCTACGACGACGGCAGGACCCAGGTGCTCAACTTTGGCGTCAGCGCCTACTGCACGCGGGCCAAGGTGGAGTTGCTTCGGGTCAAGGGCATGCGGTTCGATCCGGACCTCGTGCTGCTTTTGTTTACCGAGAACGACTTCAACAACTTCAACCACGAGGCGTTCCGCCTGGGCAGCCCGGTGCGGCGGCCGTTCCTGGTTGACGAGCTGTTCATCCGCTGGCACACGTTCCGCGCCCTGTGCACGCGTCTGAATCTCTTCTATTTCGGCGCCCAGATCGACCCGGTCACGTGGAACCGCAAGGCGATCGGGGACAACAACGTCGTCGAGGGCCTGGCCCTGCTCGCGTCGCTTTCCGAGCAGCATGAGTTCGATCCGATGATCGCCGTCTGGCCCCACTTCGAGGACGAGCACATCATCGATCCTCACGCCATGCCCGACCGTCCGGACGAACTGATCGTCGAGCGCCTCGCGGCCATGCACGCCATCCCCGTGTTTCGGATTTCGCACGCATTCGCGACTCACTGGGCCGCACACGGCAAGTCGTTCAGTCCTCGGCGCCGCTACACCGTGGGTGATCGGCTTCATCCGTCGGTCGAAGGCTGCCGCCTGGCTGCCGAAGCGCTGAAGGGTGCGATCGACGACCTCGAGGCGCTACGCGCATCAGCACGTCGCCGCGCTCGATCCTCGTCGCCGGACACCGCGGCCGTCGACGCCGCTCGCACTCGCGGCAGCCGCACACCCGACTACTCGCGGGTGTACGTCAACACGGCCAACACGCTGTACGCGCAGGGGAAGGTGGACGAGGCGATCCACCGGTACCGCCAGGCGCTTCGGATCAAGCCGTATCTGGCCGAGGCGCACAACAACCTGGGGGTGGCCCTGAAGTCGCAGGGCCGGCTCGACGAGGCGATCGAGCACTATCACCAGGCGCTCACGAGCGAGCCGAACTTCGCACAGGCCCACAACAACCTGGGCACGGCCCTGGCGGCGCGGGGCGATATGGCCGGGGCAGTCGAGCACTTCCGCCGCGCCGTCGCGATCAAGCCCGACTACGAGTCGGCACGGAGAAACCTGGTCCTGGCCCGCCGCCGTCTGAACCAGGAACGTTGAGCCGACGGTTTCAATCGGGCGTAGCGGGCGGGTTACGCCCGTTTCAATAGGAGATGAATTGGAGGCCGTTGCAGCACTGGAGAAGATGCTGTTGCATCTCGAGGTCGAAGATGTCGTATCGAACGTCGCCGCCGAGGCGGGCCAGGTTGCGTCCGACGTCGCTGACCCTTCTCGGGACCGCACCGAAGCTGTTGGGATTGCTGGCGTCGAAATAGAAAGCCGAGGGGTGGTTGCCGGACAGCCACACGCCGCCGATGACGCCCGTGTTGTCGGCCCACAGGCCCGCCTGGGGATCGTCGTCCATCCACTCGGCGATGAGCTCGTCGGGGTTGAGCGATCGGACCTCGTCACCGAGGTTGGCCAGGTGGATAATGGTCAGCCCGATGAGATCTCGGGTCCCGACGTAGTCCTCGATCCCCGGCCAGCCCCACCCCACCGCGCCGCCGTCGTTCGCCGTCACCGGGTGTGACGGGCAGAAGAAGACGTCCCGGTTATTGTTGAAATAGGGAAGGAACGACACGGCGTCCGGATCCTCGACGTACATCGCGTGGGCGACGCCGGAGTCCCAGATCTCCGGGGTTTCGATATCCGGGTGCCGAATCAACCGGCCGTCATGGTCGGTGGCGAAGGCCATCTCGCCGACATGCAGTTGATGCTGCTGCGAAGCGCACATGGTCTGCCGCGCACTTTCCCTGACCTTCTTGACCGCCGGAAGCAGCATCGCGATCAGGAGGGCGATGATCGAAATTACCACCAGCAGCTCAATCAGCGTAAAGGCCGTCGAACGCATTGAAACGTTCGATTCCGAGGTGCGCGTCATGGTCGAACTCCGTTCGATGGCGTGAGTTCGTGATCGCGGTCGAGCGATATTCATGGTAGCACTGATGATGCGTTAAGAGCAACCCGCATGCGTCGTAAAGAAAAAGCGTCCAGCCCGCAGGGGCTGGACGCTCGTATCCCATTCAAGATTTCAGATTCGTTTTTCACGCTTCGCGACGCGGGCGAACGAAGACGGCCAGACCACTCATGCCGAGCAGGGCCAGCGTGCCCGGTTCGGGGATGAAGAGGATGCCGGACTCGCCCGCTCCCGCCGTCACGAAAAAGCCAAAATTGCCGCCGCCCGGACCCACCTTTGCAACCTGGTTGTTGCCAGGCACGAGCGCGTAGAGGGCACCGGCGTTGTCGAAAGCGATCCCGCTGGACATGGGAAGCCCGCCACCGAGACCGTAGTCGCCGATCACGGCGCCCGTCGCCAGGTTGTATTCAATGACTCGATTGGACCCCCCGGCGAACGGGTCATCCAACAGGAACAGGCTGTCGGTGCCCGTGCCGTTGGGATCACCGCTCGCCGCGAAGAAGGCGCGCGGTTTGTTGATGAAGACACCCGTGCCGCCACCCACCCTGGCGCCGGTCGTCCCGTCGTACTGCAGGAATCCCGTGCCGACCTCGCCAACCAGGATGTTGGCCAGACCCGCCCCGCCCAGCAGCACGGTACGAGCGTTGTTGGGGCTTTCGCTCGGAGCCGTGAAGTTGGCGCCGCTCTGCCCGGCGGAGGGCGCCGCGGCACCGTTTGTCTTGTCGAATCGAAGGACCGGGCGCACCGGATCCTGCTGCGACACGTAGATGTGGGTCGCGTCAACGTACAAGTTACCGAAAGATCCGCCCGAAGGCACGATATCGTCCACGAAGGTGCCGTCCGGGTTGAAGCGCTTGACGGCGCCGGTGTGGTCGCCGACGTGGGCGTACACGTATTCACCGTCGTACGCGAGCCCCGTTGGCGGGCGGCCGGTCGGCCAGGACGCGAGGTCGTCCCAGCGCCCGTTCACGGTTCCGTCGAGTCCGTAGCTGAAGATCCCGCCGGGGTCGCTGGTTTCCCCACCGTCCCGGTGAGCGACGAGCAGTTGCGGCGTGACACCGTTGGCCCAGGCGCTCGTCGCTGCCAGAAGTAGTACCAGGCCGACAAGGCCTGTCCGTTGCGCGAATGATCTCATGATTGCTCCTTTTCTTTCGTCGAGCACTCGAAATGGATATGCACTTTCTTCCAAGGCCGGGGCCAAGTGGATTTTCCGCCCCAACCCAGATGCCGCCTTAGTTCATGTCTCCACGTTCGTCAGCGACATTATACCGCGCCTGACCGGCCTCCGTCAATAGTCGATGCCGGCAAAAAATGGAAATAATGGTCGCAAGTTCAAAAAATGTAGGAAATTATATTACGACCCCAATGCCCCGCAATCGCCGGTGGCGCTGACAAGGACGTGAATCGTCACGTTGAATCAATCCCCCGGTGATCGCAATGCACACGTCAGCGGGTTCATCGGATGATACATTGTGCCGTCACGTGGTCGACGTGGTCGGGTCACGGATTGCTCAGGATGATCGTGCCGGACGCGGATACCGACGTCGAGTCGAATGCCAGGGCGCCCCGCGCACGGGCAACCCATGGTCGGCGGCTCGTGTTCCTCTTGCTCACGCCGATCCTCGCCATCACGTTGTGCCTGGGCTTGCTCGAGGTCGGCTTGCGCGTCTATTGCCGCATCAAGCCGAGCGCCGATGTCGAGTTCTTCCGCTACGCGAACCTCATGAAAACTGCGGCACCGGGACGGGACGTGCGCTTCATGCATCAACCCGGGTCGCGCCTTCGCCTCTTCGGCGTCGACGTGGAGATCAACAGTCGCGGCTTTCGCGATGTCGAGATTCCCGCGACCCGGACCGAGGGCACGAAGCGGATCTTGGTCCTCGGCGACTCGGTCACCTTCGGTTGGGGCGTCCCCTACGGTCAGCGGTTCACGGAGATCGTGGCTCGACACTGGTCGAATGAAGGCGACTCGCGATATGAGCTGATCAACACCGGCCACGGAAACTACAACTCGGCCCAGGAGTACGCCCTGCTGGCCGAGCAATTCGAAGGCGAGCCGCTCGATGGTGTCATCCAGGTCTGGTACATCAACGATGCCGAGCCGGTGCCGACCCACCGCGACGCCCCGTGGTACAGCCACGTCTACACGTATATCTTCTTCTGGTCCAAGCGCGATCTGATCCGCCGGCGCCTGGGCGATCTGCCCACCTACGTCGACTATTACAAGAGGCTCTACGAAGCGGATGCGCCGGGGCGGGCAGGTTTCGATGAGGCGCTGGCGTCAACCGGCCGATGGACGAGTCAGCGGTCGCTGCCCTGGGTGTTCGTCGTCCTGCCGGAGTTTCATGCGTTCGGCGACGACGGTCCGTTTGCCGATATCTACCACCGCGTGAAACGGTCGGCCGCGGCAGCCGGCGCGAAGGTCGTGGACGCCACGAGCGCGTTTCACGGTCACGACCCGTCCTCCATCTGGGTCGCGTACAACGATGTGCACCCCAATGCAACCGGACACGCGATCATCGCCCGGACGATCCTGGAGCAGGTCGACAAGAGCGAGTTCAAGGACGGTCCGCAATGAGTGATCCATCAATCAGTGATCGATCCCTGCGGAGGTACGTGCTCATCGTCTGCGTCCTGGCGCTGGTGATGGCCGTGCTGCTGCTCGGCGTCATCATCGTCCTCGACTTCACCGGGTCCCAGGCGCAGCCGTTTCAATACCTGCTTCACTGATGGAGCCTGCTCGCAATGGCGACGCCTACTTCACGATCGGCACCATCGAGAGCCGCTCGAAACGCATTGAGCTGGCCTACGACGCCGACACGCGATACACACGGCGAATCCGTTTGGCCGAGGAGGTGCTCTACGGACTGGTGGATCACCTGCGCGGCAGAAGCTGGAAGGTGCGCCGCCGAGGCGAGACGACATCTCCATCCGGAAAGACGAGGACGTCGCCGAGTACTTCAAGACGCAGGGTCTAAATTCTTTTACCCATCAACCGTCTGGTCAGGAAATGTTGATAAGCGGTCAGGTCGCACCACTCCATGGCACAACGCACGACCGAGCCGTTTGCATCGATGCGGGTCAAGCCGTCGTCGGTGACGCCGATGGGCAAGTCTTCCATCCTGAGCCAGGCGTCGTCGAAGGCCAGGTACACCGCGACGGTGTCAAACAGGATCGACGAGGACCGCTGGGGATCGTACTGATCGAAAAAAGTCTCGTCGGCTGCCCAAGCGCGATAGTTTTCAATCACGGCCCGGCAAAGCGGATCGGACGATTCGAGCACTCGCTGATACCTCTGACCGTCGAGTATGACGCGGCGGCAGGTATCCAGGGGCGTGATTGTCTTGTCCCACGGTGCGGCGAACACTTTCCGCGCCGCAGCAACATCAGCGCGAACATTGTATTCGGCGATTATACGACCGCCGGGACGGTGGCTGTGGCGCAGGCAGCCGTGTACGCCGACAAACCTCGCGCGCTCGGCGATGCGCGGTTCGTGATTGAGTGCGGCGGCCACATTGGTCAACGGGCCGAGCGCCACGATTGTCACCGGCGTGGCGCTGCGCATGACGGTCTCGATCAGGGCGCCCACCCCATCACGGCGAACCGGGCCCGGATAGTCCTCAATCCCGTATCCTTGCACCCATGACGCCTGCGGCTGCACCCACGGATCACTCTGGTCGGACCTCGGCCCAATCCCGATCGAGATATGCGCTGCCCCGGCCACATCGAGCAACCTGGCGATCAAACGGGCCCGGTACAACGTGTCTTGCGTGACCGACGTGACCAGACGCACCTCCAACTCGGGACTTCGCAGCGCCAACGCCAGCGCCCAGGTGTCGTCGATGTCCGTGCCGATGTCCGTATCAAGAATCACCGGCACGCGATTCGGGCGTAAAGTCTTTTGTCCGATCATTGGCACTAACGTTTTTCTCTAGTCCGTTGTCCGTGGATGGTTCACGGCGTCAATCAGTCCCGCGCGGCCTCACCCACCTGATCGTAGGATCCGCTCCGAAGAAAACACGTCGGGAACAACGACGAAGCCATCGGTCCGGTAAGCGTCGATCTGTTGTGGGGTCAAGGAAGGTCTCATGTGTGTACTCTCACCGGAACTCTCAAGATCGCGTATGGTGTAGACACTTTGTCCGCGTCTGGAGTTCGCAACGCCCTGACGTGATGCCCGTGCCCGGCATTATTGCTTGCTCGCGTCACGCAGGCGTGTCAAAGTGTCGCGGGCACGATTCCACATCTCCTGTTCGTCGGCGATACGAGCCAGAATCGCCGGATCAGACGTTGCCTCGGCGGCTTGGACCAAATGCTCGGCCGCCCGGGATTCAATGTCGGGGGTATAGATTGCCTCCGGACTGGGCAGATCCCAGTTGCGGCCGGTCAATTCGCTATCGATCATCGCTTTTTCGATCACTTGATAAAACCGCAACATCGAATTGGCCGCCGGTCCGTAGAGCTTATTACACGCTTCGGTCATGATCTGATCGGAGGTCAACGTTGTATCCCAAAGGCCTCGTGCGGCGACATAGTAGAGTGGCCAGCGCAGGGGGAATCCGGTACCGCGCTCATAGTTCGTTTCATAAAAGACGTAACGGATGCCGCCTCGCTTCCAGTATCGAAGGTTGCGCAGATGGGTCTGACCGGAGTACCAGGGCACCGTGGCCCAATTCTTGTCCTCGCAGGCGGGGATCCACCACTCCCAAATGCCTTCGAGCGCGCCGGTCTGCCGCCAGCCGGCAAAGGCGGTGATCTCGCGTGTGTTGTTGCGGTCGGTGGTTTCCGCGACCTCGATCGGCTCGGGTTCGTCCCACGGGTGCACATGGTCGCCCTCGTTGACCATGACGACGCTGACCGCCGGGTGTAGTTTGATTGCCGGATTCGGCGGATCGTGGACGGTCCAATGGGCCAGGAATTGCACCGTGAATTGACCGCGGTTCGTCCCGTCCAATTCACGGGCGACCCGATTGGCGAAATGGACCATCCGGGCGCTGACGTTGCCGACGGCCTGACAACGGTCACATTCGCAGAAGTTTTCGTTATCCATCTGTCCCACGCTGAGCAGGGCCATGTGCGGCCTCTGCCTTGCGATGCGCGCCCGCAGGTCCGCCGTCACGATGTCGATTACGTCGGGATGCGTCAGGCAGGGCTGGCCTTTTCCGAAGTAGTCGGGGTGGTCCTTGCGGTATTGCTCGGGCGGCACGATCTGAAACAACGTTTCGGGGCCGCCCGTGTGGCCCGCCTTGCCGCCTAACCGCCAGGCGTCTCGCAGAGCTTTGTGCTGCTGCGCCAGCCAAAGATGGCGGTATTCAAAGGCGGGGCGAACATCGATGTCCAGCGGCGGCACCGCCAGAGTCTTGCGCTTCGGGATCACATGCCAGACAGGGTCGGGCCCAAACCAGCCGCACCCCGTCCGTTGCAACAGGTCGTACACCGCATAAGCCGTGCCCCGAAGTTCCAAGTGGTCGTTGCCGACCAGCGCCACGTAGTTGCCCCCGGTTCTGATCAGATAACGGTCGCCCTCGCCGTCCCGGTCCTGTTGTACGTGCGTGCCCACTCGGTCGGCCAATTTCGACCCGCCCACCAGGACGGCAACCCGCTCGCCTTCGTATTGGCTTTCGGGCTGGATCGGCACTATCGCGCCGGTCATTTGACTCACGATCTGCTGCATGGCCGCAGCCGACTCACGCGCCACGGGCGTCGGTTCGTCGGCGGTCACGATCACCGCCCGCGGCCGGCCGTCCTCAACCAGAACCAGCGGCTTCGCACGCCGCTGCGCCGCGCTGCAACATGCCATCGCGCCACAGCAGATCAGCAGCACGGTGAACTCGACGAATCTGCAATACGATCGCGCCATGATGCGTTACCTTTCAGATTGCAAAGGCAATTCCGTAAGGGTTCAGAACTGAGCCGATCAGAACTTCGAAATACGATCTGTGCATGACAACCTTCACCTGAATTGGATCATTCTGATTCAATCACCTTGTCGGAAACCGCGGGGCTTCACCGTTGCAGCCATCACCGCGGTTCCAGCAGTTCCGGGATGAACCGGGCCGCACGACGGCGAATCGCGACCAGATCGCCCGCGATGTCGTAGCCTGCTTTCAATCCGGCAATCCACTGCTCGGCTCGACGTCCCGCCGTATTCAGTTCACCGCGAGATCGGGCTCGTTGAATCGACTGCTCAAGCGTCGTCATGTAGCGCACGTCGTCGACGCCTTCACGAAATCCCTCCCACTGGATCGTGTCGATGACGCCATCGACGGTCGGGTAGGCGAAGACGTGATCTCGATGCGGCCCGGGGCTGTCGAAATCGTTCCAGATATGGGCGCCGAAGGCGTGCTGATAGGCGTAGGTGCATGCCCCGTGGTAACCGGCGTGCCAGAGCAGCAGCCCGTAGCTGCGCCGGAAGGTCCGCGGCGCTTCGATGCGCACGTTCGGAATGCCGTAACTCCAGATCTGCATGCCGGCGCCCTCGGCCTGTCGGGCGCGGTGCGGATGAGGCGGTCGCTGAGAAACGGTCACGTCGAGCAGGTCGCCCACGCGCTCGAAGGTGTCCGGCAAATCGACGGCCGCGAAAACCTTGCCCCCGGCCTCGTGGACGGCAGTGAAGGCGGCGCGCATGCGGGTCAGCGCATCGCCGGACGGCTCGTCGAGCGCGTAGACATGCACGTCGCCCCATCCGGCCTGCGCGGCGGCGTCCACCCACTTGCGCACGTTGCGCTGGAGCGCCTCCAGCTCCTCTGGCGATTCTTCAGATCCGCACACGACGCCTAGCGTGTACAGCGCATCCGCGGGCATGCCCGCCTCCCTGCGCAGTGCCAGCGCCCGCGCGATCAGCTCCGGATCGAAGCTGCGATCGCCGGGCGCATCGGAATACCTCGAACCGTGGTAGATCGTCGGATACGTGACGCCGTGATCCCTGAGGTTGCGCATTTCAGCCAGGTACTGCGCCGCCGACTTGGCTTCCGAACCGATGTGTGCCTTGCCGTCGCGCGCGAGGACGCCGCGGTAATAGATGCCATAGCGCAGCGCCGGTTCGGCCAGGAGAAAGGGCAGCACCCGCACGCGCAGCGGCAGTGTCGTTTCCGGCGCGTTCGCCGGTCGAATCCGGATCGCCGCGCGATAATCCCCTGGTGTTGCGTCGCGGGGCGCGTGGATCGTGAGCCAGAACTGCTTCATCGTCGCGGCGGGCACGTCCAGAGGCTGGAGCGCCCGGGCGTCGCGCGGTCGAACCGTTCGCAGCGCATTCGAATCCGGCGTGCTGATCGGCACGTAGGTGACCCGTCCTTCAGTGTCGACGGTCCTGAGGTGATTGGCCTGCGCCTTCTCGTCCACGCGGACCAGCGCGTCGTCGTGCAGCAGAAGCTCCGGCGTGAGCAGCGGCCTGCCCTGGTCGGCGACCATGCCGCCGGCCTGGTACCAGCATTTGACGACGCGCACGTCCACCGTGGGAACCACGGGGCGCGGCGCCGACACGGTTCCCGGAGACGCGGCCTCCAGCGCGACGATCTCGACCTTGACGGCATGCAGATCCTGATCGGCCCTGATCGCAAAGGAGGCCGGTTCGAACTCGTCTCGCGCACAGACGACTTCGATCCGTTCCGCCACCGGGACGTCATCGAGCGGGTCGTCGGGCAGGAATCGCTCGTTGGTAACGGGCGGCAGGCCATGCACGGTGTACGGGCCGGCGCCAACGGGCATCGCCCAGCATGCGAGGAGCGGCAGCGACCAGCGTATCGCGATTTGGCGGAAGCTCACTGACATGATGCGGTCTACACCAGGTCTGCGCGGCACCGCGCGCCTCAATCCGCTCGGTCGGCAGAATGACGGCATGGTGCGTCCTGAACGGATCGTCCGATGGTCGGGTGGTCCTTGCCGCATCGAGCTAGCGGGTGCGAGTCCCGCCACGGTAAGGTCGAGGCGGGATCGAGTCCAAGTCGCCGGATCCCGGTCCGGCCCCAACGCTTCATCCTTCCAGTTGACCGAAATCGAACGCGTTGTCCTCCGGCGTGGCCTGGAAGTGGCGAACGTCGTGGGGCACGGTGTCGTGACCGCAACGCGCGATATAGGCGCGGGCGCGCGACCCGCGCCGGGAGACGGCGATCCGTTCGGCGGCCAACCAGCGCGCGTTGATCTTCTCGAGCATCGCCTCCGCGATCGATCGTGTCGCCGGATCGTCGCGCCGATCGTCGAGCTCCTCGGGGTCCTGATCGAGATTGAAGAGCTGATATGACGTCGTCTCCGAGAAATACACGAGCTTCCACGACCCTGACCGCAGCATGCACGACGGCTGGTTATCGAAGCTGCCGAGGACCTCGGAGAACGCCTCGTGTGCCCAGTCATCGCTCGCGGGTGGATTCATCATCAGGCCGGCGAAGCTCCTTCCGCGCGCGTCGGGCAAGGGTTCACATCCGGCCCAGTCCAGCAGCGTCGGCGCGACATCGATCAGGCTGATGACGGCATCACACATGGCCCCCCGCGCGATCCGCCCGGGCCATGACACGATGCAGGGCACGCGCGCCGAGCCGTCGTAGAAGCTGCTCTTCCACCACATGCCGTGCAGGCACGCCATGTCACCGTGGTCGGAGCAGTAGATCATGATCGTCTCCTCACCGCGGTCGCGAACCGCATCGAGCACGCGCCCGACATTGGCGTCCATCTCCTCGACCAGCGCGTAGTAGGCGGCCAGGCCGCGATGGTTCTGCTGGTCCGTCAGTTCGTCCACGCCGTGGCGCTGCCGCCACCGGCGCATCGCCGGATGCAGCCGCTCGAGGTATTCCGCCGAAGGCGGCTTCGGGCGCGGCAGGACGCGCCGATAGTGCTCGAATCGTGATCGATCGCAGATCAGCGGATTGTGCGGCAGCATCATGCCGATCACCAGGCACGACGGTCGCGCGTCGGTGCGCTCACGGATGTAACGGCACGCGGTGTCGGTCACCGCGGTGTCGAACGCCTGATAGCCCGTGCGGCCGTGACCCGCGACGACGACGGCGTGCTTGTGCTGCCCGTTGGTCTTCTTCAGCCCCGAGCCTTGAATTTCCGGCGACAGCACGCCCGGGGCCTGGCAGTCCCCGAAGACGCGATTCTCGAAACCGTGGAGCTGATCCGGACCCGCGAAGTGCATTCGTCCGCACAGGACCGTCTCGTATCCGCAGGAACCGAGGCCGTGCGCGAATGTCGGTACGTCCGAAGCCAGTACGGCGCCGTTGTCCAGCGTGCCGATGTCTCCCGGCGACTGCCCGGTGAGGAACGACATGCGGGCCGGCAGGCAGAGCGGGCAGGCGGTGTAGGTGGCCGTCATCTGCGTGCCGGCGGCGGCGAGCGCGTCGAGGTGGGGCGTACGCGCGTACCGATCCCCGGCGCAGCCCATGATGCGTGCGTTGTGCTGATCGGACATGATCAGGACGATGTTCGGGTGTCGCATGGCGTCAGGGAGCGCGGCCTAACCGGGTAGGCGCTCTTTCACGATGGCCTCGCGCGCCTCGTGGTTCTCGTCGATCAGGTCGCTGATCGCGCGGTTGTAGATCAGCAGGCGATACAGTCTGCCCGCCGGGGTCTGGTAGGGAAAGGACTCGTCCTGTTTGCCGCCGACGGTCAGGTGCGTGGTCCCGGTGGGCAGCGCGAACGGGTTGCGGAGCAGTGAAGTCTGTGAAACGCTGCGTCCCCGACCGTTGATGTGAATCGATACAGGCCGACGCCCGTCCGGTTGAGGGGCGGACACGATCATCACGTACTGCTGCGGCCGGTTGATGTTGATCATGCCACCGATCTGCCCGCGGCGCTGGGCGTCGCGATCGTCGACCGACAGCCGGGGCGCCTCGTTAGCGCGACGCGGCGTCGTGTCGGGCGAGGCGTCGATCACCGGCAGGCGCCGGGCCATGTCGAGTCGCCACGTGAAACCGCGGACCGCGTCTGGTACATCCGGTACGCGCCTGCGCGCGTCGAGCAGCGCGTACTGTTCGTCCTGCGATCCCGACAACGCCTTGCCCGCGAACCAGATGATGATCGTCGCCGCACCGCCGCCCTCGTCGATCAGCTCGGCCAGGGTCTTTCCGTCGCGGCCGCGCGCAGGAAACGTGACCCGCGCCCCGGCGCGGCCGGTCAGCTCGACGTGGTCGGCGCGCTGGACGGCCCCGGGACCGAGCGCCGCGTCGCGGCCCCGACCGGTCAGATCGTTGCCGACGCCCCGAAAGTAGTCGTGATGCACCACGAGGCCCGAGCGCTCCGGCTCGCCGACCTCGATCTGGCGGCGCCGCTCGGCCAGCACCGCCAGGGACTCGCGCCGCGCCCGATTCCACATTTGCCGCTGATCCTCGATCCGTGCCGCGATCTGCGGCGTCGTGCTCGTCGCGGTCGCGCGATCGAGGTGCGCGGCGGCCTCGGCTTCGACGTCCGACGGGTAGACGCGATCCGGACGAGGCAGGCCCCAGTTGCCGACCTTGTCCTTCGTTTCGACCATCGCCCGTTCGAGCCGACCGTAGAACCGAAGCATGTGCGGAGCGGCCGGACCGAACAGCCGGTCGCACGCCTCCGCCATGACCTGACCGGACGTCACCTTCGGGTCCCACATCGCGCGGGCCCCCACGTAGTACAGCGGCCACCGCACGGAGAACCGCTGCTCGGGCGAGCCGATGTCCGCGCTTTCGTAGTACACGTAACGCACCTCGTTGCGATGCCAGTAACGCAGGTTCCTCACGGCCGTCTGGCCGGAATACCAGGGCATGATGCGCCAGTGCTGGTTGGCGTCACCGGGAATCCACCACTCGTAGACGGCCATCTCCGCCCCGGTCTTGCGCCATCCTTCGAGGTGCAGACGTTCGCGCTGGTTGCTTCGGCTCCCTTCCCGCTCCCGCGCGGACTCCGGTGCATCCAGCGCGTGCGCGTGATCGCCTTCGTTGACCACCATGCACACGACGCCGGGCTCGGCCTGGATCATCGGGCGCGGCGGCTGGTGGGTGACCCAGTACCCGTAGAATGCCAGGCGGTAGCGACCGGGGTGCGTGCGGCTCAGCCGGCGTGCCACCTCGTTCGTGAAGTTCAGCGACCGTGCGCTAAGGTTGCCGACGGCCCTGCAGCGATCACACTGGCAGAAGCTCGGGTTGTCCTCGGCGCCGAGGGCGATCGGGACGACCCCCTCGGGCACCCGGCCGATCTGCCGGCGGCAGTAGTCCGCGGCAATGTCGAACACCTCCGGGTGGCTCAGGCAGGGCTGGCGCGGCCCGAAGTATTCCGGATGCGCCTCGAGGTATTTCTCGCGCGGCACCACGCGCCCGAGCGAATGATCGAATGCCAGCGCGGATCCACCGAGCCGCCACGCGTAACGGTAGACCTGCTTCGGGTAGCCCGCCTCCATTTGCGTCGCCTGGAGCATCCGCAGCGCGAACGCCGGTCGCTCGTCGACCGCCAACGGCGGCACCTTCAGCGTCTTGCGCTCGGGGATCACGTGCCACCTGGGATCGGGTCCGTACCAGCCACAGCCCAGTCGCTGCAGCAGATCGAACACGGCGTACAGGGTGCCGGTCAACTGCCGATCGTCGTTGCCCACGAGGGCGACGAATCGATCACCCGTCCTGACGACGTAATGGTCGCTTGTCTTGTCACGGTCCTGACCCACGTCGACGCCCATGCGCCGGGCGAGATCCGACGGTCCCACCAACACCGCGATCGATCGCGCGTCAAACTCGCTCTCTTTCTGAACAGGCAGCGTGGCACCGGTCATCCGACGCACGATGTCCTGGAACGTCGCGGCGGGGTCGGGCGGTTCGTAACCCGGATCGGCCCACGAATCGTCCGCGGGCTCGTCGGCGACCACGATGACGGCGCGCGGCGCGCCTTCATCGACCAGCGTCAGGTTGCCATGTGCAGTCTCCGCCGCGCCGACTGCCGCGACCGACAACAGCGCTGCGATCACGTGCAGGACATTTCCGACCCGCGAATCATTCGATAATGCCGTCATGGCGCGGCCTCGGTCAGGAAGATGACAGAGGTCATTGTAGTATTCACCCCGTTTTCGGCGTCCTGATATCGACGTTGGACCGTCGCAGCCCGATGACGTGCTCGCATCGCAGTCCCTCATCGGCCTCGATCCTCAGATCGGCGAGCACGATATTCTCCAGCGGCTGCTCGGGCAGTCCGCGCAGGAGCACTGCACGTCCCGCGCCGACGCATCGCACGCCCGACAACCGGACGTCGCGGAAGACCGGCGTCGCGTCGGCTCGCGGCTTGACGGTCGCGTCGGGATAGTGCAGGTCGATCACGACGGCCTCGTCCGCGATGCGGCGCATGGCGATGTCGCGGTATCGGATCCTCTCGACGACGCCGCCGCGCCCGCGCATGGACTTCAGCCGGATTCCGCGCTGCGTCCCCTCGAACGCGCAGTCATGCACGAGCACGTCCCGGACGTCTCCGGACATGCCGCTGCCGATCACGACCCCGCCGTGGCCGCGCTCCATGCGACAACGGCGCACGACGATCCGCTCGCAGGGGCGCCCGACGCGCCGGCCGTCCTCGTTCTTACCGGAGTTGATCGCGATACAGTCGTCGCCGGTCGCGAACCGGCAATCTTCGATGAGCACGTTTCGGCAGGAGTCGGGATTGAGTCCGTCCGTGTTGGGGCCTTCGGTCAGCACCGTGACGCCGCGCACGGTCACGTTGTCGCAGTACACCGGGTGAATCGTCCACATCGGACCGTTGCGAAACGTCACGCCCTCGATCAGGACGTCACGGCAACGGATCGGCTGAAAGAACGGCGGGCGCAGTCCGTCCTGCTCTGTCGCGAACGCTCGGCGCTCGACGGGGACGCCGTCCCGGCCCGCTTTGAAAAGCGCCGCTTGCGCTGCGCCCTGCCGTTCGGTCCAGGGCCACCACGCCGCGCCGCTGCCGTCAAGG
This sequence comes from Phycisphaeraceae bacterium, assembly GCA_002686995.1. Lineage (GTDB taxonomy): Bacteria > Planctomycetota > Phycisphaerae > Phycisphaerales > Phycisphaeraceae > NYZC01. The sequence goes on along the minus strand of NYZC01000020.1, from coordinate 7,705 downwards.
ACGCCCGACCCGGTGATCGCCACGCCACGGGTGCCGCAACTGCGGATCAGAGGACGGAAGTTGTAGCACTCGTGCCCCTCCCAGCGCGTGAATACGGCGGGCAGGTAGTCCTCGAAACGCGTGGTGAACGAGATCTCGGCGCCTTCTTCGAGGTGCAGGTGCACGCCGCTGTGCAACTCGATCGGTCCGGTCAGCCAGTGCCCGCGCGGGACGATCACGCGCCCGCCGCCCGCCGCGCACCGTTCGATCGCCCGCGCGAATGCCGCCGTGTTCACGCTGGCGCCGTCCGGCGAACCGCCGAAGTCGGACAACCGGCAGATGCGCTCGCCGGGGACGGGCGCCGCGAACACCGGTACGGGAAACGGATCGTCAGCCTGCCGTGCGTTCATTGTCGGCAATGCGGGCCAGCCCCATCGCCCGTCGGCAACGACGGGCGTCCGGCGCGCTCCGCTCGCCCCGTCACGCGGAAGAACCACCCGGGGATCGACGCAGCGGCCGAGGCATCACGGTCACGTCCAGCTCCTCGATGACGATCGCGTCCGTCCTGTCGAGCGCCTCGACCGATCGGGGATCGACGTCGTCGGGCACGGGCGCTTCGAGGATGCGCAGGCCGACCGTGTTCAGCCCGCGCCGCGCGGGCGGGGAACTCAGCGCGAACCAGATCAGCGTGAACGGTTCGAGCGCCCTGCCGTCGGTCTTGCTCTGGCCTTCGGCGCGAAAAACGCGGCGCACGAGCTCGGGCGGAACGACCGCCCCGTTCACGTCGATTTCCAGCCGATCGGGCCAACCCTGATCGCTGATCTCGGGGAATCGGTCGCTGGCCACGCGCGCGCTGCGAATCTGCGCCTCCGGCGTCTGCGGCGCCAGGCCGATCACCTTCATGTAGAGATGGGCGCCGCCCGTCTCGGCCAGCGTCTCGGGAAGACGGAACGGGTACGCGCCGCGCACGCCTGCGCGGCGAGGCATCGTCACGCGGAAATCGTCGCGCATGACGCCCTCTCGCGCCGGCCACTGCGCGCCCAGTGGGCGGAACCGGTAGTGGCGGGCGCCATCGTCAAGGACATCCGGGTCGCGCAGGTCACGCATGTACGTGAGACTCAGCGGGTAGCCGATCTCCACGCGGTCACCGCGAGCCCAGTAATGAACCCAGTTGAACATGGCGATGCCGTCCGCCCCGCCCCCGTACATCCCTTTCGCCAGCGCGCGCAGGTGCTCCGGCGCCAGCGTCCCCGCCTTCGATTGCGGCGTCACGATCTGCACCATCGGAAAGTACCGGCACCGCGCCGCCGCGCAGGGGCCCGCCCACGGCGCGTGATCCATGTTCGGGTCGCTCGTACCCGTGTTGCCGACACAGACGATGTCGATCAGGTTCTCGCGGATCCAGCTCTCCACGTCGAGGCCGAAGCGCCGACACAGGTCCACGTGCGGCAGCATGATGGCGCACAGCTCGATCCGGCGCCCTTTGCGCTGCTGGTAATCGTCGAGGAGGCGCCGTACCGTGCGGACGAAGTCGGTCATCAGCGCATGCCGCTCGCCGCCGGCCTCGGTGGGAAAGCACTGCCAGCTCCGCGTGTAGTTGAGCGTGATGCCGTCGAGATCGAAACGCCGCACGAGCTCGTCGATCAGGTCCAGGTGGTAGCGGCGCACCTCAGGGTGGGTGTAGTCCAGCGCCGGACGCACGATCATGGACGGATTCTGAAGCTCGGGGTGCCGGCCGACGAAGCCGCTCTCCTCCACGCTGCGCCGATGCCAGTCGCTCATGCGCAGCTTCGCGAAGAACTTCATGCCCTGCCGGTGCGCCCGGTCGATCATGATCTCGATGGGCTGCACGCCGGTATCGACGAGCTTGCGGAGCTTGTCGTTGCGCCACCAGGCGAACTCCGAATGCTCGGGCACGAAGAGCCCCGGCTTCAGCGCGCCGCCTGCGAAGGTGAGCTGCGAGAAGATATCGACGCCGTTTTCCGCGAAGTCGTCGATGTGCCGGGTGAGCTGCTCTTCCCTGAACGGCTCCCAGAGATTGTGAACGTTCATGCCGCCGTCGGCATGATAGATGAGCCGGTCTTCGCCACGCAGCATGTGCTCCTCGGCCATGACGTCACTATAGTCCATGAGGCATTCCATGAATCTTCGACCTCTTGCCCGTGGCCTCGAAAACGCGGCACTGGTGAACATGAACGACGTACAGTTCGTGCCGGGCGGATCGAACGAACCGCCCTGGGCGTCACGGTGTACGAGCGCGGCCGGCTGGTCGGCCCGACCAGGCGCATCGCGCTTACCGAGCAAGGACCGCGCCGCAATGCGCTGATCGGCCTGTTCAAGGACGACGACGGCGGCCGCTATTTCATGATCGTGAACCTGCACCGCAACGAGCACGGCCCCCGACCAGCCGCGGCCAGCTCGCGCGTCTGCGACCGCGAAAAACCCTGGCCGGCGAACATCTGCTCCATCTCGAGCAGCGTCGCGCAGGTACCGATGCCGGTTCTTCGGTTGAAACGGGCAAAGCATCGCGCTGGCCGATGCTTTGCCTGACGGGTCGCCGGGTCGCAGACGATCATGGCGCGATTCGGTTCGTCGCGCAGCAACCGTTGACACGTCGATCGCGCACAGGCGCATGCTGGTCGATCGGATCGATGATCCGCTGTTTCACGGCGGGCTGGCCGCGGCGCTCGGCGAGACCGGTCGGCACGAGCAGGCGATGGAGCAATGAGCCGCGATCCACCGTCCTGGATTCCGTCGAATAGGGTTCGTTCAGAAGATGTCCTGGCCGTCGCCATCGCGTGATCCGGGCGCGTCGACCCAGTAGGGGCGTCCGTGGTGGTAGTTGCAGACGCGTCGGATGATGTCTCGCAGGCGCGCGGTCTGCGCAACATCCCAGATATTGGCGAGGAAAAGGATGGCCAGGTCGCTCGGGTGATCGACGATCTCCGCGGCGTGACGGGCCGTCTGCTCGGCGCTCGAGCACGTCGCGTCGAACATGCGCTCCGCCTTCGCCAGGGCGGCGGCCAGCGCGCGCTCGTCGTCGGCGCGGTTGATGAACGCCTCCGCGTAGGCAGTCGCGGCGCGGTTCACCAGCACGAGCGTCTCGAGGTGAGTCCGGTACGCCCGTGTCTTGCCGGCCAGGTACTCGAGCGTCCCGCGTCCCTTCTCGCTGACTCGTGACCGGGCCGCGTCCATGTGTTGCTGCGCCGCGCCCAGATGATCGATCGCCTGATCGTACGCGTCCGCGCGATCGCGGCAGGCAGCGGCGAACTGCGCGCAATCGCCGGAAGGGCCGTCGAAGGGGTTCGTATCGTCACCGATGCGCTGCTCGATCATCCGCAGGTCGTAGACGCCCAGCCAGGTGAAGTTCCCCTGGCCGCGCCAGCCCAACTGCTGTTCCCCGTCCTCCAGGCATTCGAAGGCATCCACCATGGCCGCCGCCGCCGCCGGGCCGAAGACGTCCTGCGCGTACTGCCGGTAGAACACCTGCGGCGTGAGGTCGGCGTCCCACGCGCCGCCGGCGAGAAAGCGGATGTGATGCTCGGTCCCCCGCGCTCGGTACAGTTGACACATGAAGCCCGTGACCCCCGCGTCGACCGCCTCGGAGAAGCAGCCGTCGCGCTGAAACTGGCGCAGGTAAAACGGCATGCCGAACATGCTGCCGTCGTCGTCGCCACGCACGATGATGTAGCGCCGGCGGTCGCCCATGCCCGAGAAATAGCTCGCGTTCACATCACGCACCGTCGGAAAGACGCCCGACGACTGCCAGTCGACGAGGGCGAGGTCCCGTTCGAGAAGGCGGTCCGCGTCACGCAGCAGGTACCCCCGGAAGAACGAGCCGACGCCGACCTCCAGGTCCGGGCGCAGACGTCTCGCGATGGCGGCCGCGCTGCGCGCGATCTCGAATCCGCCGATGTCGGCGTCGAGCGCCCGATCGGGGGTCACCTGGAACTTCGCGCACACCGACTGCCACTGTTCACCGAGCGTGCTCAGCGCGTGTTCGAAGCGCGGACGCATGCGCGCTCGAAGCGCCTCGCTGTCCGGATGCGGGCACAGCGCGTAGTTCTCCGAGCCGAATGCGTAGAACGCATCGATTTCGGGGTAGGCATCCAGAAACGCTTCGACCATCCGCTCGATGATCTCCAGGCCCACGGCGTCGGTGGGACTCGGCACCACGCCGACCCCGAAATGGTACGGTCGGGCGCCGATGTTCCTCGCGTATCGGCCCAGGTTTGGGACGAGACTGGGGGCGTCGAAAGCGAGGGAAGTCGTCATGCCTCGCTCGCGCGCCAGCGCGAACACCTCGTGGACCATTCCGATGAATAACTGGCGCGCCTGTTCCGGCGATCGGACGTCCTGCATGTGCGGCGGCGCCATGAACTTTCGATCTGCGAAGTGCTCGGCCCCGATCGCCGCGCAGACGGTGCGCGCATCGGGAACACTCTGCTTGATGCGCAGGTAGCCCGACTCCCTGCTCGTCAGGTCGCCGATCAGCGCCTTCTCGCCGCGGTAGGCGTAGTCGATCCACGGACCGTGACACTGCGCGAAAAAACCGAGGTGATTCAGGCGCAGCTTGATCATCTGCTCGATCAGGCGCCCGTAGTCCTCGATGCCCCAGATACTGTTGTGGAGGTTGTTCAGATCGAACTGGAACCCGCGCCGCGACAAGGCGGGCTCGAACGCGCGACTCACGGGGACCAGCGCGAGCTCGCTCGAGCGCGGTGGCAGCAGATCCTCGGCCAGCGTGAACGTGACCCCCAGCATCTCCACGAGCGCGTAGACGGCGTATAGCGTTCCAATGGCCTCCCGGCCGGAGGCGATCACGAACCGGCGCCCGTCGAGGTCGCCGCAGTGGAGGACGAATCCTTCAGGCCCGAGCCGGCGCGGATCGAGTTCGGCGGGCAGCGCGGCATCGATCATCTCGTGATGTTCGGGCGCGCCCACGAGCAGCAGGACATGGCCGTCCGTCAGGGTCGAATCGGCGGCCGTACGTACTTCCAGGCGTGTTCCGCTGAGCCGTTCGACGTATCGCGCGAGTTCCCCGGCCGCCCGTCGGTCATCGTCGTCGGCGTGCGCGCCGATCGCGATGCGGGAGGATGGCCGGCCGTCGACGACGAGGTGAAGCATTCGGCCTCCCGAGGGGGCGCGGGTTCACGTACTGGAAGGCGTGACCGGCCGTGGACGGAAGAAACCGCGCTCGGCCACGACGTTACGCGGCGGGACCTGCCAGCGCAGCACGTGGAGGCGGACCGGCCGGTGCCAGCGGGGAGTCTCGGTCACGGTCACAATCGTGTCATCGTCCAGCGCGACGGAATGGGCATACATCCCAAACCGATTCAGCTCGAACACGGCGTTCGACCAGGTCTCGCCCTCGTCGTAGCTGAGCACGAAACGTTGTCCGTGCCCTTCGTCCTTGTGGCCGTACGGCATGACGACCGTGCCGTCTGACAACCGGACCAGGCCTGCGGTCTGCTGGAGCCAGCCGGTCACCAGCCGCGGCTCGCTCCAGGTGGCGCCGCCGTCGTCGCTGTGCAGGATGCAGGTGTTCTTGATGACGCTGTGGTTGCCGACCTCGTACGGATCGATGTCGCCGTGACGTTCGAGGCTGGCGCGCCCTTCTTCATCCAGAAACAGGGGGCAGATCAGGTCGGCGGGATCCTCCGGCAGCTTCCTGCGCTGGAACCGGGTCGAGGCGAGAATGCGGCCGGACGGCAATTCCAGCAGGTCGCTCTCATCGGTGTCCTCGCCCAGGCTCGCGATCCGGTGCCAGGTCGCGCCGTCATCGGAGGACTCGAACAGCAGGGCGCGCTCGCGCATCTCGTGTTCGGCCACCTCGCGGCCGGGGCGCGCACTCGGACGCGCGTTGATCGGGTAAAGCAGGCGCCCCTCGCACATCCGGTGAATCCGGGCCTTGGCGCCTCCGATGTTGTCGTACGGTGCGGGATCGAGCTGACCGGTGTTCTGCCAGGTCCGACCGCCGTCGACGCTGCGGATGATCCAGGTCCGGTCCGTGTGGATCGGATCCCTGAAGATGTCGCCGGTGCCCGCGCCCGCGAACTGGCGGCATGCGATCAGGAGCGTCCCGGTGGCGGTCGCGCCGACGCCGAGGGCCGCTTCGCTGATCTGTGTCACCCCTTCCGGTGCGGGCGGGGCCATGAGCGGCGCGCTGGCGTGCTGCTGCCAGGTCAGACCACCGTCGATGGAGCGCCAGAGCAACGTGTCGGTACCGCCGAACTCCGCGCCGTGCGTGACCAGCGCGCCGTCGGGTCCCTTCACGATCGTTGGCTGATGGCAGAACGCGAGATCGGTCGTGATCTGCTGGCACGGCCATGGCAGGGGCTTTGCCGCGAAATTCTCCGCGACCTCGGGATGGTGATCGGCCCAAGTCGTGTAGTCCGTCGGGGTGATCATGGTTCATCCTTCGTCGTTCATGACGGCGGCTCCGGCCAATCGGAATAGCGCTTCCATCTCTCCTCCACGGCGATCCCCAGCTCCTTCTCGATCTGCGTGACGTAACGCTCGCGCATCGAGCGCTGAGGCGTCGCCTCGTCGCGCTGCGCGATGAATGGGCCGTTGAGCGCCAGGCTGCGCTGCCACGGGCTCAGGTCCGGGTCGCCGGGATCCACCTCTGTGAGCCACCGTGCGCGGAACGCCTCGGCATGGAGGCCCAGGCGAGGCCTGCAGTTCGGCGAATGGGAGACGTTGCCGGAATGATACACGAGGTGATGCATGAACAGGACGTCCCCGGCGCCGGCGACGAACTCGTACGGCTCGACGGTATCGACGTCTGTCTCGGCCTGCTGGGTCAGATCCCGATCCGCTTCGTCCATCAGCATTCTCTGCACCGGTACGTGCGTGCCCGGAAAGATGGTCGTGTTTCCGCTGAACGGCTCGGTGTCGAGCAGGGCGATCTGAAACGTGAATCCGCGGTAGAGGATGGGAGTCGGAACCCGGAAGTCGATGTGACCGGCGGGTTCGAGCTTCGCTTCGCCGTGAGGTGCGAAGGGGTTGAGAAATATGTAGTAGTTGCGCACGCGGTCCCAGGCCCGCGCGTCGCCGAACATCTCGTCGATCGCGGCGCGCAGGCGCGGCTGGTCATAGAGCGTTTCAAGCACTGGGTTCTGCGGCGTCATGCCGGTCCGCCCCGGATCCTGGAAGAACGCGTAGTGCCACTGGCCGGGGCTCGCGCTCGGATCGTTCAACCCGTCGCCGTCGCGCTTGACCCAGCGGGTCACCGGTCGATCGTCATCCACCACGCGGCGCACCTCTGCGAGCGCCTCGTCGCAGAATCCGCGGTCGACGAGACCTCGAACCACGGCGAAACCGTACCGAACATAGTGCTCGGTCCAGGGCAGGCGTTCGTCGATCTGGAATGTCATCGGGAAAGGGTCTCCAGCGTCACCCGCAGCAGCGCGAAAGGATAGATCGTCGTGATGTAGATGTCGCCGTCGCGGTTGATCTTGAGGGCATAGTGATGATCCTTCGGCGCCACGGTGCCGTCGGGGAAGGTCTGGTAACCGTGGCAGTGAGGTCGTGTCCGAAGGTCGACGAACTCGGGATTCCGGACCGCCAGGATGTCGAGGTCGTCGATGCGTCCGCGGTCCGTGCAGCCTTCGATCCGGTCCGCCAGGCCACCCCAGTACGTGGCATCCTCGTGCCACGGTGCCGCCTTCGAGGCGCCCGGCAGCTTGGTGATGAACGAGCAGGCGAAGAGGGCGATGTCCGG
>NYZC01000019.1 GCA_002686995.1 Phycisphaeraceae bacterium | reverse complement strand
CGACGACGAGTTGTACCGCGTCGACCCGGCGACCGCCGACATCCTCGAGACCGTCGACAACAACCAGGAAGGCGGCGTGGCGTCGAGCGTCAAGATCGAAGGGCTGGCGTGGGACGCCCAGAACAACCGGCTCATCGCTTTCGACGACAACAACAACCTTTACGTCGACCAGACACTCGAGAACGGGAACAACTCGTCGCTCGGCTCGATCTCGGGTCTGACCGACGTCGAGGCGCTGGAGTTCACCCGACCGATGAACATTCCGGGGCTCTACCGCAACCTCGCCACGGTGACGGTGCCCGGCGCGTTCGATCGGGATGCGAGTCATTATCGCAACCCGGGTCCGGCGCCCGCGCAGACGATCACGATCGAAGCCGAGGATTACCTCACCACCCAGTCCCCGTGGACGCTCCAATCGGATGCCGGCGCCTCCGGCGGCCAGTATCTCGAGGTCGCCCCGGGTTCGGGGGACCATTACGATGCCGTTCCCGACGGGATGGAAGTGACCTACGCGTTCACGGTGGATGAGACCGGCACGTACCGCGTCCTCGGGCAGGTTCACGGCCCCGACACCAGCTCCAATTCGTTCTACGTTTCGATCGACGGCGGCGCATGGATCGAATTCCACTTCGACAGTTCCGTCGGCTGGATCGTGGCCGAGATCACGGACGGGCCTGAGCTGACCCAAGTCACGTTCGATCTCGCGTCCGGCCAACATACGATGCGGGTAAGGGCTCGCGAGGATGGAGCCACCGTCGACAAATGGACCCTCACCAATGATCCGTTGGCCTGATCCTGGGATCCTTCGCGGCGCGTGCAACGCGGTCATCGCATGATTCCACCCAGCCCGAGCTGAAGGGGAATCGTGCACCGGTGGCCATGGGGGACGGCCGCGGCGCGGAAGCCGACGCCGCGATCGCCGGGACACCGCCCGATAATCCTGCCCGTCTCGACTTCTGCGCCCGTCAGGTATTGCGACCGCGCCGAGGTAGCCGATCAGTTTCCAACGGACAGTCCTCACGGGTATACTGCGCGTTCGATCCGGACATCTGACCTTCGGTCCCCTTCTATTGGCCAAAGACTCCGCCCATCCGCCATCCTCTTCCGAGTCCCCCGCGCCGCGCCGCTGGCAGGATGCGCCCGATCCAGGCAAGCGAAGCGACATCCCCGAAGGTCTGTGGATGCGCTGCCCGTCGTGCGAGGCGATGCTCTACCGCAAGAACGTCGAGCAGAACCTGCACGTCTGCCCTGACTGCGACCATCACTTCCGCATCGACGCGGACGAGCGAGCCCGACTCCTGTGCGACCCGGGCAGCCTGGAGCCGATGTGGGAGAACCTCGCCCCGAAGGATCCGCTGAACTTCGTCGACCTCAAGTCGTACCGCGACCGGCTCGCCACCGACCAGCGCAAGAGCGGGCACCTCGACGCCCTGCTCTGCGGCAAGGGGTACATCCAGGGCCGCGGCATCATCATCGCGTGCATGGACCCGCGCCTGATGATGGGCTCGATGGGCAGCGTCGTCGGCGAGAAGGTGGCCCGATGCGCCGAACTGGCCGCTGAAACCGACCTGCCCCTGATCGTCGTGAGCTGCTCGGGCGGCGCCCGCATGCAAGAAAGCGCCCTGTCGCTGATGCAGATGTCCAAGACGTCGGCGGCGCTGGCGCGCCTCGACGAGGCGGGCGGCCTGTTCATCAGCGTCCTGAGCGATCCGACGACCGGCGGCGTCACCGCCAGCTTCGCGATGCTCGGCGACGTCATCATCGCCGAGCCCCGCGCCCTGATCGGCTTCGCCGGACCGCGCGTCATCGCGAACACGGTGCGGGAGGAGTTGCCCGAAGGCTTTCAGCGCAGCGAGCATCTGCTGGAGAAGGGCTTCGTCGACCGGATCGTGCATCGCCGCGACCTGCGGAGCGAGATCAGCCGGCTGATCGACTACACCGGGAAGTGAGCACGGGCCCGGGGCGCAAAACTGCAACGCATCAGGCATGGGATGGCTGCACATCAGACCCGCGACCAGGATCCAGCATTCGAGCGCCGCGCAAGCGCCCCCCGCACCCCGCCGATAGAATGCTTCCCCGCGATTCCCATGCTCCAGAGCACCGCCCGATCTCGATGGCCTTCTCTCGCCGCGCGCCTGCGCGTCTCACCCGGGGCGCGCACGCTGATCAGCGTCGCCGCGGCGCACTGCATGATCGACTGCTCGGCCAACGTCTGGCCCATCTTCAAGAAGCTCGCCGGGTTGGACCTCGCGGCGGCCGGCATGCTCGTCACGGTGACGACGATCGTGAGCGTCGGACTCCAGCCGCTATTCGGCTTCTGGGCGGACCACGGCCACCGGCGCCGGCTCATTCTCGTCGGCGCCGCGATCGGACCGCTGATCGTCCTGCTGGGCCCGATCAGCCGAGCCCCGCAGTTCATGCACCACTGGAGCGGCTACGCGACGATGGCCCTGATCCTGCTTGCCTCCGGCCTGGGCATCTCGATCTTTCATCCGCCGGCCGCCAGCGCGGTCGGTGACACCTCGACGAAGCGCCGCTCGACGATGGTGGGGCTGTTCGTGACGACGGGGATGGTCGGCCTGGGCTCGAGCCACCTGGTCTTCAGCACCGTCTACCTGCGGACCTCGGGGCACACCGAGTTGCTGCTGATCCCGGCCGCCCTCGTCATCGTCCTCGCGATTCGATGGTGCCGCCCCGTCGACCCCCCGCCGTCCGCGGTCGACTGGCGCGACGGCGTGCGCCGGTTCGCCGGCCTCTTCCGCGTCATCCTCATCCCCTGGCTGATCCAGGTGCTTTCGACCGCGTCGCTCGTCGCGCTGCACTTCATGCTTCCCGAGCTGACCCAGGCCCGCGGCCAGTCGCAATGGTGGGTCAACGGCGGCGCGACCCTGCTGCTGATCGGCGGCAACGCGGCGACGGTGATACCGGCCGGCCACCTCGCCGACCGGCGCGGCCGGCGCCACCTGCTCGCGGGGTGCCTCACGCTCACGATCGGTCTCTATTACGGTCTCGTGCTGGCACCTTCGCTGGCGACATGGCAGTTCGCGCTGCTGGTGTTCGCCCTCGGCGCCTGCGTCGGTCCGGTCAACGCGCTGATGGTGGCGTACGCGCAGCAGCGGCTTCCCGAAAACAGCAGCACCGCCACGGGCATCATGCTGGGCATGGCCTGGGCCGCCGCGGCCCCGGCGACCTGGATCGTCGGATTCCTCGTCCAGACGGCGGGCCTGTCGCTTCCGACCGCGCTGGCCTGGATGGGGCTGCCGACGTGCATCGGCCTGTGCCTGATGCTGCTGATGGTGATCCGCCGCGACCTGTAGGGCAAAAATCGCGAATCGCCAATCAAGAGTCCAGATTCAATAACGCCCCATGCTCCTTCCGGTCCTCGATTTCGCGCAGCTGAGTGACGTCGGGCGCACGCGCCTGGCGAACGAGGACACCTGCTACTGCCAGCAGCAAATGGGCCTGTTCGTCGTCTGCGACGGCCTCGGCGGCCGGCCTTCGGGCGAAGCGGCCTCGCAGATCACCGCCCACGCGCTGGGCCACCTCATCCGCTGGCAACTGCGTTCGCTGCCGGAGTTCAACCACGCGGTCCTGACGCGGCTGCTCATTGACTCCGCCACCCGTCTGAACGCCCACCTGCATCACCACTCGCGGTCGCTCGACGCACTCACCGGCATGGGGGCCACGCTCGTCGCGGGCCTGGTCGACACCTGGGGCGCCATGGTCATGCACGTCGGGGACAGTCGCGCGTACCTGCTTCGCGGTGACAGGCTGCGGCGGCTGACGAAGGACCACGTGCGCCGTGAAATTCGATCCCTGCCCACGACCGACGACGCGCACGAGGCGGAGGAGCGCGAGATACGCCTGCTGACGCAGTTCGTCGGCATGTCGCGGCCGATCACGCCGGTCGTGAAGCCAATGACCCTCGAAGCGGACGACCGCCTGCTGCTCTGCACCGACGGCCTGACCGACCCCGTGGACGACGCGACCATCGCCCGGATCCTCGGCGCGCACGAGGAGCCGGCGCACGCCTGCAAGGCGCTGGTGGACGCCGCCAACGACGCCGGCGGGCCCGACAACATCTCCGTCATCGTCGTCGACTACGGCGGCACGCGCGACATCGATCCGCCGCCGCCCCCCGCCGCGCCGCCGCCCGCCCGGAAGAGGCTCGGCGCGGCCGAAGGCTTCTACGCCCGCTTGCGTCACCTCGAGAAGGACCTGGCCTGGCTGTACGACGCGGCCGTCGAAGTCGCCGAGAGCCCGTCGCACATCGCCGCGCTCGCAGCCGTGAAGCAGCGACTGGGGCACGAGGCATACACGGACTTTCTCCAGCGACACCCCTCGCGCAACGCGGCCCATGTCCTGCACCAGATGTGCACCCTGCCCGAGGGGCCCTGGCGGACGCGCTACGACCGGCATCTGCGCGATCTCGAACCGGACCTGTCAGCCATCACCGACGGCAGCACCCGGCTCTGTCCGCTGCTCACGCCCCTGGAGACGGCAACGATCCTTCGCTCGCTCTGGCGCGACTGGCGACGCGTCGAGCGCCGCTACTTCGCCACGTGCCAGCGTGACGCCCTCGGCGTGTCGGAGCGCTCCCTGAACGTCCTCATCGAGCACATGCTCGACAGCGCCCGAACGATGCTCGGCCTGATGGCGTTCTTCCAGCGCTTCGATCCGCGGGTCGAGCCCAGTCCGGGATGACGGAGCACGGCGGACTTCGAGGCCGCCGAACTGGCCGCGGAGGTGGGTGACCTCGCCGAGGCGCTGCTCGGCGCCACGCTGGATCTGCAGAGCGTCGAAGGCGAAGGCAGCACGTTCACCCTGCACGTACCGAGGGGCGATTCCCACGCCGCGCTTTGCGATGCGGTCGAACACAGAGGCTTCGTGATCAGGCCGTGGGACCGCGCTGACGGTGGAGTGTCGGGTTCACGACGTTCGCCATCGCGCTCACGTCGAGATGACCCCCGAGAAACGCGCTGACGCGCTCGGCCTGCTCGTCCGGATGGCTTATGACGCGACCGTGCTCGACCTCGATCGACTCGAAGCAGTCCTGCTCGGCCATCCACCGGGTCACGTCCTCGAGTTGGCGCCGGAACACGGCCGCCAGGCGGTCGGGCGAAAGGCTGGCCCCTGGTCGCCCGAGCCGTTCCAGCATGACCGCCTGCGACGCGAGCACCTCGTCCAGCTCGCGCCGCATCACGATGACGCGGTAGGTCCGGTCGACCGGCAGCGTCTTCAGCAGCAGATGCACCATCTTCACCGCCTTCCCCGGCGCTCCGGCCAGCCACGACGGGTCCTCGCGGGTCCGCTTGACCGGCTCGAACTCGTAGTATCCCTGCGGGTTGTCACTGTCCGCCTCCCGCACGCCGTCGGTCAGTATGGGAACGCCGCCGGCGTCGAGCATCTGCATCATCATCGACGTGCCGGATCGAGGCAGCCCGGAAACGATCACGATCGCGTCCTGGACACTCAAAACTGAACTCCCAGCCATCGTCGCGACAGCAGCGCGACCAGGATCGAAACGACCAGAAACGTCAGCCACCACGGCACGGCGTAACCGAGCACTTCGTTGACGACGCGCGATGGATACGTCACGTCGATCCGGTGCACGGGCGACGTCGATTCGAACCCTGCCTCGAGAGGATGCACGAGACGATCGAACCAGCCCGTGCCCGGACGTATCGGTGCGACCGGCGCCAGCCGCCCGGGCGATTCCGCGATCGCGATCCGCTTCTCGAACGTCGCGTCATCGATCGTCCAGCGCAACGGCTCCTCCACCGGCGCTCCGGCCCGGATGCGCCAGAACAGCGCGTGCTCCGCGTCGTCGCGCAGGGCCGGCGTCTCGACCTCCACGCCGGGCGGCGCGTCGATCGAAACGTCGCGGAACACCTGCCACGCGTCCGGCGCAATCGCAAGGCGCACCACCGCGGTCTCACCGGGCTCGAGCGGACGTCGCTGGTACCACACGGCCATCTGGCAGAACAGCAGCGCCATCGGCACCGCCACCACGAGCAGCGACGGCACCGTGTGAAGACATCGTGCCAGGCTCGAGCCCATCACCGCCAGCGGCGCGCCGAGCATCACCTTCAGATCGTCCTTGAACAGCCGGATCGCGAGCACCTGCGCCCGCGCCCTGTCGGCGGCCCGCCGAAGCGCACGCTGGTTCGACGTCTTCCCGATGATCCACGTCAGCGCCACCCCGGTCAGCGCCGAAAGCAGCAGCAGACCGACGAGCGGCACGGCGGCGAAGGGGCTGATGATCAGGTGCCCCAGCCGGTTCATGGCGGCGTTGACGATGTCCATGGTGGTGGGCTGTTCGCTAGTGAATCATGGTGTCCAGGCAGGCATGACGGCATCGGAGGATGCCTCATTCGATGTAACCGAGTCCGCGAAGTTGCTTTTCCGCTTCGGCATCGTCCACCCCCGAGTCGCCGCCGCCGCGGTCCGCCTCGCGCTCGAGCACGTGGCGCACGAACTCGTCCACGCCCGAGTACCCGGCCGCCTGAGCCGTCTTCACCAGGCGATCGTAAAGATGCTTGTCGATCCTGATCCTTCGAGTAGAGAACATGCCAGAGTTTTAGCATCTCTCCACGCCCCGTGGAACTTCCTGCGCCCCGCTCCCCGCTCCCTACCCCTCCTCCCTCACCAGAGACCTCCCGTCCATATAGTCCGGCCTGCGCACGCCGAGCAACTCCAGGATCGTCGCCGCGACGTCGACGATTCGCGCCGGTCCGCCGATGCATTTCTGGTTGGTCACGAGCACGCCCGGCACGAGATTCGGATGCACGCAGTGGTCGCCGCTCCAGGCCCGGGCGTTGTCGATGAAGACACGCCGCCCCGTCCGGCCGACCGCCGCATCCCAGGACACGCGATACCCGACGTGGCAGCCGACGACGAGGTCGGGCGCCGCCTCGACGTACGGGCCGCGGTAGACCTGCTCGCGCGCCACGGCCTCGTGCACCGCGACCTGGCCGGCTTCATCATCCTTCAGCCCGGTCAGCTTTTGCGCCAACTCGGCGACCAGCGCGTCACGCTCGGCGCCCGTCTCGACGATGCCCTGCGGCTCGCGTCCCCGAAGGTTGACCTGGATGCCTGCGAGACCGAGCGCATAGGCCTTCGTGTGCGACCAGTCGATGTCGCCGATCGACGCGACCTCCTTCGTGCCCCCTTCGTCCTTCAGCACGAGATAGCCTTCGCGTTGCAGCCACGCGTTCAGATCGACCCCGCGACGGAACGATTTGAAACCGTGGTCGCTCATCACGAGCAGCGCGGTGTCGCGCCCGATGGCCTTCATCGTCCGGCCCACCAGGTCGTCCATGCGCCGATAGAGATCCCGAATCGCGTCCGGGTGCGTGTTCGGCCGGCCGCGGAGAGCGGGATGATCGTCCTCAGTGAACCGCCAGTACATGTGCTGAATGCGATCGGGCGCATCGAACACGCAACCGACGAAACCGCGCCGCACGCGTCGAAGGGCGTCGAAGAACATCGACTGCCGCTCGTCGTCGATCGAATGCGCCTGGTCCAGGAACGCCTCATCGGACAGGCGGTCCTCGTTCAGAGCGCCCGTGTCCTCGGCAAGCCCCAGCGTCGCGAACGAGCCCTGGCGGCGCGCCAGGTAGTGACCGAAGACGACCGGATGCGAGATCGGCATCACGGGGCGCAGCGGATCGATCTGCACGGGCGTGCAGTACATCTCGAATCGCTGATCATCGAATCGGCGCAGGCGGAATCGACAGATCCCCCGGAGTCGAAATCCCGGCGCCGCCGCGTAAACGACGCTGATCCAGTCGGTGAAGGCGTCGAGCGGAAGCGCCACCGAAGCGCCGCCGATTTCGAGCGTCGCGCCGGCGCGTCCCTGCGTCACTGTAAACGGCGCCTGTAACGGGCGGCCGTCGGCACGAACCGGATTCGGCGGCCCGGGCACCGCGCCGCTCACGCGCCCCTTGCGGCGCTCGACGATCACGAAATGACCCGAGGTGCTCGCCCCCTCGGACTCCAGGCCCTCCGGCATCGCGCCGGCGACGGGCTGGTCGCTGAAGAAGGTGAACGTGCCCTGGCTGCCGAGAAGGTCGGGCACGCACATCGCCGAAAGCTGAACGCCGTGAAACCGATCCGGCGGAAACGTGATTGGCACGCGGATCACGGCGCTGAAGATCCCCGCATCCCCGAGGACGGACCAGAACGGCCGGCTGCGGCGGCGACCGTCGATGCGAGGGCGCCCGAGCGGGATCCGGTACGGTCCGACCGGCAGGTGTCGTCGCGGCCGCTCGATGCGGACGGAGGAGATGGCTGGGCCGTACCCCTCGGGCCGGCGCGTGATGAAGTCGAATATGTTGTGCTTGCCGGGGTTCGTGCCGGTGGTGAAGCTGGACCATGCGACCGGCGACAGCGGCGGCCACGTCGTGCCGAGTCGCTCGAATCCTCCCTGGGCGCGAAGCTCGGAGAGATGGGGCAGATCGCCCTGCCCCATGAACTTCTCGGCAAGGTCCGGATCGAGCCCGTCGAGGCCGAGCACGACCACGCGCTTCACTCGCGCCGCGCCGAGCGCCTGCCGCGCGCGCATCGCGCGCCACGCCCGTCGCACCGGCCATGTGACCAGGACCACGAACGCGGACAGGATCGCCGTTAGAACCGCAAGGGCCGAGCCGACGACGGCGATGCCTGCGCCCGGCCCGATGTAGGCGATCCGGTGCCCGGCGTCATGACGGACGAGGGCGCATTCGACAACCGCCCACCCCAGCATGAACACGATCGCGGCAAGCGTGGCGGATCGTGGTGTCGGATGCGGCTGACGTGCTCCCGTTTGTCTGCTCACAGAGAATCAGTGTAGCTGAAGTCGCCGGACTTCAGATCAACCGTGCGAGGTTGCCCCTCCGGCCTCCTCGACGCACTTCCGCACGAACGTCAAGCTCCGCGCCAGGTTCGCCTTCTTCTGCTCGTCGTCATCGCCGGTGATCGCGCACTCGTAGGCCATGTACCCGTCATATCCGACCTCGAAAAGCGCCTTGAACGCCGCCACGAAATCGATGTCCCCCGTGCCCGGCTCGCAACGCGTGTTGTCGGCAAGGTGGATGCTCTTCGTGTAGCGCCCCGCGACCGCGCACAGTGCCGCGGGCGTGTCGGTCTCCTCGATGTGCATGTGAAACAGGTCGCTGAGCAGCGCCACGCCCGCCGCCGCCGCCTTGTCGATCACCCGGACCGCGTCGGACTGCTGCTTCAGGTAGTGCTGCTCGTACCGATTCAGCGGCTCCAGAAGCAGCAACGTGTCGTGCGCCACCGCGTGCGCACCGAGCTCGCGGCAGTGCGCGACCATCAGCGCGTCTTCGATCTCCAGCGGATCGGCGAAGGGCGAAAGATCAGGCACGACCGGGGGGCCGAAGATCGGCGGGAGGATGAGCCCCACGGCGCCGAACTGTCCCGCAAGCTCCAGGCACCTGCTCGTCACCGCGACGGCGCGACGGCGCTTCTCGATATCCGCGTCGAGCAGGTCGAAGCAACGGTCTCCGTGCTCGTCGAACGCCCCGCAGAGGGTCGTCACCGGCAGGACCTTCAGGACCTGCTCCGCCTCGGCGCAGAGGCGGTCATGCGGAGCTCCAATGAGCTCGATCCCGTCGACGCCGTGGTCCCGGGCCCACTTACAGCGATCTGACACGCTGTCGCCGGGAATCAGGTGAATCTGCAGTGCGATCTTCATGGGATGGACTCGTCCTTGAACATGAACGAAACAGCGCCGGTTGATCACCGGTTCGGCAGCCGAAATGGTAGGCGATTTTGGCTCGTTCATCAGACCCAAACCACGTCACGACAGCTCCCGGCGCCGTCCTCCCCCACTGGCACGGTCGTTGCACCAAGCCGTTCACCGATCCGAGCAGGAGTTCATGTCATGCGCATCGCGCCCACGGATGTCCGCCGCTCCCGTACCCGTTTCGCCGTCGCCCTTTGTCTTTGCCTTGCCGGACTCGGCGCGAGGCCGGACGCCGCCATGGCGATTACGACCGCGACCGGCCCGAACGGCTCGCGGATCACGATCGTCAAGCAGGCGACGACCTACAACCTGAGCGGCGCCGGTGTCACCCTCGGCCAGGTCGAGGGGGGCCGGCCCGGCGACCCGCAGGTCATCCGGCTCCCCGGCCCGCCGCCGGTGCCGGAGACCTTCCACCCGCATATCAATCCCGGCGGTGCCGCAGTCGGCGTCGCGGAAGTCAATGCCGCAGCAACCGCCGCGGTGAGTCCGCCTCCGGCAATTTTCGCGGGAACGACTCACGGCGGCAATCGCGACAACCACGCCACCCAGGTGGCCGGCGTGATGATCGGATCGAATGCCGGCAACCTCGGCGTTGCGAATGGCGCCACACTGTTCTCCGCCGCAGCGCGCCAGATCGGCGGCGGCGGCGGCCTGATGACCCATCACATCGTGGGATTCGAGTGGGTCCGTGCACCGGCCCAGGGCGCCACCATCATCAATTACAGCGCGGGGTTCAACGGTCCGTCCCCGACCCCGGGTACGGCCCTGATCTCCATGTACGCCGACTGGGTGCAGAGCCAGCAGGGGGTGCTGATCGTTCAGGCAGGCCCCGAGCAGTTCCCGCCCGCGGCCGTGCTCGATGGTCCCCCCGATGACGCATTCAACAGTCTGGTCGTCGGGATGACGATGCAGAACCCCACCACGGGTCGATACGATCGCATCCAGAGCGCGGCGGGCGCGATCGGACTGACGAACATCGAGACGGGACCCGGAGGCGGCAACCGCAACAACATCCATGTCGTCGCGCCGGGCAACATCGCCAACCTCGCGAGGTGGCCGGCCGGAGGCTACGGCCCCAGCATCGGGACGAGCTACTCGGCGCCGCTGACGGCCGGTGTGGCCGCCCTGCTCCAGCAGCGCGCCAACGCCGTTGCCGCGCTGCCGTCGGGCCGCCTGTTCCTCAAGGCGTCGATCATGAACTCGGCGTCCAAGCACGTGCTCGACCGCACGGGCCCCCCCGGCACGGCGTGGCCCGTGGCCTACCGGAACCGGAACCCTGACCTGAACAACGCCGCAGTGGCCACGCCCGAACGGGTCCAGGTCCCGCTCGATCCCTGGACCGGCACCGGACAGGTCAACGCCCTTGCGGCCGTGCAGCAGTACCAGGCGGCGACCGAGCCGCATAACGGACTGCGCGGCGGTACGGTCGGCCCCACCATGCCGACGGTGCAGCAGGACAATTACGGTCTCGGCATGCTGCACCGCGGCGCGCTGGTCGCGGCGACGCTGAACTGGGATCGCCAGGTCACGCACGTCAACGGCGCCGCACCGACGATCGCGCAGCTGCAGGCCGTCGGCAACTATACCGCACAGCCCTACCAGAACCTCGACCTGCTCCTTCGCAACACCGATACCGGCACCGCGGTCATCCGCTCTTTCGCCGCGAACGAGAATCACGAGCACATCTACTTCAACGTGCCCGCCACGGGTAACTATCGACTCGAGGTCAACAACGCCACGAACACGGCGAACACCCCTTACGCCCTGGCGTGGAAATCCGGATCGACCGACGGCGCCGCGTTCAGCGTCGACCGCGCCGCCGAAGGCTGGGCGCAGAACCCGATCGGCGTGCAACGCCCCAACGACGTCTACAGCCTCGGCATGGCCGGGCCCGCGAACTTCCAGACGGAGGGCGAGATTTTCGTCAGCGGATACGACTTCGCGAACATGCAGCGTCTCAGCGGCGCGCTGGCGACGCAGAGTCGTGTCGGGCCGCACCTCGCGCCGCCCGCCTCGATGGCCATGTTCGGCGCTTCGGCGTTCGGCGGCGGCACGCGCGGCACGCTGGGGATCGTCCCCGGCGACAACGTAATCGGTCTTTCATGGGGCGCCGACGGCACCGGCAGCTCGCCCGGCGTGCCGCTGTTCTCGGTCGACCCGGCCACCATCGGCGGGGCGCACGTGAATATCGAAGCCGTGACCAAGGCCGTCGGCGGCGCGGTCACCACGCCGCGACCGATGAACCCCATCGGCGGCGACCCCGGCGGAGAGGCCGCGGGCGACATCTTCCGCACGCCGAGGTTCGCGCCGTTCGGGGCATACAACAGCCGCATCACCGGCGGCGCGCCGATCGGGTCGAACCGCAAGTTCGTGGACGAGCAGGAGCTGGGCCTGCAGGCTCCCGCCGGTCGCGGTTCGCTGCTCGGCGGTAACGAAGACGACGTCGACGCCTTCGAAGAGGACAGCCCGCTCGCCACGGTCGACCAGAACGGCGACGGCCTCCACGATCGCTCGGTCTTCTTCCTGCTTGACCCCGCGTCGCCTTCGCTGGCGATGCCGCGACCCGCCGGCGTGCCCGCGGGCGCCTCACCCGACGACATCTTCGTGTCGCGAACGCCCGGTACCTTCAGCGTCTACGCGACCGGCGAGCAGGTCCTCAACCTCATGCCTCATCCCGCGGGCATCGAGCTCGACGCGCTGGTGCTTTCCGACGTCTCGACGCCGACCGGCCTGTCGCCGCTCGGCATGCTGCTCGACCGTCTGACCAGTGCTTTCGTCGAGGACCGGCCCGATGGCCGTCGTGACGATCGCGGCCGCGACGAGGCGCTGATCTCGTTCTCGCGCGGTCACGCGCCGGCGGGCGCCGACTCGACGTCGATCTACTACATCGACTTCCAGCGCGAATTCAATCCGGACACGCACTTCCTCGACTTCGAGATCACGCTGATCCCGCCCGACATCAAGCCGGGCAGCTACTACGCCCTCGCCGGCGAGTTCGGCATGCGGGCCACGGACGACCTCAACGCGCTGGATATCCGCAAGGCCTTCAACCCCGTGCCGAAGCGGTTCCAGCTCATTCCCGATCAGCCGGTGATCATCGATCCGCAGACGGACCTGCTGGACTTCATCGTGGAGACGGCGCCCGGCAATCCGGCGGAAGTGCTGACCGTCGGCGTCGTCGATGCGGTCGGATTCGGACAGGGTGGCCCGCAGCCGGTGCAGATCGAGGTCCACGGATTCGACTCCGGCGGCGTCGACCAGGTGTACACGGTCGACAACCAGGACAACCCCGGCACGAAGGCGTTCTACGAGACGTTCCTTTCAAACGGCCAGCCGCAGCTTCCGCAGCAGAGCCAGTACGTTTTCCACGTCGATCTGACCGAGCTGGAAGGTCCGCCGCTGCTGCTCAAGATGTTCCCCGACGACCAGATCTTCCTCACCGACGTCACGCCGGACGGGAAGTCCGCCAGCACCGAGTTCATGGTCAACCTGCCGATTCCCGAGATCCCCGGCGACCACGAATGCCAGTTCTGGCATTTCCTGACCGAGATCGAGCCGGACCAGGACCTGACCATCGGGTTCATCGACTACATCCCGTTCATGACGACGGGCAGCGGCGGCGAGGACATCTTCCTCAGCAGCTTCGACATCGTGCTCGAGCTTCACGCCGGGCCCGGCTTCGACCCGTTCCTTCCGCTGTTCAGCACGACGATCGAGGCGTTCGTGCCCGAGCCCGGCACGGCGGCGATCCTCCTGCTCGGCCTGGCGGGCCTGCGGCGTCGGCGTCGCTGAAAGCGCATTGCCGACTCCGGACCGGGGACGGGCCGGCTCGGTGGCCTCCCTTACGACGCAGCCCTATCATCCTTCCGCATGGCGCGGACGCTCGCTGACATCGCGGCAAAGGTCGAGGCCGGAGCGCGGCTCGACGCCGAGGACGGCCTCGCGCTGCTGCGAAGCCGCGACATCTGGGCGATCGGACGCATGGCCGACAAGGTGCGGCGCCGGCGCCATGGCCTCACGACCTGGTACAACGTCAACCGGCACCTCAACTACTCCAACGTCTGCGCGCTTTCCTGCAAGTTCTGCGCGTTCTATCGCAAGAAGGACCAGGACGGCGCTTACGCGCACGACGTTGCGGACATCGCAGAGCAGGCCCGCGCGGCCGAGGCGGCCGGCGCGACCGAGATCCACATCGTCGGCGGCCTCCACCCCTACCTGCCGTTCAGCTACTACACCGAGATGCTCGAGGCGATCCGCGCGGCCGCGCCTTCGATCCATGTCAAGGCGTTCACCGCCGTGGAGATCGTCCACCTGGCGCGGATCGACCGTCGGCCTCGCGACCCGGAGGGGGTGCTGTCCGACCTGCAGCGCGCCGGACTCGGGTCGCTTCCGGGCGGCGGCGCGGAGGTCTTCGACGACCGCGTCCATGACGAGGCGTTCAAGGGCAAGATTCGCAGCGACCAGTGGCTCGAAGTGCATCGAGTGGCCCACCGCCTCGGACTGATGTCGAACGCCACGATCCTTTACGGGCACATCGAGTCACTGGAGGATCGCGTCCATCACTTCGAACTGCTTCGCGCCGCGCAGGACGAGGCGATCGAGCAGGAGTTGCCGGGCCGGTTCCAGACCGTCATTCCGCTGCCGTTCATTCCCGATCGCTCGGCGCTCGAGCGCCTGCCCGGCCCGACGGCGCTCGACGACCTGAAGATGCTCGCGGTCAGCCGCCTGATGCTCGACAACTTCCCGCACGTCAAGGCGTTCTGGATCATGCAGACGCTGGAGTTCAGCCAGACGGCGCTGCACTTCGGCGTCGACGACATCGACGGAACGGTGGTCTGGTACGACATCACGAAGATCGGCGACCAGGGCACGCACCAGGAGGTGACGGTCCGTGATCTGCGCCGCACGATCCGGGAGGCCGGATTCGAGCCTGTCGAACGAGACACGTTGTATCGACCGGTGCAGCGGAGCCGGGAGGGTGATGTGGTGCACGCGGCGGGGTGAGGGGACCGGGTTGCGAGTGCCAAAGGGTGGCTGGGGTCGAGCGCAGCCACCCGGATTTCATCATCGAGACGTGCGCTCGAGCTCTGACGCGCCGACGCGCTCTTCTGAAGTCTGGCGACTTCAGCTACGACGCGTCGACCGGCGGAATCGGCCCGCCAAGCCGGCGCTCCGCCTCGGCCAGCTCGCGGGCGACGCGGAAGCCTTCCATCGCCTGGGAGCCGACGAAGAAGGCCATGAAGATCAGGAAGTACTGACCGAAATTGAACCCGAGCACCGCGAGGGCGATCGCACCCGCGACGCCGATGGCCGACGCCGCCTGCATCGCGCGCCAGCGGTTCATCATCATCCACAGGATCGTCTGCAGGATCTGACCGCCGTCCAGCGGATAGAACGGCAGCATGTTGAAGATGAGCAGCACGAAGTTGATCAGGAACATCGCCCTGGCCAGCTCGTGGTCCGTAGAGGCCATGAGCACGTAGGTCACCGGCACGAGCACGACGTTGACCAGCGGCCCCGCCACCAGGCTCCAGAGCACCGGCCACGGCCGCTGCGGCGGCTTGACGAACGCAACGCCGCCGAGCGGCCAGAGGACGATCGTCTTTGCCTCGCCCCCGACCGACTTGCACGCCAGCGCATGGCCGAACTCGTGCAGCAGCACGATCCCGAACAGCGCAAGCACCTCGAGCAGCGCCTGCTGCCAGATCATGCCCATCTGCTTGGTGCGCAACTCGACGAGCACCGCCGCCATGATGAACCACGACCAGTGAAGGTAGACCCGGATGTCGAAGAAACGGAAAAGCGGGTAGGAACCCGAGAACTGCCCTGGTTGCATATGATGAGTATACGTCATGGGTCGCCGCGGGATCGCGCCGCGTGCCCTGAACATCTGCGCGCTGCACGACTTTCCTCACTCTCCCCGCCTTATGCCCATGTCAGCACCACCACCCGTCGCACTGATCACCGGCGCCGGCAGCGGCATCGGGCGCGCGGCCGCCCTGCGGCTGGGCGCATCGAACTACCGGGTCGCGCTCGTCGGCCGCACCGCGTCGAAGCTGGAGCAGACTGCTTCGGAGGTCGACGCCTCGGCGGAGACCGCCTCCTTCACGTGCGACATCGGTGACCTGGAGCAATGCGGGCCGCTCGTCACGCAGGTGCGCGAGCGGTTCGGCCGCATCGACGCGTTGCTCAACGTCGCGGGCGCCGCCCCCCTGCTGCCGATCGCCGAGATCACGCCCGAGTTGATCCGCAGCGCTGTCGACACCAATCTTTCAGGCGTGATGATGCTGACCGCCGCCGCCTGGCCCGTCATGAAGGCTCAAGGCGAAGGCATCATCGTCAACGTGTCGTCGCTGGCGAGCATCGACCCGTTTCCCGGGTTCGCGATGTACGCCGCGTCGAAGTGCGGCCTGAACATGTTCACGCGCTGTACCGCGGACGAAGGCGCCGCACACGGCATCCAGGCCGTCGGCATCGCCCCCGGCGCCGTCGAGACCCCGATGCTTCGCAGCATTTTCGATGCGTCGAAGATCCCACCTTCGAAGACCCTTTCACCTGACGACGTCGCGGCAGTGATCTGCGACTGCGTCACGGGCGCGGGATCGTTCGAGGCGGGCGAAACGATCCAGTTTCCGAGCCCGTAGGCCGCCCCGACCGATTGGCGAACCGCGCGGCGTCAGCCCACGGGTCCCGAGTGATGTGCATCGGCCCACACGGCGATCCGTGCCCGGCCCACCCCCCGGCTGACGCCATGCCGATCGGACCGCGCAGGACTCCGAACCGCGGCCACTTCCCCCACGCTACTCGATCTCGTAGGTATCCCCGGCGTTGAACATGGCTTCGAGATCCGGCTCGCCTTTCGCCTTGCGCGCCTCGGCGATCTGGGACTCGAGCAGATCTTCGTAGCAGTCGTCCTCGATGCTGTAGAACACGCCCATCGGCTCGGGGAAGTCGGGATGGTTCATGCGGCTCAGCAGGAACGCGAGCGATTCGTCGTGCTCGTCGTGGAACAGCAGGTCGTCCTCCTTGATGCCGCTGCTGAGGTCCACGATCTCCGGCTTGTGATCGTGCAGCCGGATGCCCTTGTCGCGGTCGGCCCCGAAGATCAGCGGCCGGCTGTGCTCGAGCCGGATGATGTGATCTTCCTTGGTCTGCCGGTCAGTGGCGTACTCGAAGGCCTGGTGGTTGAAGATGTTGCAGTCCTGGTAGATCTCGACGAACGCCGAGCCGGTGTGCGCGGCGGCGCGCTCGAGCACCTCGCTCAGGTTCTTGTCGACGTCGACGCAACGTGCGACGAAGCTGGCCTCGGACGCGAGCGCCACGGACAGCGGGCTCAGCGGCATGTCGATCGCGCCCATCGGGCTGGACTTGGTCTTTTTGCCCTCCTCGCTCGTCGGCGAGTACTGCCCCTTCGTGAGGCCGTAGATCCGGTTGTTGAACAGCAGGATCTTCACGTTGACGTTGCGGCGCAGGATGTGCATCAGGTGATTGCCGCCGATCGACAGGCCGTCGCCGTCACCGGTGACGAGCCACACGTCCAGCTCGGGATTGGCGATCTTGATGCCCGTCGCGATCGCGGGGCCGCGCCCGTGAATGCTGTGGAACCCGTAGGTGTCCATGTAGTACGGGAATCGGCTGGAACAGCCGATCCCGGAAACGAAAACCGTGTTCTCGCGGCGGGCGCCGATCTTGGCGCACACCTTGCGCATCTGGTTGAGGATGGCGTAATCGCCGCAACCCGGGCACCAGCGCACGTCCTGGTCGGACTGGAAGTCCTTCGCGGTCAGCACGGGGAGGGTCTTGGTCGCCATCGAATCTCCAGGGCTCTTGGGTACCCGCGCCCGGCGGGTCAATGTCCACTGTGCTTCCCGATCGGCGCCGAGAAGTCGTAATGCTGGTCTTCCTCGCGCACGAGGTGCTCGTGGGGCATCATGCTCTCCCGGTCGCCGAAACCGTTCGAGAGCATCAGGTCGATCGCCTGCTCGATCTCCTCGACCAGGAACGGCTTGCCCTGGATCTTGTTCAGGCCCCGCGCGTCGACGAGCAACCGCGACCGGATGAGCATGCGCAGCTGGCCCGTGTTCAGCTCGGGCACGAGCACGCGCTTGAACTTCTCGAGGACCGCCCTGAAATTCGGCGGCAGCGGGTTGAGGTGGCGCAGGTGAATGGCCGCCACGCTCTTGCCGTCCTTGCGGGCCCGGTTCACGGCCGTCGTGATCGCCCCGTACGTGCCGCCCCACCCGACGAGAAGCAGGTCGCCCGCGCCGGCGCCGAGCGGCTCGACCGGCGGGATGCCGCTTGCGACGCGCTGGACCTTCTCGCGCCGCAGCACGGTCATGAACTGGTGGTTCTCGGCGTCGTAGGACACGTTGCCCGTGACGTGCTGCTTCTCCAGCCCGCCGACGCGGTGCTCGAACCCAGGCGTGCCGGGCACGGCCCACGGACGGGCCAGGTGGTCGTTGCGTCCGTAGACCTCGTAACCCTCCGGATCGCTCGGCCGGGCGACCTCGATCCGGGGAATGGTCGCCGGATCGGGAATCAGCCACGGCTCCGCGCCGTTGCCGATGTAGCCGTCGCTCAGGATCAGCACGGGCACCATGTAGCGCGTCGCGATCGAAGCCGCCTCGATCGCGATCTGGAAGCAGTCCGCCGGCGACCGCGGCGCGAGCACGACCAGCGGCGAATCGCTGTTGCGCCCGAACATCGCCTGCAGCAGGTCGGCCTGCTCGGTCTTGGTCGGAAGTCCCGTCGACGGCCCGCCGCGCTGGACGTCGACGACGATCAGCGGCAGCTCGGCGACGACGGCAAGGTTGATCGCCTCGGACTTCAGCGCCAGCCCCGGCCCCGAAGTGCCCGTGACGCCGATCTGACCCGCGTACGAGGCGCCGATCGCGGCGCAGACCGCGGCGATCTCGTCCTCGGCCTGGAACGTCTTGACGCCGAAGTGCCGCATCGTCGCGAGCGAATGCAGGATGTCGCTCGCGGGCGTGATCGGATAGCTGCAATAGACCAGTTGCCGCTCCGCCTTGTGCGCCGCGGTGACGAGGCCCATGGCCAGCGCCTCGTTGCCGCTCACCTTGCGGTAGCGGCCGGGCACCATCGCGGCCCGCGAGACCTGGAAGCGGACAGGGAACATCTCGGCGGTCTCGCCGAAGTAGAACCCGGCCTTCAGCGACGCGACGTTCGCCGCCGCGACCTTAGGCAGCTTCTTGATGCGCCCGAAGTAGCCATCGAGGTAGTTGACCGTCGACGTGATGGGCCGGTCGTACAGCCAGTAGACCAGCCCGAGGGCGAACATGTTCTTGCAGCGCCCGATGTCCTTGGCGCCCATTCCGCTTTCGGCGAGGGCCTCGGAGTTCAGCCGGGTGATCGGCACGCGGAAGATCTTGTAGCGGACGGCGTACTTTTCGTCTTCGAGCGGGTTGTACGCCTCGGGATAGCCCGCCTTGCGCAGATTGACCTTGTTGAACTCGCTGTCGTTCACGACGACGATGCCGCCAGGCTCGACGTCGTCGATGTGGGCGCGGAACGCCGCGGGGTTCATCGCGATCAGCGCGTTGATCTCGTCCCCGGGGGTATGGATGTCCTTGTCGGCGAAGTTGATCTGGAAGCCGGAGACGCCGGCCACCGTCCCCGCGGGGGCCCTGATCTCCGCCGGGTAATCCGGCAGGGTCGCGACGTCGTTACCGATCACCGCGGACGTGTCCGTAAACTGGCTGCCTGCCAGCTGCATGCCGTCACCGGAGTCACCGGCGAAGAACACGACCGCCGAACCCACTTCCCTGGTCTCGACCCTCCCGTTGCCGTCCTTGGTGACTGCGGACACGTTTCCTCGCTCCTGAACAGCGCGGCGAAAAAAGGAGCACTACATGATACGGAATTTTACGGAGCCCTGACGGGCTGCCAGTCGCACCCTCGCTACTATCGACAATCGGGGCAATTCGCTATCGCATTTGCCCGCTGAACCACCTCGCCTACCATGATAGCGTCGATGAAGACGTTGATTTCGGGCCAATCGACGCAAACGCCACAACTTTCCGCGTTGGGGTGCGCCTCCGTCGTGCTCATCGTCGCCCTGCTCGCGGCCGGCGGATGCGAAGAAGCGGGGGTCACCAGCTATCGCGTCGACAAGGACGAGCGCCTCGCGCCGATCTCCTGGACGCTGCCGGAAGGCTGGGCGCGGCTCGACGAGTCGAAGCCCATGCGGTTCGCGACGATCACGACCGGCGACGGATTGGAGGTCGCGGTGACCCGTCTGCCCGGCCAGGCGGGCGGGGTCGCCCAGAACATCGCCCGCTGGCGCCGCCAGGTCGGCCTCGAAGCCGAGACGGACGCCTCGTCGGCCCCCCCTGACGGGCAGGACCAGATGATGTTCGAGGCCGGCGCCGGCCGCGCGGTGATGGTCAACCTGGCCGGTCCCGGCATCGCCACGAATGATCCGAACGCGCCGCCGGACCCGATGCGGCTGCTCGCGGCGATCTACCCCTCCCGAACGTACACCTGGTTCGTCAAGATGATGGGCCCCGCCGACCGGCTCGCCCCCCATCTTGACGACTTCGCCCAGTTTGCCCTGTCAGTGCGGCTGCCGCACGAACGGCTCCCGGACTGGTTCGCCTCGCCGCCGACGGCCCCTCCCGATCCCCCCGCGGCTCGAGCCGACCCGCCGGCGCACGACGGGCCTGCGCCGCTACGCTGGTCTCTGCCGTCAGGCTGGAAGCGGATGGAGCGAAACCGTCCGATGTCGGTCGCGTCGTTCGAGGCCGGCGACGGCCCGAGCGCGCCGGTGGTCACGCTCACGCCCCTGCCCGGGAGCGCGGGCGGCGTGCTGCCCAACGTCAACCGCTGGCGCCGCCAGCTGGGACTCGCGCCGCTCGAGCGCCTCGAAGGCGTCGCGACAGCCGTGGAAATCGGCGGCAGCGCGGGCCATCGCGTCGACCTCGTTTCGGGAGACGGCCCGGCGCGGCGCATCCTCGCCGTGATCCTGCCGTCGCGACCGCCCGGGCAGCCGATGAGCTGGTTCTTCAAGCTGGACGGCCAGGGCGACCGCGTGGCCGGCCAGGTCGAGGCCTTCGATCAGTTCGTGAAGTCGATCGAGTTTCATGACGTCAACCATGACGTCAACCATGGCGCCAAGAATGACTGACCATCTTCGCCGGACGCTCGCGCCGCTCGCGTCGCTTCGACTGACCGTCGCGCTGATCGCGATGTCGATCGTCCTCATCTTCGCCGCCACCCTCGCACAGGTGGACAAGGGCATCTGGCGGGTCGTCAACGAGTACTTCCGCAGCCAGTTCGTCCGCATCGAGCTCGACATCTTCGTCCCGCGCGACTGGGCGGTGTCGGGCTGGATACCGTGGCCGGGCGGCTACGTGCTCGGCGCGGCCCTGCTCGTCAACGTGCTGGCAGCGCACGCGGTGCGGTTCAAGCTGCGGTGGCGGCGCGTCGGCGTCCTGATGATCCACGCGGCCCTGATCTTCCTGCTCGTCGGAGAGGCCGTCACCGGCACCCTCGCGCTCGAGACCCAGATGCCGATCTACGAAGGCCAGACCGCGCGCTGGTCGCACGACATCCGGACGGTCGAGCTTGCCGTGATCGATCACGGCGATGCTCGGCACGATGACGTCGTCGTCGTGTCGCAGGCCATGCTCGCAAACGCCGACGGCCCGATCCGCGACGAGCGACTGCCGTTCGACGTGCACGTCGTGCATTTCATGGTCAACGCCCGGATCGCGACGATCCGGCCCGGGGCCGAGATCGACCCGGAGATCAGGGGGCTGGGCCGCAGCCTGACGGTGGTCGAGCTGCCCGAGGTGTCGGGGGTCGATGAGCAATCGGCGAACTACCCCGCCGCCTTCATCGCGCTGCGGCGCGGCGACGAGGACCTGGGACGATACCTCCTGACGCCCCAGTTCACGCCGGCGATCGTCGGTAGCCTCTTCCAGGGCGGCGGCGCGGCGCTCGGTTTGATCGCGCCGCACGATCCCGAGGACCAGGTCACGATCATCGGCCAGCCGGTCACCGTGGACGGACGCACCTGGCACGTCTACCTACGCTATCAGCGCCACTACAAGCCGTCGCCCGACCTCCCCTACGCGATGCACCTCGTCGACTTCTCCCACGACCTCTACACCGGCACGAACACGCCGCGCAATTTCTCGAGCGAGGTGCAGCTGGTCGACGCCGCGCACGGGGAGGATCGCGTCGCGCTCATCTCCATGAACCATCCGCTGCGCTATCGCGGCGAGACGTTCTACCAGTCCGGCTGGCTCGGCGACAACCGGGGCACGGTGCTCCAGGTCGTCGCGAACCCCGGCTGGCTCATTCCCTACGTCGCCTGCGTGCTCGGCGGGGTCGGCATGATCGTGCATTTCGGCATCAGCCTGTTCACCTACGTCACGAGGCTGTCGTCATGACCGAAGCGCCGCCCGCGCCCGCCGCACCGCCCCCCGGAGTGATCGCCACCTACGCGCCGCGCGCCGTGCTGATGGTGTGCGTGCTGATGCTGATCCTGAAGGCGAGGGCGCCGCAGCATGAAGATCCCTTTGCCACCGACCAGATGGGGCGGATCCCGGTGTCCTACCAGGGACGCGTCAAGCCGATCGACACGGTCGCGCGCAACTGCCTGCTGATCCTGAGCGGCCGACAGGCCCTGCGATCGCCCGCGCTGACGCCGTCGGAGCTGCCGGACCTGCCTGCCCTGGTCGCCCTGCTCGATCGACAGCGAAGCGACGAGGCACCGTCCGTGGGCCGACGACTCTGGACGCTGATGGAAGAAACCCAGCGCAAGGTGCTCCAAAGCGCGGCGGCGGGAGAAGCGACGGGCCGCATGGAGCTCGTCGAGGTGCTCAACCAGCTTCTGGACCGGGCCGACCTGTACGACCGCGACACCTGGGCCGCTTCGGGCGTCGCACTGAGCCGGGACCTGCGGCAGCAGGCGACTCGGTTGAGCCCGGCGGCCGACGACGATACCGCCGGGGCCCGGCTGGCGCCGTCGCAGGTCATGGCCGTGAACCGGAGGCTCGTCGCCGCGGCCTACCCCGGATTGATGCCTGGCCGGCCGATGCAGCGACGGCGCCCCGCGATGCACTGGCTGATGGATGTGCTGGCGCGACCCGACGCGGCGGACCGCCACGAGGTGTTCCGGATCGACCACCCGGACGCGGTCAGCGCGATCGGCCAGCACCATTCGGACCGCAAGCACTTCTCGATACGGGAGATTCGCCCTCACATGGCGACGCTCGGTCAGAAGACGAACGAGGCCCTTCGCGCCCCGAGCGCCCAGCGCACGGCGTACCAGCGAAACATCCTCCAGCTCAGCAGGCAGCTGCGTCTCTTTGACGACCTGATCTCCTTCCGCGATCCGCACGTGATCCCGCCCGGGGTCGCCGACCATGACTGGATGTCGCTGGCCGCGGTCCATCGCCACCAGCAGCACGGGCAGGTGCCCGACGAGGCGGAGGCCTGGTCCGAGATGCTCTACGGGTATCACCGATACGACGCGCCGCTGTTCAACCGGGCGGTCGTGAGTTACCACGGGCAACTCGCCGCCGGTCACGCCGACGCCATGGGGCGCGCCCGGCTGGAGACGTTCTTCAACCGGTATGCGCCGTTCTACAAGTCGATCATCCTTTACGTCATGGCCTTCGTCCTGACGCTTGGTTCGTGGATGTTCTGGCACCGGCCGCTGCAGCGCACGGCGCTGGGCATTCTCATCGTCACGCTGATCCTGCACACGGCCGCGCTCACGGTGCGCGTCTACTTGTCGGGGCGGCCGCCGGTGACCAATCTCTACTCGTCGGCGGTGTTCATCGGCTGGGGCTGCGTCGTGTTCTGCGCGGTGCTCGAGCTGATCCACCGCAACGGGATCGGCACGTGTCTCGGGGCGTTCATCGGCTTCAAGTCGCTCCTGATCGCGCAGGCGCTTTCGACTGACGGCGACACCATGGCCGTGCTGCAGGCGGTGCTCGACACCAACTTCTGGCTCGCCACGCACGTCGTGGTCATCACGCTGGGCTATGCCGCGACGTTCCTCGCCGGCGGCATCGGCATCCTCTACATCCTGCGCGGCCTGCTCACCACCTCCCTTTCGAAGCAGGAGGTGAAGAAGATGGGCCAGATGATCTACGGGGTCATCTGCTTCGCGATGCTGTTCAGCTTTGTCGGCACCGTGCTCGGCGGCATCTGGGCCGACCAGTCGTGGGGCCGGTTCTGGGGCTGGGATCCGAAGGAGAACGGCGCGGTGCTGATCGTCCTCTGGAACGCGCTGATCCTCCATGCGCGCTGGGGCGGCATGGTGAGGCAGCGCGGCATCGCGGTCCTCGCGGTCTTCGGCAACATCGTGACGAGCTGGTCGTGGTTCGGCACGAACATGCTCGGGGTCGGCCTGCACGCCTATGGCTTCATCGATTCGGCCGTCTTCTACCTCCTCGTGTTCGTGTTCAGCCATCTCGGCTTCATGGCCCTCGGCATGATTCCCCTGCGCTTCTGGCGCAGCTTCCGCACCGAGGCGGCGGCGGTGGTCCGGGTCGACCAGGGCGTGGCGGTGACGTGAGGTCGCAGGTCGCAGGTCGAAGGTCGAAGGTCGCAGGTCCAAGGTCGAAGGTCCAAGGTCGAAGGTCCAAGGTCGAAGGACTGACGGAGGCGCGCGGTAGAGAGGCCCGTGCGGAGAAGGGTCAAGGGTCAAGAGGGCGCGAGCGGGCCGCAGGCGGCTCACCGCTTCGCACGTCCCGAGTCCCGAGCAGCGGGCCGCCTGCGGCCCGCTCGCGCCCCCGAACGCCGGCGCAGCCGGCGCGCCCCTCGACACTTGACCCTTGACACTTTCCAGACGGGCCGTGGGAACGCGCACCGGCGTTAGACCTTCGACCTTGGACCTTCGACCTTCGACCTGCGACCTTGGACCTTCGACCTTCGACCTTGGACCTTCGACCTTCGACCTTGGACCTTCGACCTTCGACCTTCGACCTTCGACCTTGGACCTTCGACCTTGGACCTTGGACCTTCGACCTTGGACCTTCGACCTTGGACCTTCGACCTTGGACCTTCGACCTTGGACCTTCGACCTTCGACTCTTTGACTTCCCCGCGCAACAACCCGGCTCCCCGGCTCGAACGATCCTTCTATCGCCGGGAGGTCCGGCAGGTGGCGCGGGCGCTGCTCGGCCAGCGACTCGTACGGCTTCATGAAGGGCGGCGCCTCGCGGGCCTCATCGTCGAGACCGAGGCGTACCTCGGTGTGATCGACCGGGCCGCCCACACCTGGAACGGACGCCGGACCGCGCGGAACGAGTCGATGTGGCAGGAGGCCGGGCATCTCTACGTCTATTTCACCTACGGCATGCACCATTGCCTGAACGTCGTGGCCGGCCGCGCCGGGTTGCCGGTCGCCGTGCTGATCCGCGCGCTCGAGCCGGTCGAAGGCGTCGAGGCAATGCGGCGGCGGCGGTCGGCCGCCCGCGACCACACCGGCCTCTGCTCAGGCCCGGCGAAGCTGACCCAGGCGCTCGCGGTCGATCGCGCACTCGACGGCGACGACCTGACGAAGAGCGGGCGCATCTGGATCGAGCAGGAGCGCCGGCGGTCGCTGCCCGCCTCGCGGATCCGCGTCACCCCGAGGATCGGGATCGCCTACGCCGAAGACTGGGCGGACCGGCCGCTGCGTTTCGTGGTCGACGGCAACCCGCACGTGAGCCGCCGCTGACGGAGTGCCGAGACGGTGAGGATCGGCCTCATGACCGCGTGCACACAGGCTGATCTGAGATGGTGGCATCCACCCGGAATCCGGGACCAGGGCCCGCATCCCGAGACCCGGATCCGCATGGTACAATCCACATTCCGAGACAAGAGAGCCGAAAGCACCTGAAACTGGCAGCACCATGAGCACCTCAAACGACGGAAGTGGAGGCCGGGAGCCCGTCCCCGACCTCGACGCGAACCTGGAACAGGAGATCGCCAACGCCCTCGGCGACGAGTCGATCGAGGACCTGATTTCCGGCGAGCGGAAGGCCGCCCCGGCCGACGGCGCGGCCGGAGACGCGCCAGAGCAAGGCGAGGGACACGTCGAATACGAGCTGAAGCGCGGCCGGATCGCGAGCGTCCAGGACGAGGACGTCTTCGTCACCCTGACCGGCACGGACGCCAGGCTCCAGGGCGTCGTGCCGCTCAAGCAGTTCGACCGGCCCCCGCGGGTCGGCAGCATCATGGACTTCGTGCTCGACCGGATCGACGAGGCCGAAGGGCTGGTGCACCTGTCGCGCGAAGGCGCGATCTCGGCCACCGCCTGGACCGAGATGACGCGGGGCACCGCCGTCGAGGCGCGCGTCGTCTCGACGAACAAGGGCGGTCTCGAGCTCGAGCTCGCCGGCCGCATCCGCGCGTTCATGCCCGCCAGCCAGGTCGACATCCGTCACGTCGACGACCTGGAGTCCTTCGTGGGCCAGAAGCTGCCCGCCACCGTCCAGGAGATCGATCGCCGGTCCAAGCGCATTCTGCTCAGTCGCCGCCAATACCTCGAGACGCAAAACCGGGCGAAGCGTGAGCTGCTGATGAAGGAGCTCGAGCCGGACCAGGTCCGTGACGGCACCGTGACGAGCATCGTGCCTTACGGCGCGTTCGTCGACCTGGGTGGTGCCGACGGCCTCGTTCACATCAGCGACATGAGCTACAGCCGCATCGAAAACCCCAGTGAAGTGCTGCGCGTCGGTCAGAACGTCAGCGTCAAGGTGCTGAAGATCGAAAATGAAGGTGAGCGCATCCGCCTCGGGCTCAAGCAGGTCGCACCGGACCCGTGGGAATCGGTGGCCGCCCGGTACAACGTGGGCGACCAGATCAGCGGTCGCGTGGTCCGGACCGCGTCGTTCGGCGCCTTCATCGAGGTGGAGCCCGGCATCGAGGCGCTGCTGCCGATCAGCGAGATGAGCTGGAAGCGCATCGGGAAGCCGGACGAGGTGTGCCGGAAGGACGACGTGCTGAAGCTCTCGGTGCTCCAGGTCGACCCCGAGAAGCACCGCATGTCGCTGAGCCTGAAGCAGGTGCAGGACGATCCCTGGCGCGACGCTTCCGAGCGGTATCCCGCGCACAGTGACGTCGAAGGCACCGTCGTCAGGACGACCGACTTCGGCGCGTTCGTCGAGATCGAGACCGGCCTCGAAGGCCTGATTCACATCTCGCAGCTGGCCGACCGGCGCGTCAACACCGTCGACGAGATCGTGAAGGTCGGCGATCCGACGAAGTGCCGCGTGCTCGAGGTCAACGAGAAGGACCGGCGGATGAGCCTTTCGATCAAGGCGCTGACGGCGCCGGGGCAGGCCGAGATGGAGGTCGAGCGCGAGCCGCCGCCGAAGCACAAGGGACCCAAGCGGACCGGGCCGCTCCAGGGAGGCATGGGCAACCAGGGCGGAATGGGCATCGGGCTCAAGGACCTGAAGCTGTAGATCGCGGGATCAGAAGTCAGAACCTCCGAACCGGACCGAGTTGCGGGGACCTGGATTGTCCGCACTGCGCCACCTGCCCAACGCGCTGACGCTGTTTCGCTTGGTGCTGGCCGGCGTCTTCTTCGTCGTCCTGAATACATATCAGTATCCGGAGGGCCCGGGCGTGTCGCTCGCATGCGCGGTCGCGGTCTTCGGCCTCGCGGCGCTGACGGACTGGCTGGACGGCTTTCTCGCGCGGCGATGGCAGGTGGAGACCGCGTTCGGGCGCATCATGGACCCGTTCTGCGACAAGGTGCTCGTGCTGGGCGCCTTCATCTACCTCGCCGGTCCCCGATTCGCCGATCCGCGCTCGGCCGAGCACGTCGTCACGGCGAGCGGCGTCTATCCGTGGATGGTGGCGACGATGCTCGCGCGTGAGCTGCTGGTCACGGCGATCCGGGCCGAGCTCGAGGAGCGCGGGATTCGCTTCGGGGCGAACATCTGGGGCAAGCTCAAGACGACGCTTCAGCTCATCTGCGTGCCGATCGTCATTGTCATCGTGGCGTTCGATCCGCACGTCGACGGGCGCAGCGGCCTGGCGATCGGACGTGACGTGCTTGTCTATGCCACCGTGATTGCAACGGTGGCGAGCGGGGTGCCGTACGTGACGGGCGCGATTCGCGCGGCGAAAGGTTCTGGAGTCTAGGGTATGGGGTATGGGGTGTGGGGGACGAGGTTGGTGCCGATCGTGGCCGCCATGGCATTCGACCCGCGGGCTTACGCCGCGCGGTACGCCGTCGGTTGGCGAACCGTGGGTGTAAGCCGGTGTAAGCCCACGGGTCTGATGTGCGGCGCGTCCGACCCGCGCGGCGCCGTCCGCATACCCCATACCCATACCTCATACCCTATACCCAGCCATGTCGGATCGGTGTGCTGAAGCCCGGAGGATGGTCGAGCAGCAGCTTCGAGGTCGCGGCATGCGCGATGAAGCCGTACTCGACGCGATGTGCCACGTTGCTCGCCACGAGTTCGTGCCCGAGGGCCATCGCCGCCAGGCCTACGACGACCGCGCGCTGCCGACCAGCGACGGCCAGACGATCAGCCAGCCCTATATCGTCGCGCTGATGACGGAGATGGCGCAAATTCGATCTGGCCATCACGTGCTTGAGATCGGCACGGGCAGCGGATACCAGGCGGCCGTGCTCGCGTACCTCGGGGCCAGGGTCACCACGGTCGAGTTGCGTCCCGGTCTCGCCCGATCAGCAGAGCGCCGCCTGACTGTCCTCGGCGTGTCGAACGTGACCGTCGTCCCTGGCGACGGCACGCTAGGCCACGTGGACGCGGGGCCCTTCGATCGCATCATTGTCACCGCCGCGGCACCGCACATGCCCGACGCCCTGCGGCATCAGCTTGCGGATCCTGGACGCTGTGTGATTCCGATCGGAGCCCGTGATCTTCAGCGCCTGCACGTCTTCGAACTGAACGGAGGAGAATGGTCGATGCAGCGGCGCACCGCTTGCCGCTTCGTGCCGCTGACGGGCGAAGACGGATGGAGGGGCTAGGGGCTGGGGTGTGGGGACGGCGCCGCGCGGGTCGAACGCGCCTCACGTCAGACCCGTGGGCTCACGCCTGGATCACGTCCACGGTTCGCCAACCGACGACGTACCGCGCGACGTAAGCCCGCGGGCCGAATGCCATGGCGGCACACGATCGGCACCAACCTCGTCCCGCATACCCCATACCCACACCCTATACCCTACTCCCTCCTCCGAGGCCGTCCTTGACAATCAACCGCGCAACCGACACACTGTTCACGTTCACAAGGATGTGAATCTGAACCCGTGCCCCGAGATTCAGAGTTTCCATGGACGGAAAGCCCATGACCCCAACGCAAGGCCAGTTGAGCCGGGCGCAGATCCTCGAAGCCACCGCGACATGTTTTCTCAGATGGGGATACGACGCGACGACGATTCGTCGGATCGCGAGTGAGCTCGAGTGCGCCGTCGGCACCATCTACAGGTACTTCCGTGACAAGCGCGAGCTGCTCTACGAAATGACGCAGCAGGTGCTCGAGCCGACAGCGCGCGCCGCCGATCTGGGCCGTACCGTCGACGCCTGCAAGGCGCTCTATCGCCGGCAGGCCGAAGCGGCGCCCCAGATGTACCGACTGATGTTCTGGCTCGCCTGCGTCGTCGAGTCTCCCGCCGACTCGGGCATCGCCCCGCTGCCCGCCATGGTGACGCGGATCATCCGGGCCTGGTCGGCGCGGATCGGCGCGGACCGGGCGCGGCAGCAATGGGCGCAGCTCCATGCCGGCATCCTCGCCGGCATCGATCTCCACACCGGCTCCGAGGTCCAGGCCCCGCCGCCGGGCCCTCGTGTCGCCGACCTCACTCCGCTGCCGCCGCAATCCACTCCGGACCACGCGGCGCCGAGCGACGGCAGCGCAGCACTGCCGCAATTGGGGGACAATCCCCCCGCCGCCCCCAAGCGCGACGCTGCCGTCGAATCGACGGAGGACGTCTGCCTGCTGTAGGGGCCCGCTGAAGCATCCGATGCCCGGTGAGCAAGCCTGTGAGCTGACGTGTCCGGCCAAGCTGAACCTTGCGCTGTCGGTGGGCGCGGTCAACGACGACGGCCTGCATCCCATCGCAAGCTGGATGGTGGCCCTCGCATTCGGTGACGTGCTGCGGCTGTCCCTGCCCGACGACGGCCGGACCCGCTTCGACATCGCGTTCAAGAACGATCCGGTCGGCGCCCGGGTCAACTGGCCGCTCGAGGACGACCTGGCGTTCCGCGCCCGCTCGCTGCTGTCGGATCGAACGGGAAGCGACCTTCCGGTCGTCGCGCAGATTCGCAAGCGGATTCCTCCCGGCTCGGGACTCGGCGGCGGATCGAGCAATGCCGCCGCCATGCTCGTCGGACTGAACCGGCTTCACGGCACGCGGATCGACCCGGAGGATCTCGTCGCGCTTTCATCCGAACTGGGAAGCGATGTCGCGTTCCTGACCCGCGCCGTCCTCGGGGCGGCCGCCGCCGTCGTGACCGATGTCGGGCAGACGGTGCACCCCCTGCCCGCCCGCGAGCCGATTCACCTGGTGCTGATCTTTCCCCCGTTCGCCTGCTCGACGAAAAGCGTCTACGAGGCGTTCGACGTGATCCACGAGCGCGCCGAGGTCGACGAAGCGCGCGTCCGCGCGCTCGCGGCGAAACCGGCGCTCGATCCGACCGACCCGTTCAACGACCTGGGGCCGGCGGCGGAGCAGGTCGAGGCGCGCCTGGCCGCCATGCGCCGGCGTCTCGAGGCCGATCTCGACCACCCGGTTCACGTCAGCGGCTCCGGCTCGACGCTGTATCTGGTCGCAGCGCCCGGATCGGCGGCCACGAACCTGGCACGCCGGGTCCAGGCCACCGGCCACGCGGCCATCGTCACCAGAACTATTTGATGCCATCTGCCGGCTGACCTATAAACTCCCGGCTCCGGACGCCCCGCTACGCGCGACCCGTGACTCGCATGAAGGTGCCTCTCGTCGATCTTCGAGCGTCGCTGACGCCCATCAGGGAAGAGCTGTTCCGTCGATTCGAGCAGACGCTCGACGACATGCAGCTGTTCCTCGGCCCGAACGTGCGTGGACTCGAACAGGAGTTCGCCGCGTACTGCGAGGTCGAGCACGGCCTCGGCGTCTCCAGCGGCACCGACGCGCTGTCCCTGGCCTTTCGGGCGCTCGACATCGGGCCCGGCGACGAAGTCATCGTGCCTTCGCTGACGTTCTTCGCGACGATCGAAGCCGTCGTGCACGTCGGCGCGACGC
This sequence comes from Phycisphaeraceae bacterium, assembly GCA_002686995.1. Classification (GTDB taxonomy): domain Bacteria; phylum Planctomycetota; class Phycisphaerae; order Phycisphaerales; family Phycisphaeraceae; genus NYZC01. The sequence continues at coordinate 3,097 of NYZC01000019.1, read as the reverse complement.
CGGTGATGGTCGACGTCACGCCCGACACGCTGACGATCGACCCCGAGGCGATCGCCGCCGTCCTTTCCGACCGGACGAAGGCGATCGTCCCCGTGCACCTGTTCGGCCATCCCGCCGACATGGATCCGATCCTCGAGATCGCCGCCGACCGCGACCTGCGCGTCGTCGAGGACTGCGCGCAGGCCCACGGCGCGCGATACCGGGGCCGCTGCTGCGGTTCGATGGGGGACGTCGGCACTTTCAGCTTCTACTTCACGAAGAATCTCGGCGGATTCGGCGAAGGCGGCTTCGTCACGACGAACCGGGCGGATCTTTCCGAGGCGATGGGGCAGATTCGCAATCACGGACACGTGTCGAAGTTCGAGCACGCCCGCATCGGATACAACTACCGGCTGGACGAGATGCAGGCGGTGATCCTCCGGCTCAAGCTGCCCCACCTCGAGTCGAACAACAAGCGGCGTCTGGCGATCGCGAATCGATACGACGATCGACTTCGCGACGTCGCGGAGCTGCCGACCATCGACGACGGCTGCCGGCACGTCTATCACCTCTATCCCATTCGGATCTCGAATCGTGACGCCCTGCGCGATCACCTGGAGCAGCGCGGCATCGGCACCGGCATCCACTACCGCATCCCGGGGCACCGCCAGGCGGCGCTGCGCGACGTGCCGCACCGCATCGGCAGCATGGCCGTCACCGACCACGTCTGCACCCGGCTGCTGTCGATCCCCATCTTTCCGGAGATGACCGACGAGCAGGTCGAGTACGTCGGCGACACCGTTTTGGCGTTTGGTCGCGGATGAGAGGCCGGGACGGAGTCATTGAGCCAATTGGCCATCTCGCTCAGCCGCGCACCGTCTGATCATACGTCCGGCGCTTGTCCGGATCCTTGAGCAGCGCGTAGGCCTCGCCAATGCGATTGAACATCGGGTTGGAGTTGGCATCCTTGCACACGTCCGGGTGATATTTTCGCGCCATGTCCCGGTACGCCTGCTTGATCGCCTCGTCCGTCGCGTCGCGCGGCACGCCCAGGGTCCAGTAGGGATCCTCGATCGTCGTGTCGACGCTCGCGGACGATTCGCTCGCGCCGGCGGACCGCGCCTGGCCGGCTGACGCGCCGGCGTCCCCGGCCGCCCCGGCCGGTTGCGCCGGCCTCGGTCCCCGGGCCTGCCTCTCGTAGTACCCGTGCCGGGCCAGGTTCTCGACGACCTGCTCCTTCTGGGGCGTCATGTCGACGAACCGCATCGAGATCTCGTATCGGCGAAAGCCCTTGCGCACGACGCGCACGACCTGTCCCTCGAGGCTGATCTTCTGGTACTGGGAATTGATGGTCAGGCTCAGGCGCTGCTTCGGCTCGACCGGCGGCTTGCCCGTGCACGACAGCCGCAGACCGGACACGGAGACGTCCATCAGCTCCCCGAGCGGACAACTCAGAAACTTGCCCGGCTTGATGCGCTCGTGGCGACGCCGGCTTCGGCCGTTCTCCCGTGCCATGATCGCGTCATCGGCTGTTCCGGCCCCTCAGTTCAGGCGCCGCCGTGATATCGGACGTGCGCGGATCGAATAATCGCCAGAACCGGTCGATCCAGACTCTAAGGTTCACACAGGTGAACGTCGATACTCGCGAGGGCCCCTCACCCGGGTCCGTGAAAGCGTGGCGATTCGCGGTCGCGCCTGGAGGACGGCATGAAGGCTCCGTTACCCCCCGACGAGCCAGAGCGTCTGCAGACGCTTCGGGACTACGACGTTCTCGACACCGAGGCCGAGCGCGCGTTCGACGACCTGGTTTCTCTCGCATCACAGATCTGCGATACGCCGATCGCGATCATCTCTCTGATCGACGAGCACCGACAGTGGTTCAAGGCGAAGGTCGGCATCGACATCGACGAGACGCCGCGCGATGATGCGTTCTGCGCCCATACCATCCTGTCCGACCGGATTCTCTTCGTATCCGACGCGGGCCATGACAAGCGGTTTGCGGACAACCCTCTCGTGCTCGACCACCCTGCGATCCGCTTCTATGCGGGGGTGCCGCTGATCGCGCCGAACGGACATGTCCTCGGAGCACTCTGCGTCATGGACGGCACATCGAGGGTTCTCGAAGGCAGACGGGCAACGGCACTGCAGATGCTCGCGCGGCAGGTCATTTCGCAGCTCGAACTGCGCAAACGAATCGTGGCGTTGAACGACATGACGGCCCGGCAGCAGCAACTTACCGATGCCGCGGTCAGCGCGAACCGAGCCAAGAGCGAGTTCCTCGCCGGCATGAACCACGAGCTGCGCACGCCGCTCAACGCGATCATCGGTTTCTCCGACGGCCTGCTCGGACGGCAGCACAAGCATCCCCTGTCGGATCACCAGGTGAATCGGCTCGAGCGCATCAGCGCCGCCGGTCAGCACCTGCGCACGCTGATCAACGACGTGCTGGACATCGCCAAGGTCGAGGCGGGTGAAATGCGGATCTGCAGCTGCGCTTTCGATCCGTTCGAGCTGTTCGAGCAGGTCGCCGGGCTCATGGAGTCAGTCGCGGCGCAGAAGCGCTACCCCGTGCCGATCAGGCTGGAGCGCGCCGACGATCTTCCGGTGATGAGGTCGGATCCGGACCGGATCAAGCAGGTGCTGATCAACCTCGTGAGCAACGCGATCAAGTTCACCGACGAAGGCGAAGTGACCCTGCGCGTCCGGCGCGACGGCGGCCACATCCACTTCGACGTGCGCGACACCGGCATCGGCATTTCGCCCGATCAGCACGAGATGATCTTCGAGAAGTTTCACCAGGTCGACGGCGTGCGCCGCGAGGGCAGCACGGGACTCGGACTGGCGCTCTGCCGCGAGCTGACCTCCCTGCTGCGCGGCACGCTTTCCGTCGAGAGCGAACCCGGTGGGGGAAGCGCGTTCACGCTCAGTCTGCCGATCGATCATGACGGTGCGGCACGAACGGCAGCCTAGGGCCGCATTAGATTCTTTCGGCGTAACTTCTCGTCACGGCGACGAGAAGTCCAAGGTCCAAGGTCCAAGGTCCAAGGTCGAAGGCGGAACCGTCGATGCCCCACCGCGCCGGCCGGAGTCAGGTTCTTTCGACTTTCGACTTTCGACT
>NYZC01000018.1 GCA_002686995.1 Phycisphaeraceae bacterium | reverse complement strand
TCGAGTTTTCAGCCGGCAGAGGTTCCATGGAGTTCGTGCTTCGATTCTGCTCTGGGTCAGTCGTTGCGGTTCAGGTTGAGGGCCGCGCTGGCGATGACGCCACCGGTGAAGAGCCCCGAAATGAACCGGCGGAATTGGGTAGTGGGCGTGTCGACCACGGCGACGATGTCGCCTTGCTTGATCTGGAGGGCGGCGGCGACCTTCCAGGTCTCGTCGAGGTCGAAGGTGGCGGCGAGGATTTTTCCGGTCGCGTCCTGTCGGAAGACCTGGACGTAGCGGGGGCGGGAGATGATGTCCAGGCCACCGCCGAAGCCGATGGCATGTAGGAGGGTGAATCGGGCGCCAGGGGGATAGGGATAGGTGCCCGGTGTGGAGACGAGCCCGACGACGGTGAAGACCTGGGGGTCGAGGCGCAGGACCTCGATGGTCTCGCCGCCTTCGAGGGCCAGGTCGGCGAAGGCGACGTTCAGGCCCTGCACGGGGAGCACGATCGGCTTCGCGGCGTCGTCGCCGGGCCGGCCGATGATCCGGATAGCGCCGGCGCCGGACGCGACGATGCCTCCGGCCTTCATCAAGGCGCCCACCAGGGACTTCTCGTCGCTGGTGAGGGAGTGGATGCCGGGTGAGGTTACTGCGCCGACGACGGAGACCTTGACCGTGACGTGGTCGCGTACGGTGGCCACGACGGAGGGGCGGTGGACGGTGTACTTGGGGTGGTAGGCCGCGACCGCCGCGGACTCGATCTCTTCCAGGGTCTTGCTGGCGGCGTCGATCTCTCCGACCGTGGGCAGGGTGATCTTGCCCGCGGAGGTCACGCGACAGACGTGGGGTGCTGGCACCTGGGCTGCTGGCCCCTGCGTCGTGGCCACGGGTGAGAGTGCCCGCATGACGACCGGCATCTCGAGCTGGAGGATGTCGCCGGCGGTTACGCGATAGGGCCCGGAGGGGAGCCTGGCGGCGACGAGCGCGCTGCGATCAACGACGGGCACGTACGGCCCGGCCTTCTCGAACTCGGAGAGCTCGTCGGGGGGCGTGGGGGGCGGGATGCTCCCGCAGCCGGCGAGCGACGTCGCCAGGATGAAGGGAACACAGAGGCGCAGGAACGGTGACTTAGCGCCTCGGAGATCGGTAGAGGGAATCGACATCTTGAGTAACTCAGCACGTTCCCTTTTCCGCGAGCTGTATTGCTAATTCGAGCTCCTTATTGCTACGCCAGACCCTCTTCTACGCCTGGCGCGGAGCGCTATTCGTTGCCACGTTGATACGACCGTGGGCTTGTTTTCTGTCTCTAGAGAATAGGACTGGCAGGGGGAACGGGATGGGGAATGGAGATGTCTGGCTTGGGCTTTGGGGGTGGGCCTGGGTTCGGCGGTGGGGGTGGCATCTTGTCCAGCGTGAAGGGATTGATGCCCCCGCCGGGTTGCTGCGGAACGGCACCGTGCCCACCTCCGGGTGTCGGGGCACTCGCCCCCATCACTCCGGCGGACCCCAACACGACAACCAAGGGCAGCAACCAAGCCCATCGCCCCTTGCGGAGAATCGTCTTCAGCGTGGTCATGTCTTCGGAACTCCTTCCCGGTGGTCCTGAACGGCCAAGCCACCGTTCGACGCGCGTGCCTTCTCCCTCTGATCGGGTTCGGACCTCTCGTGCGTCGTGAATCTCACGTTCGCTCGGCTGAGCGAAGAACGCCTGTCAGAACATCTCGACACTTTCGCTGTGCTCCCTTAACTGCGCCCTGCCCGCGCACCACTCGACAGATCGGTTTCCCGAACGGGTAGAACCCGCGTTGGAGAACAACGGACGGCCATGAACTGATTCTCGAGCGTGGTGGGGGAAGAGTGTGGGAAGCCGAGCAAGGGTCGGAACGAGGATGACGCTACCCGGCGGAAAGTTCGTTGTACACTACCCGGCGGAAAGTTCGTTGTACAGATCGTAAGTAGGGAGTTTTGCAGATCTTCTGGAGTTGCGGGTATTCGGAAGTTGCGGCTTTCGGAGGCGACTCGCGGAGCGATCGGCGACCTCTTGGTTCGAGCCTGGTCCGAAGGGCGTTTCGCCGTGTAATGGTGCCATGCGCAAGATCGGTGCTTGCGGTACAGGTAGTGTCCAATCGGGGCGGAGCGCACGGGCGATGTGGTGTCTTCGGAGGCGGGAATTTCGGGTGTGCTTTCGGGTCTTGGTTTGAACCTGCCCCGGTTCGGTGGCGTCGACGACGTCGGAAACGAATGCAGAGCGGACCTGGAGGTCCGCGCTCCCGGACGCTCGGTGGGGACGGAGGTGGCGCCCAGGTGTTGAGGCTCGGGGGGGGGCGCGTCAGAAGCCCATCCAGGTGTAGTTGGGGGGGGCCGGGGTGAAGACGATCCGGTTGAGGGACGTCGTGCCCAGCGACGGGACCAGGGCGGGGTTTGCGCCGAGGTGGTCGTGGAAGTCGTAGATCATGTCGGCGGCTGCGGCCGAGCCTGACCCGCCCGGCGAGAAGAGCACGGGGCCCCCGTCGGTGGCGGCCATGACTCCTCCCCCGCTGATGCCGAGGAACTGCCGGTCGCCCGCCGTCGTGAGCACGCCGGTGACCGGGTTGACGGGGATCCCGGACAACCCGTCCAGCGTCACGGTGCCCTGCGCTGCGTCGAAGCTCACGACGAAGGACACGGACGTCGTCTCGTCGAAGTACCGCACGGACTGGTACGCGACCTCCACGATGTTCTGGTCCGGGCTCTGGACCGTGATGGTCCCGAAGCTCGCGTCGAGGTCGGTCCAGAAACCCACGAACGGTACGCCGAGCCTGGCCTCGGCAGGACTCGCCGAGAAGTCGACCGTGCCGAACGGACCGAAGCTGACGCGGCCGTTGGAGTGGACGTTGAGGCTCGCGTACGCCGTCCCGTAGAACGGCAGCGTCGACGGCCCGCAGAGCGGCAGTCCCGGCAGCGGGATCGTGACGATCTCCTCGTCCGTCGTCGGCCCCGGCAACGGGGAGGCCGCGACGGTGTCGATCTGCGTCGCCTGGCTCAACGAGACACCGTCCGCATGCCCGGGGTCGACCACGAACATCTGCGTCGACGCCGTCGCGAGGAATGGAGCGGTCAGGATCGGGAGCGTGAAGTTGCCAGGGAACGGCGTGGTGAGACTCAGGGTTCCCCCGCCGTAGATCCACACCGCCGACAACAGGTTGAGGTTGATGTGCTGCCCGTTGGGCGTCGTGAGGCCGCCTCCGCTCGCCGGCACGATGGGCAGTCCGGTCACCGCGATGTCGAACGGCAGCCCGACGTTGGTGCTCGCGAGGTTGAGGTCGGCCTCCTCGGTCGTACACCGCTGGAGCTGGACGGGAAAGAGCGTCGAGCCGATGGCACCGTCGACATCCAGCCGCGCCCCCGGAAGGTTGATCTCCCAGTCGCCCGGCGACGGCTCGCCGAACCGCACGTCGTCGATCGCGCAGTCGCTGCGGAAGTTGGCGCCCCGCTCGTAGTGGAACCGGATCCTCACGAGGCCACCGATGGGAGTGATGAGGACGGCGGCCTGGTGCCACTGGTTGCCCTGGTCGCCGCCGATGGTCCAGACCGGGTTCCAGTTGCCGGCGCCGTCGTGCTGCTGGACCTCCAGGGTCCCCATGTCCTGGCCGTACATGTGGTACCAGAACTCCAACGTCGGAGCCGTGATCCCGGCTGAGGTCCAGCATGGCGTCTCGACGACTCCGGTTGCGCCCGGCGTGCACCCGCTGGTCTCGACGTAGATGTAGTTGCCGGACCCGGTGGTGTGGTCGCCGCTCGGCCCCGTGCCGCCGGACGGCGTGGACCCGGAGTTCACGCGCCAATGAGTGACGTTGCTCGCGAGGTTCACCCAGCCCGTCGGCAGCCCGCCGGGATCGCCCTGGCCGCAGATCAGCTGCGGCGCCACGGTGGCGCCTTCGAAGTCCTGGTCGCCCGGGAGCACGCAGTTGCCCCCGGTCGTGGGTTCGCCGAACGCGATGTCGTCGAGGCAGCAGTCACCCGTGAAGTTCGCACCGCGCACGTAGAAGAAACGAAACCGGGCGACGTCGTTCACCGGCGTGATCGGAACCAGGGAGAGGTGCCACGCGTCGGCCTGATCACCCACCCGCGTCCAGATGGTCTGCCAGACCCCCTGCGCATCCTGCTCCTGCACGCTGAGCGAACCCATCGTCGCACCGTACATGTGGTACCAGAACGAGAGCGTGGGGTTCTGGACGCCCGTCGCATCGAAGCACGGCGGTTCCAGGTATCCGAACGCCGTGTTGCAACCGCTGACCTCGACGTACACGTAGTTGCCGGCGCCCGTCGTGTGATCGCCCTGGGGTCCGGTACTCCCGGACGGAGTCGGGCCGGAGAACACCCGCCACGCGCTCGTCGTCCCGGCGCCCTGCGCCCACCCCACGGGCAACGTGCCGGGGCTGATGGTGCTGCACTCGGACGTGGTCGTCGGCGTCGCGGTCTCGAAGCTCTCGATCCCGATGGGATTGCACTGCGCCACGATCGACCCCGTCACCAGGAGCCCGAGGGTCAGACCGAGCGTCCCGCGGACAAGACAGTACTTCATGTTGTCTTCCCTTCTTCCGGTCAGTGGCGGCTGCGCGCATCCCGCGCTTGCCGTGACATGACGCATCGGGAACCCGCGGGCCGCGGTTCGGGCGCTGGCTCGGCCTTCGCCGTGCGCGGAGGTCGAGACTCCGCGGCGTCCCTTGCGCACGCCGCTTGGGCGAACGCGAACGACGGCACGACGACACCAGCGAGGTTCCGTCGAATCAACATGGTTCGGGTTCTCGAGGACGAGGATCGTCCCGCAGGCATCATGCTAACCTGACCGCCCCTCGACCCAGGAAGTCCCGCTTGATGCCACCCTCCGGATTCGATCTCAACGGCCGCGTCGCGCTCGTGACCGGCAGCTCAAAGGGCCTCGGACGCTCGATGGCCATGGCGCTGGGCGCCGCCGGCGCGAAGGTCTGCCTCAACTACTACAACGACGACGCGAAGGCCGAGGCCGCGCTGGCCGACTTCCGCGCGCAAGGCTCCGAGGGGATCATGGTGCGCGCCAGCGCGATCGATGCCGACGACGTCGACCGCATGGTCACCGAGTGCGAGCGCGAGCTCGGCCCCGTCGACATCGTCGTCGTGAATGCGACGTGTGATCAGCCGCACCTGCCCATCGAGGAGTACGACTGGGACTTCTACCAGTCCATGCTCGACTTCTTCATCAAGTCGCCCTTCCTCATCGCCCGCCGCCTGCTCCCCCACATGAAGGAGCAACGCTGGGGTCGCATCGTCAACATCGGCTCCGAGGTGTTCCAGCGCGGGTGCGGCGACTTCTCGGCGTACGTCGCGGCGAAGGGAGGCCAGAACGGCTGGACGCGGAGCATGGCGACGGAGCTTGCCCCGTTCAATGTCACCGTGAACATGATGAGCCCCGGCTGGATCCCGGTGGAACGTCACGACAACGATCCCCAGGAAGAGAAGGACGGCTACCGCGCCCTCATCCCGATGGACCGCTGGGGCGTACCGGACGACGTGTGCGGAACGGTCGTCTACCTCGCGAGCGAGGCGTCGGCGTTCGTCACGGGACAGAACATCTGCATCAACGGTGGAATGACGGTGGGTTGACCATGACGCGATCGAAACTGAATCGGAATACGAGTCGCAACCTCGTCCTCGTCGTCCTCGTGGGACTGCTGGCCACCGGGCTCGGTGGCTGCGGCGAGAAGTCGAACAAGATCACGGTCGCCTACGTCACCAACGGCGTCGCGTCGTTCTGGACCATCGCCGAGAAGGGCGCGGAGGCGGCCGCGAAGGAATTCGACGTCGAGGTCGACGTCCTGATGCCACCCAACGCGCTGGCGCAGGAACAGAAGGAGATGCTCGAGAACCTGATCGCCAAGGGCGTACAGGGAATCGCGGTCTCCCCCATCCACGGCGAGCACCAGACCGACCTGGTCAACCAGTGTCAGGAGACCTGTCCGACCATCACCCAGGACTCGGATGCCCCGTCCAGCAAGCGGCTCTGCTATGTCGGCATGGACAACTACGACGCGGGTCGCATGTGCGGCAAGCTCGTGAAGGAGGCCGTGCCGAACGGCGGCAAGATCATGATCTTCGTCGGTCGGCTCTCACAGGCGAACGCCAAGGGACGCCGGCAGGGACTCATCGACGAGCTGATGGACCGTTCGCACGACCCCAAGCGTTGGGACGCCCCCGGAGAGCCGGTCAGCAACGACAAGTACACGATCCTCGACACCCGCACGGACAACTTCAACAACGCGAAAGCGAAGGCGAACGCAGAGGACACCATCGCCCGGCATCCCGACCTCGCGTGCATGGTCGGCCTGTTCGCCTACAACCCGCCGCAGTGCCTCGAGGCGATCAAGGGCGCGAACAAGCTGAACCAGATCAAGGTCGTGGCCTTCGACGAGGACGACAAGACGCTCGCCGGGATTCGGGACGGCACGGTGCACGGCACCATCGTCCAGGACCCTTATCGCTACGGCTACGAGTCGGTCCGCATCCTTGCGGCGCTCGCCCGCGACGACCAGTCCGTGCTGCCGGAGAACAAGTTCTTCGACATCCCGGCGCGGTCGGTCAAGAAGGCCAACCTCGACGAGTTCTGGGATCAGCTCAAAGCTCGCCTCGGCACCAACTGAGCGCCCTCCCGAACCGCGATCATGAATGAGACCGCCGCCGCGCCGCTCCTCTCCGCCCGGAGGCTCGGCAAGTCATTCCCGGGTGTCGTGGCGCTGGATGGCGTTGATCTGGAGATCCGCGAGGGCGAGGTGCTCGGCGTCATCGGCGAAAACGGCGCGGGCAAGAGCACGCTGATGAAGATCCTCGCCGGCGTGCAACCCCCCGATCGCGGCACGCTGGAGGTCGGTGGCCGCCCCGTCCGGATCGACACCGTCCGCGACGCATTGGACCTCGGCATTGCGCTCATGCACCAAGAGCTCAACCTCGCGGGGAACCTCGACGTCGCGTCGAACGTGTTCCTGGGCCGCGAGCCCCATGGGAAGCTCGGCATCATCGACGGCGCGCGCATGCGGCGCGAGGCCAAGGCAGTCACGGACCGGATCGGGCTCGACTCCTCGCCGCGCGCGCGAGTCGAACGACTCTCGACCGGACGCCAGCAGATGGTCGAGATCGCGAAGGCGCTCTCGGTCGATGCGCGCATCATCATCATGGACGAGCCCACGTCGAGCCTGTCCACCGGGGAGAGCCAGAACCTGTTCCGCGTCATCAAGGAGTTGCGCACACAAGGCGTGAGCATCGTCTACGTGTCGCACCGGTTGAGCGAGGTGCAGACCCTCTGCGACCGGGTCGTCGTCTTGCGGGACGGGAGAATCGCCGGGGAGCTCGCCAAGAGCCAGATCGACCACGGGAGCATGGTCCAGCTCATGGTCGGCCGCGACGTGTCCGGGTTCTACGTGCGCTCGCCCCATGACGCCGGGGATCGTGTCCTGGAGGTGGACGGCGTCCGCACGCCCGCGTTCCCCGATCACGCGTTGTCATTCGAGGTGCGCGCCGGTGAAGTCGTGGGCGTCGCGGGGCTGGTCGGTGCGGGGCGGACCGAGCTCGTCCAGACGCTGTTCGGCGTGACCCGACCGCTGGCCGGCCAGGTGCGCATCGACGGCCGCGCGGTCCGGCTCCGTTCGCCGACCGACGCCATCGCCGCGGGCCTCGGCCTCGTGCCGGAAGACCGCAAGCAGCAAGGACTCGTCATCGAGATGTCCGTCCGCGACAACGTCGGGCTGGTGTGTCTGCAGCATGACGCACGCTTCGGTCTCCGCGACAGCCGGAAAGAGCGCGCTCGGTCGCGAGACATGGTTGAGCGTCTCCAGATCAAGACACCCACGGACCGCCAGCTCACGCGCCACCTCTCCGGTGGCAACCAGCAGAAGGTCGTGCTCGGCAAGTGGCTCGCCACCGAACCCAAGCTGCTCGTGCTCGACGAACCCACCCGCGGTATCGACGTCGGGGCCAAAGCCGAGATCTATGCGCTCATGGACCGCCTCGCCGCCGACGGCGTCGCGGTCCTCTTCGTCTCCAGTGAGATGGAGGAGATCCTGGGTATCGCCGATCGCGTCCTCGTCATGCACGAGGGACAGCTCAAGGGAGAGCTGAGCCGCGACCAGCTCAGCGAGGTAGCCGTCATGCACCTCGCGACGGGCGGAGGCAGCGCAGCATGAAGAAGGCGCTCGGAATCCTGCTGCTGCTCCTCGTGATCATGCTCGTCACGAGCATCATCGCCCCGCGGTTCTGCCTCGAGTTCAACCTGGGCAACCTGCTCCAGCGAACTGCGCTGTTCGGGATCATCAGCATCGGGGTGGCGTTCGTCATCATCACCGGCGGAATCGACCTCTCGATCGGATCCGTGGTCGGACTCATCGGCAGCGTGATGGCGGCCGGGCTCGCGCCGCTGGCCAAGAACGGATGGGGATGGTCCGTCCCTCAGACCATCCTGACCGTGATCGGGTTGTCCGTGGCGATCGGGCTCGTCCATGGACTCCTGGTAACCAAGGCGAAGCTGCAGCCATTCGTCGTGACCCTGTGCGGGCTCCTCGTGTACCGCGGGGTCGCCCGCTGGTTGACGAGGGATGCGATCTTCGGCTTCGAGCCGGAGCACGACGAAGGACTGCGGCAGCTCGCGAAGAGCCAGCCGATGTCGGTTCCGCTGCCGGGCACGAACTGGATCGCGGAAGGTAGATGGAGCTCCCACCTGGTCGACTCCGCCACCGGCGAGCAGGTCCTGGAGGCCGGAGAACCTGTCGCCATCGACTTCTGGGCCTTCGTCGACGTCCCCCTCCCCTTCCTCATCATGGTCGGCCTCGCGCTCCTCGCCGCCGGGTTCCTCAACCTCACGATCTGGGGACGCCACCTGCTCGCACTGGGTCACAGCGAGGAGGCCGCACGCTACAGCGGCATCCGCACCGACCGGATGACCATCCTCGCCTACGTCATCTGCTCGACGCTCGCGGGCATCGGCGGGATTCTCTTTGCGCTGGACGTCGGGACCATCCAGCCTCCGATCCACGGCAACTTCTACGAGCTGTACGCCATCGCCGCCGCCGTCCTCGGGGGTTGCTCGCTTCGCGGCGGCGAAGGATCGATCTTCGGCGTGGTCATCGGCGCCGCCGTCATGCGGGTGCTCTACAACTCCATCAACATGATCGGCATCCCCACCCAGCTCGAGTTCGTCATCATCGGGGTCGTCATCCTGGCCGGAGTCACGACCGACACGATGGTGAAGTCGTTGGTGCGAAAGCGAAGGAAGTAGCCGAGTCTGGGGGAGCACGGATCCCAGAGCGTGTGGAGCAATCTGCTCTGATGGGAGCGCGGACCTCCAGGTCCGCTCTGGGTCTGTCGGGAGCGCGG
>NYZC01000017.1 GCA_002686995.1 Phycisphaeraceae bacterium | reverse complement strand
TTCCGTTCCTAAGGCAGGCCCAGGCTCTGTTTGTCCAGGCTGAGGCGGCCGTGAAGGATTCGCCAGTGCTTTTCCAGCGCGTGCGGCACGCACGCATGGGCGTGGACAAGGCGACCGTGATCCTGTTTCCCAAGCTGTATCGCGAATGGATCGAAGGCGGCAACAAGCCGGACGATATCCCGTTTGACCGTGAGCAGATCGCCGAACGCGTCAGGCAGACCTACGATGAACAATGGTCGCTCCGTGTAGACGCGAATGATCCCGGCCCGTCCGGTCGGGAGGTCCGGGAATACCAACGAAGGGATTTCCTCGACAGCATCACCACCGCTCTGCGCCGGAAACTGATTATTGTTGCGCGGCCAAAAAAGTTCGCAGACCTTCCTGACGACGCCTGTTTCCAATACGCGGCGGACGCCTTTGGATATACGCGCGAAGGCACCGAGGTGGTCGAGGTCGAAGAGGCTGAGAGCGGCATTGCCAACCGCAGCGTCCTTACCGATGCAGAGATCAAGGCGATGACACACCCGTTGCGGCTTGATCTGCACGACCACAACAGGAAGGCCACAGGCCACGAACCGACCATTGAGTCGATCGAGATGGGAGACATTGCCGGGTCGGGATACCATTGGTATCAGTTCGGCACGTACGCACTCGGCCTCACGAGTTTCCTCTGGTTCTATGAACCGGCTCTGCAGTTGAACGTGAACAACGCCTGTGACCCATTCGACCTCGGTCAAACCTTTGATATCTGGGTACACGTCAAATTCGAGGGCCCGGCCTTTAAACACGGCCTGCCGGATCAGGCCAATGCCATACTCATCGAACGCGTCGTCCTGGTGAAGAAGGGCTGAATAAGAGTCAGTGTCTTCCTCTCTTACCCGGCGACGCGCGCCGGCGCCGCATCCGGCGCCTCATCGAGCGGTTCCTCCACCGATGCGGCGTCCTGCTTTCCGGCATCGCCCCGCGACCGCAGCTCGAGATAGGCCGGCAGCATCGTCCAGCACGCGAGCATCGTCATGGCGATGCCGAGCGTGAGTACGAATCCGAGGCTGGCGATGCCGCGGTGCTTCGCGATCATCAGCGATCCGAAGCCGATCATGGCGGTCAGGCTGGTCAGCGTGATGCCCTTGCCCGTGCCGCCGGTGAGTCCGAGGGGTCGGCCGACGGGGTCCTGGCGCCAGCGGTGCAGCATGTGGACGCCGGAGTCGACGCCGATGCCAAACATGAGCGGCAGCACGATGATATTCGCCGGGTTGATCGTCATGCCCGCGAGCCACATGACACCGAAGGTCGTCGCGAATCCCACGGCCACGGGCAGCACGCTCAGCAGCGCATCGTGGAAGTTCTGGAAATCGATGACGACCAGGACGAACACGACGATCAGTGCCCACAGTGCGGCTTGCCGGTACGACCACCAGATCAGCTGCCCGGAGCGGTAGATCTGCACCGCGGTGCCAGTGATCTCCGGATCGACCTGCGTCATCTGGTGATGGAAGCGTCCCAGGAACAACGGATGAAGCGGGCCGTCTCGCTGCGCCTGCGCGTCATCCAGCCGGGGCTGCACCTCGATGGCCAGGCGCCCGTCCTGGGACACGTACGACTCGATCAGCGCCGGCGGCACGTCGTCGAGTCCGATCGGCGCGGGATCCAGCGCGGACGCGATGGCCTGCGCCTGCGTCTGACGCCATCGGGCGTAATGCCCGGCCAGCCGCCGCGAGCCGGCGGCGCGCCCGGCCGCGTCCATGCCCAGCCACGCCTTCTGCAGTTCGTCGATCTCGGTCACCAGCGCCTGCAGCTCACCTCGAATCGCGTCGGGGATCGCGCCGGTCAGCTGAGCCGACACGCCCAGCCGCACCGCGGTCAGCCCGGCGATCAGCACTCCGGCATCGTTGGCGCCGGCCGCGACCGGCGGCTTCTCCAGCCAGGGGGCCAGTTCGTCGCGCAGCCCGCCGATCCTCGTCATCCGCAACGCCTCGTCCGGCGGAAAGAGCATGCCCACGCCCCCGAACTCGGGTCGGATGGTCGGCTGGGCCGCAAAGCGCTCGATGCGCTGCCGCGCGGCGTCGAGGTTCTCCACGATGCTGATGCCGGTCCAGATCGATCTGCCGCCGTACGCGCTGATGCGCTGCTGCCACTCGATGCTGTCGATACCCGCTGGCTGCAGCTTCATGAGGTCATAGTCGAACTGCATGCGCGACGCGGCAACGAGCGAAGCCACGGTGACGAGCGCACCGATGCTCAGCGTCACCCATGGCCTGCGGACGAACGGCATCACCCACTTGTCCTCGAACAGGTGCAGCGTGCGGTCGAGCATCGGGACATGGTGATGGTGCCGGGGCGTCCAGGCGCGAAGCAGCGCCGGGAAGACCGTGAGCATCGACACGAGGCACAGGATGATGCCCGCGGCGGCGATGTGTCCCATCTCGGCGACGCCCACGAACCTTGTCAGCATCGTCGTGCAGAACGCGGCCGCGGTCGTGACCGCGCCGGTGATCACGCCGGGCCCCATCGACTCGAGGCTCTCGCGCAGCGCCGATCGCAGTCCGCCGAACCCGTCCGCGTAGTCGTGCCGGATCAGCTCGAACCGAGACGCGACGTGCACCCCGTATGCCACCCCGAGACCCAGCAGGATCACCGTGAACACGACGCTGATCACCTGGAGATGGCCGATCGCGATCGTCAGGTAGCCGAACGACCATGCGACGGCGACGAGCAGCGACAGGATCGCCATCAACGGAATGCGCCACCCGGCAAACGCGGTGATGATCAGGACGGTGATCAGCGCGACCGCGAAGATCGAGGCGACCGCACTGTCGCGCGTCGCGGCCGTGGTCTCATCCGCTTCGACGACCTCGATGCCCGTCAGACCGGCCTCGACGCCCGGGCACGCCGGCAGGCCTTCGGAGATGGCACGGCGCACCGACGCGATCGACGCCTTCACGGCGCTGAGCGATCCCTCGTCGCGCTGCGGCGACACGCGCATCACCAGCAGGCGCCCCGTCTCCAGGTAAGTCCACTCATGGCGCGCGTCGCCCGGCATCGACCAGGCAAACTGCTCGGCCGTCATCGAGTCGTCGGTCAGGGCCTGCGTGCAGGACCGGACCACTCGGGCCAGGTCGGCGATCGACTGCGGCGTGGTCGGGTCATTCAGCAGTCGCTCCTGATCCTGACCGCCCATCTCGCGCAGCGCGACCAGCATCAGGTCGTTCGGCGATGCGGCTTCGAGCATCGGCCGCGCACGGCGAATCTCCGCGAGCGCCTCGCTGAACTGCGGCTCGGGAAGCAGCCGCAGCGCGCGGGGGCTGAATTCATCACGACGAAAACGCCACACGACCGTCTCGACATGGCCGTCGGACAGCAATCGCGCGGCCAGATCGTCGGCGAACGTGCGCGCCTGCGCGCGATTCGCTTCGAATTCCGGCGCGTCGGTCGGTCCGGGATCGATCACGACGTAAAGGCCGTGCGCCCCGTGGATCTCGCTGAGCCACGTGACGTACCGACGGTTCCAGTCCAGCTCGGGATCGATCAGCTCGTTTCGATCGGACTGAAATGTCAGCGGTTCGATGCCGGCCAGGGGCAGGCCGACCAGGGTGATCATGACCGAGCCGACGGCCGCGGCGAGCGCCACGAACAGGATCGATCCGCATCGGCGGGAGATGAGCCCAGCCCACCAGCCGAGCAGCCGATGTCGAAGGTGTTCGTGCATTCCGGAAGCGGTCTGGGTTCAGAGGGCAGAAGGCGAACGTGAGAGCGTCGTGCGCGTGCTGCTGCGCGGCACGCCGGCATCGCGGGCTTCGGTTTCGGGTTATATCGGATCGAGCCCGATGAGGTTGCCAGAATCGACGGCCTCTGCAGACGCCTATCGCCCAACGCGGCCGAGCCGCAACACTCAGGAACCACGGAGCCGCCGCAGGCGGACGGATGGACACGGATGAAACAGGAAAAAGAATCCGTGTTCATCCGCGGTTCGTCAGTTTCTCGTCACCGCGGCAAGAAGCTACGGCGGAAGAGTCTACTGTCTTCTGCCTATCTTCTATCTTCTGTCTTCTTCCCCTCAAGCGACGTCGACCAGCCCCACCATCTCGCCGTACTGGCGAACGAGCAGATGGCGGAGGCTGCGATGGGTGGGATCGGTCAGCTGCGGGTCGCCCTCGACGATGTCGGCACCGTCCCGACGCGCCATGCGCAGCAGGGCCATGTCACGCGGGAGGCGCGCGACGCGCAGCGGCGCGTCACCGTGCTGCCGCGTGCCGAAGAACTCCCCCATGCCGCGAATCTCGAAGTCCTGCTCGGCGATCCGGAACCCGTCCGTCGTCGACACGATCGCCTCCAGGCGGCGCCGCGCCTCGTCGGTCTGGGGATCGGCGATGTAGACGCAGACGCTCGTGCGGCGCCCTGTCCCTCGCCCGATGCGCCCGCGCAGCTGGTGAAGCTGGGCGAGTCCGAAGCGATCGGCATGCTCGACGACCATGACCGTCGCATTCGGCACGTCCACGCCGACCTCGATCACCGTCGTGGCGACCAGGACATGAATCTCGCCTTCACGGAACCGCTGCATGATCACTTCGCGTTCGCGCCGCGGCATGCGACCGTGCATGGTGCCGACGTCGAAGCCGTCCAGGCGCTTCTGCAGCCACGCCGCATGCTCGGCCACATTCTTGAGCGGCGGGCCGGGCGTGAATGCTTTCACCTTCGGCCGCGCCTCGTCTGCACCTTCGTCGTCCTCCTCGCCTTCGATCGCCGGCACGACGACGTACGCCTGCTCGCCCTTGGCAAGCCGTCCGGCCAGAAACCCGTACACCTCGTCGGTCTTGTCGTTGCCGACGCTTCGCGTGGCGATCGGCTGTCGGCCCGGCGGCGGCCGCCGGATCGTCGAGACGTCGAGGTCGCCGAACACGGTGAGGCTGAGCGTCCGGGGAATCGGCGTGGCCGTCATCACGAGCTGGTGCGGCACGCGTCCAGGGCCGTCTCCGGAATCGTCAAGCTGCGCCCGCAGCGCCGCGCGCTGCATGACGCCGAAACGATGCTGCTCATCGACCACGACGACGGCAAGACGCGGAAACCGCGTTGCCTCGGTGGCGAGCGCCTGCGTCCCGATCACGATGTCGATCGCGCCCTCGCCGATCTCTTCGAGCATCCGTCGCCGCGCCGCGGTGCCGGCGGCGGCGACGCCCGCCGTGAGCAGTTCGAGGCGCACGGGCGCGCCTTCGAGCATCGCGCTGACGTTCAGAAAGTGCTGCTCGGCCAGCACCTCCGTCGGCGCCATCAGGACGCCCTGGTTGCCGCTCGCCGCGGCCATCAGCAGCGCGTACAGCGCGACGACGGTCTTGCCGGAGCCGACGTCGCCCTGCAACAGGCGGTTCATCGGCTCTTCGCGCTGCAGGTCGCCGGCGATCTCCCGGACGACGTGATCCTGGGCGTCGGTCAGCTCGAACGGGAAACGCTCGCGGATGTGCCGGTCGATCGCGTCCGACCACCGCAGCGCCGGTGCCGTCACGACGTGGCGGTTGTAATGGCGCTTCAGCGCCACGGCGAGCTGAACCAGCAGCAGCTCGTTGTACGCCAGCCGCCGCCGGGCCGCCGCCGCCTCGTCCTCGTGCTCGGGCTGGTGCGCCATCCGGATCGCCTCGGCAAGCGGCGCCATCGCCCGGTCCTGCACGAACTGAAGGGGCAGCGGATCGACGATGCGTTCTGAAACGCGAGGAAGGATCTCCGCGATCAGCTTCTCGATCGACGCGCTGCCGAGGTCCTCGGTGGCCGGATAGACCGGCCGCAGGCGCGCACCGCGGGCCGCGACCTGCTCGAGGTCGTCCAGCTTCTCCCAGCGGGGATTGACCATCTGCGGCGTGTCGCCGTACGACGCGACCTTGCCCTGGACGCGGATCGTCATGCCGGGATGAATCTGACGGTGCAGGTAGCCGGCGTTGAACCACACGAGTTGGAGACGCTCTCCCTGGTCCTCGAGCATCGCTTCGAAGCGCGAGCGGCCGCCGCGACGCCCTCCGACCGGCCGGCACGCCGCGATCGTCCCGCGCGCCGAGCCGATGGCCCCCATCACCAGGCCGTCGATCGACGACTCGGCCGACTGCTCCTCGTAGCGCATCGGCAGGTGACGCAGGAGATCGCCGATGGTCTGGATCCCGAGGCGGGCGAACCGCTCGGATCGGCGCTCGCCGACGCCGGCGATCTCACGAAGCCAGGTCGAAAGCCGAATTTCCCCGTCGACGTCGATCATGACCCGGCCTGCGCGAACTCGAAGCTCGGGCGCGCCGGGGTCGCGGGCGCGTACGAGGCGAAGTTGATCGACAGCGCGATCATCATGAACGTCACCACGAGGCTGGAGCCGCCGTACGAGACGAACGGCAGCGTGACCCCGGTGACGGGAAGCAGCCCGATGCTGACGCCGATGTTGAGCGCGGCCTGGCTGAACAGGACGCCGCCGAACCCGATGACGGCGAGCCGGATGAACGGATCGCGACTGCGTCCCGCGATCGCCGCGAAACAGAGCACGATCACCAGGTAGAGCCCCATCACGAGAAGACCTCCGATCAATCCCCACCGGTTCACGATCACGGCGAAGATCATGTCATGATATGCGAAGGGCAGCCCGTGCAGGCGGATCAGGCGCGCCGACCGGGCGGCGCCGTAACCGCGAATGCCGCCCGCGCCGATCAGCTCGCGGGACTTGTCCTGCTGGAACCCGATCGAGTGGGCGTACCGGTCGTCGCCGCGAAACACGCTGATCAGCGAGCGAAACCGGTCCTGCTGCCGATCGCTGAGCACCTGGTCGGCGAGGTTCGGCGCCACGTAGATTGCCGCCACGACCGCGCCGGCCGCGAGGACGCCGACCAGCAGCAGGGCCGAGATGTGCTTCAGGCGCGCCCCGGCGGCCACGAGCACGACGAGCAGCGCCGGGATGAAGATCATCGCGGTGCCGAGGTCGGGCTGCTTCAGGATCAGGCCAACCGGCGCCAGCATGATGAGGAACGGGACGGACAGCCCGCGCATGGTCCGGTAGGAGCGGCGGTACCGCAGGTACCACGCGATCGCCAGCACGAACGCGACCTTGGCCAGCTCCGACGGCTGGAACTTGATGACCTGGAGATCGATCCAGGATCGCGCGTTGTTGATCTTCGGCGCGATGGTCTCGGGAATGCCGGGAATCACGAGGATCAGCAGCAGCAGCACCGAGGCGCCGAGCAGCGCGAACGAGGCCAGCCCGACGGATCGGGGTCGGGGCAGCAGGCAGAGGCTCGACACCATCAGCGACACGACGAACCAGACGGTCTGACGCGACGCCCAGTACGGCTCCACCGTCCGAATCGCCTCGACACCGATGAGCGTCAGCGCTACCGCAGCCCCGAGCGCATACCACCCGGCATGCATCCGGAACAGCGCGGCGAGTCGGGGGTAGTCTCGGAACATTGGGCGACGGTCAGACTGCGGCGTTGTTCAGCGACGGATCGTGGCTCAAAGGCCCGTGCGTGATAGGTCGAAGGTCAAAAGTCGAAGGTCAAAAGTCGAAGGTCAAATGATCCGCCATCATTCGACCTTCCGACCTTCGACTTTCCGACCTTCGACGACGCGCGCCAGCGTGTCTAAAGGTACCCCTCATGCCGCAGCGCGTGCAGGACCTGGTTGGCAATCGGGCCGGCAACGTATCCGCCGCTGCCGCCGAACTCCACTACGACGACGATGACGTACTGCGGTCGCGACGAGCCGGGCCGCCCCGCCATGCAGATCATCCACCCGTGGTCGCCCTGCCGCACCGTCTCGCGCGGCTGACCCTCGGCAAGGCTGACCTGCAGGTCGGGCGCCTGCGCCGTTCCCGACTTCGCGAAGATCTCGACGCCGGGCAGGTTGAACGTCGGCTCGGGCCGGCCGGGCTCGATGCGCAAACGGCTCGCCGTGCCGCGCCTGTCGGACGCGGCCAGGCGCATGCCCTCCAGCACGATATCGACGCCGCGCGGGTCGAGCCTGATGTCACGGTCCTCCGTCGTCTCGATCGTTCGACCCTGAACGAAAGTCGGGGGCCGGTACGCGCCGCCCCGTGCCAGCGTCGCGTAGGCGTCGGCCGCCTGGAGCACCGTCCATTCGACCGGTCCCTGGCCGATCGCCATCAGCACCGCGTCGCGCTCGCTCGTCCCCCGCGCCCCGTGCGTGGCCACCTGCTCGGCCATACCGGCGTCACGGACCGCGCCCAGGCCGAAGCGCCCGAGCCACGTGCCGACGCGCTCCGGGCCCATCAGCTTGCCGACCCGATAGAAGAACATGTTGCAGCTTTGCATGATCGCCCAGGCGCCACCCATCGGATCATGGGGGCGATCCGCCTTGTTGTAGATCCAGCAGCGATAGCGGGTCGGCGCTTCCGGGTACAGGTAGCCCGGCGCGCAATCGAGCTGCTGTCCCAGGCTGATCACGCCCAGGGTGTACGCCGACGCGAGGATCAGCGGCTTCATGGTCGATCCCGGCGGATAGGGCTTCGCGACCACGCGATTGCGCCATGGATCGTTGATGCGATCCCATGCGACGGCGGCGTCGGTGGCGTCCTCGATCGAATCAGGGCGATCCCATGGGGTGCTGACCGCGGCCAGGACCTCGCCCGAAGCGATCTCGAGCACCACGGCCGCGCCGCAAAGAGGCTGGCCATCGATGACCACGTGCGGCAGCGGCTTGCCCCTTCGCATCCCGTCGCGGCGATGCCAGGGCCACGCGCGCATCAGACCCGCGCCCGCGCGCCCGGCATTGGGATCGCCGGGATCCATCATGGTCTGGATGCGGGCCTGCAGCGCGATGTCAACGGTGGTGACGACGTCGCCGCCCGGCACTGGATCGATCCGTGTCGATGGCCGGCCGTCGCGATAGATCGTCGCCTGGCCGCGGCGGCCTCGAAGCTGAGCCTCCATGGACCGCTCGATGCCGGTAGCGCCGATCGGGTCGTCGATGCGATACCCGCCGAGGTCGTGCACGATCTCACCGGTCTCGAGTCGCCGCTGATGAGGGCGCGCCTCCCACTGGCGCTTGAGCAACCGGGGCCGCATCCTGCCGATGACGTGGCGGCCGACGTCCTCGACGGTCAGCGTCGCGACCTCGTCGCGGCGCAGCGGCGAAGGCAGCGATCCATGATCGATGGCCACTTCGACCGTCGACCAGGGACGATCCCTCCGAGTGACGAACTCGATCTCGACCGCGCCCCAGACGTCGTCGGACTCCGGTGCGGCGATCATCCTTTGAATCGCGAATCGCGCCCGCTCGTCAACGTCCTCGATCACGATGTGGGACTGGTGCTGCTCGCGGACGGCGTGATGCGAGACGTCCTTCAGGCGCGGCGCCCCCTCGCCTTCCTGGCCGGTCCAGCGGCGAAGCCGCGTCTTCCAGTGCGCAAGCCTGTACCGGTGCACCCTCCGGACGATGGCGGCCCGCCGCGATTCAAGCTCGTCCGGCCGCGTCCCCGTGAGCTGGCAGAGCGTCTGCCACAACTCGCGCACCTGCCGGTCGAACTGCTCCTGCTGCTGATCGGTCAGCTCGAGCCGTCGACGCAGATCGGCCCGCCGCCATTCCAGGCGATCCGCCCGTCGCGCCGCCGCCTTCCGGGCGCGGCGGTACGCCCACCGGCCCGTCAGAACGTCGAATCTCACCTTGATGTCGTAGCTGGGGCGGTCGAACGCGAGGAGACGCTGATGGCGGTCGAAGACGGAGCCGCGATGGGTCTCGATCAGCTCGTGCCGGACGAGCACCCGCTCCGCCCGACGCCGAAGCTGGGCCCCCTTCGCCACCGTCAGATGCACCGTCTGAACGATCAGCACGCCCGTCAGGCCGCAGGCCGAGACGACCAGCAGCACGAGCCGCCGGTGAAACATGCGTGGAATCAGACGTTTCAAAGTAGCGAGTAACGAGCAACGAGCAGCCAGGTGCTCGTTAGTCGCTAGTCGTCACTTGCTGCCCGCCAGCCTCTGGAGTGAGCGGGCGCGGCCGATCCGTCGCTGCTTCTGCTCGACCTGGTCGGTCGTGGGCGTCTCGAGGGCCATCGCCGCGTCCAGCGCGGCCTGGGCCTCGGCGGCATCGACGTCGTCCGCCGCCTTCGCCTCGTCGGTCAGCAGCGTGAGCCGGTTGTCCTTGACCTGCGCGAACCCGCCTCCGACGAAGAACCAGCGCGAGGCCCCGCCCGGAAGATCCAGCCGCAGGAGGCCGTCACCGAGTTTCACCAGCAGCGGCGCGCGCATGGGCGCGATGCCGATCTGGCCGTCCCACGCGGGGATGGACGCGTACGCGACCTCTTCGTCCAGCACGCTGCGTTGCGGGGTGACCAGGCTGCATTGAAGGGTGTTCGGCACGTGGAATCTCCGTCTGGAGACGCCATCCTAACGATCCGGGTGCCGCCGGTCTACCGAGCGGAGCGGACAAATTGAGCTATTAGTCATTGGCCGATCGTTATTTTTCATTTTTCATTTCGGAGCGCCGGTTAACCAGCAGAGGATAGTGGATGCGAGTTCCATACGATGAAGGCCTAGCGAGCCACATCGGCCCCGAGTCATGCGTGGTTG
>NYZC01000016.1 GCA_002686995.1 Phycisphaeraceae bacterium | reverse complement strand
TTCGTGGCCGCACTCGACGAAGCCGAAGCCGACGCCGTATGCGGACCGGTCGAGGCACTCGTGCCGGAGTCGACGCCCGCATGGATCCGGCGAGGCCGCTTTCACTGCCGCGCGGCGACGGAAGGGCGTCCGCTCGGCTTTCGCGGGTTCCACACGGGGAACCTGCTGATCCGCGGCGCCTGGTTCTACGAGCGCGGCCTGCGCTTCGATCCCGCCTACGGTCGCAGCGGCGGATGCGACATGGAGCTTTTCTGGCAGTTGCGCGGGGCGGGCGCGAAGTGCCTCCCGGCTCCGGCGGCCCGGCTCTGGGAGCACGTCGAGCCGGAGCGCGTCTGCCTGCGCTGGCTCGACGAGCAGACGCCTGCGCCCTCGATGACGCCGACGACGAAGGTCGGAAGCTGGCGTGACGCGACCATCGACTATCCCGAAGACACCTACGGCGTGCTTTGCGGATGGGACTTCGGCAACTTCGTGTCGGCGATCGGCCGGCGTATCCCGGTGTGGAGCCAATGGCCGACGCCGCGCACGGCGGCCTGGTTCGTCAGCGAGAGCGAAGAGGAATCACTCGCCCTGCTCTGCCCCGACTGCGACGCGCGGGAACGGGTGCGCTACGTCATCGTCGACGCCCAGTCGGCCGGCCCCTTCTTCATCGCGAAGGCCGCACTGGTCGGTCATGACGCCTCGCGCTACACGACGATGGCGAAGCACGCGGCGCAGCAAGGGCGGCGCCTCGAGCACTGGACCTTCGGAAAGCGCTGGGCGCAGTCGATGGCCTACCGCCTCTATCACGACGACGGCCGTGACCTCGGCCATTACCGGCTCGTCTACGAATGTCCGCAGGAAAGCTACAGCTCGTACCTCGCAGGACCCGGTACCGTCACCCGCATCACGCTGCCCATCGTCAATGCGGCGCATCGCCGCGAATCTGTCCGGCGCATTGCACAGGGTGGATACCGCTTCGAACCGCAGGGATACGAGTACGACGGGCGCATCGACTCGTCAGTCAGGGTCTACGAGTGTGTCGCGGGCGCCCGAATCGAAGGCACGGCACCCGCGGGCGCACGGATCGATGCGCGGCTGACGTTGCGCGCGAGGTCGACGGATCGCACGTTTGAATACCTGCGCTCGGGTGTGGTCGGCCGGCAGGGGCGATTCTCGCTCGTCGTGAGCCACGCAACGGGCGACGCGGGCCCCGGATGTGACGTCGAGGCGGTCGGTGACTACCGGATCGTGATACGGGAAGCGGATCGAGACGAGAGAAAGCTGGGCTCGGTGACGGTCAGCATCGATCAGGTGCGCGAGGGGGCGGTGATCGATTCGGGAAACTGAAACAGGGGACCCACATCATGCAGTGACGCGTCGCGCTCACCCTCCCGACAGCGCCTGCATCACGTAGATCTCCGAGTCTTCGCCCACCGCGTCCGAAAGCTTCACCCGATCGCGCACCGCTTCGCCGTCGACGAAGATCGTCATGTGGGTCCGCAGCGCCCCGTGCTCATCGAGCACATATCCGCGCGCCGGCGCGCCCGGCGGCAGCACCTCGTCCATCACCTCCCGCACCGTCCTGCCCGCAGCTTCGACCGACGGGCAGTCGACATGGCGTTTCAGGTTCGCGGTGAACTGCACGCGCGCCATGCTCACTCCAGCTCGATGCGCGGATCCACCCACGCATACGCGACGTCGACGATGAGGTTGAACGCCACCAGGATCACGGAATAGATCAGCACCACGCCGAGAATCAGGAACTGGTCCTTGTTGAGCACGGCGTTGACGAAGTACTCGCCCATGCCGGGCACGTTGAAAACCTTTTCGACGACGAACGATCCGGTCATCGTCGCCGCGGCCGCGGGGCCGAGGAAGCTGAGGACCGGAAGGAACGCGACCTTCAGCGCGTGCTTGAACAGCACGCGGTTCGGGCTGAGGCCCTTCGCTCGCGCGGTGCGGATGTAATCGCTGCCGGCGACGTCGGCCAGGCCGAGCCGGATCAGCCGCGCGATGTAGGCGGCGGGCATGACGCCGAGCGTGACGGCAGGCAGGATCACGTGCTGAGGTCCGCCCCAGTCGCCGGGCGGCAGCCATTGCAGCACGCCGGCAAAGCCCACGAGCAGCAACATGCCGGTCACGAACGTCGGAAGGCTGACGCCGATGAGCGCGACGAGGAGGCTCGAAAGATCGACGAACGAGCCCGGACGGATCGCCCCGACGGTGCCGGCGACCACGCCGAGACCGAGTGCCACCGCCAGCGCGGCCAGGCCGAGCATGGCGCTGACGGGCAGCGCGTCGCCCAGGATGTCGTTCACGGTCTGGTCGCGGTAGGCCAGGCTGGGACCGAAGTTGAGCCGGGCCGCCTGCAGGAGATAGGTGCGCGCGAAGGCCAGGGGATCGTCGAGGTTGTATTGGCGCTGCATGGCTTCCTGAATCTGCTTTGACGGGCGAAAGCCTTCGGGCCGGTCGAGCGGGCTGCCTGGCAGCAGCCATGCGAGGGCGAACGTCACCAGGAAGATCACCGCGAGGATGCAGGGCATCTGAATGAGCCGGATGACGATGAGGCGAAGCATGAGATCCAGGGTCCAAGGTCTAAGATCTGGGATCTGGGATCGGGGGGTCGGTTACCACGGCGCTGCGCTCGAAGCGCGTATGCGCGTTCGCGGCGAAGCCATAACGTAACCTATTACGACTCCCGAACCCCAGCCCCTGGACCCTCCCATGAGCGACCGGATCCTTATTGCGACGCACAAGGGCCTGTTCATCGCCACCCGCGCGAGCACCGGGCGCTGGCGCATCGAAGAAACCGACCTGCTCCACGACCCGGTGCCCGTCGTCTGCGTCGATCCGCGCCACAACACGCTCTTCGCCGCGATCGGACACGGCCACTTCGGCATGAAGCGCCACCGCTCCGGCGACGGCGGCCGCACCTGGACGGAGCTTGTTCGGATAGACGCGGGTAGAATAAGGGACGAAAGAGAAAGGGAACCCCATGACCAGGTTTCGCGCCGTTCGTCTGGCGCTCGCCGCGCTACTGCTTGTCGCCGCACCCGAGCGTCTTCGAGCAAACATGATCGAGATCACCAGCCTCCCGGACTACGGCGTCGACGGCTTTCTCGACGGCGTGGTGACCGGCGCGGATCCCGCCACGCATCATGTGGCGACGTATATCCAGATCGAGGGCTCGGGCTGGTGGTCCAAGCCGACGACCTCGGCCCCGACGTCTCCGATCAATCCCGATGGCACGTTCAACGTCGACGTCGCGACCGGCGGGATCGACAACCGCGCGACGATCTACTGCACGGCCCTGCTTCCGACCGGCCTCAACCCGCCGCTCGCCACGGGGGCGTCGCGCATCCCCGCGGCCCTGAACCCCGATGCGCTGGACTGCAACGAGCGCTACGGGCGCACGATCGAGTTCGCCGGCCGGACGTGGGCGGTCAAGGAGTCGCCGCTGCCCGTCGGACCGGGCGGCAACCGGTTCAGCGATCACGCCGACGACGTCTTCGTCGACGCGCAAGGTCGGCTGCACCTGGGCGTCCGCTTTCGTGACGGCTTCTGGCGCTCGAGCGAGGTGATCCTGCTCGATCGCCTCGGGCACGGCACCTACTCGTTCCAGACCGCCGACGGCAGCGGCCTGGCCGAGCTCGATCCCAACATCGTGTTCGGCACGTTCACGTGGGATCCGTACGGAGACGACGACGCGCAGCCGGCCTGGCCGCATCGCGAGATCGACTTCGAAGACTCGCGATGGGGCAACGCCGCCGACCCGATGAACGCCCAGATGGTCGTGCAGCCGTACCACGTGCCCGGCAACCTGCGCCGTTACACGATCCCGGACGGCGCGCTGACGCGATGGTTCGACTGGGGCCCCGATCAGATCGAGTTCGCCGCGCTCGAAGGGCTGCACGCGCCCGGAACGCTGCCCGCCGGCAGTGTGATCGATCACTTCACCTATGAAAACGACCCCGGCGTGAGCCACATCGTGCCCACGCCGGGCCGCGCCGCCGTGCACCTGAACCTGTGGCTGAACGGCGCGCAACCCCTGGACGGCCAGCCGGCCGAGGTCATCATCTCGGACTTCACCTTCATCCCCGAACCGGCGACGTCGCACATGCTGCTTGCGCTACCCCTCGTCATCCGGCGTCGAAGAGCCCGAAAGAACGGGGCCTGACCCGGGCCTGTTCGGCACGGATCTCGCTTGGAGTCGCGTTGCCGAGCCAGGCCGTACTCGGCCCGGAGTCGGCACGCGCCTGCACGCACTTCGGGCCGCGAACGGCCCGGCTCGGCAAGCGTCCGGGGATACGGAACAACGCAAACAGCAAACACCGGGGCTGATCCCGGGGGCGGCCCTGATTTCTGCCCCGCACCCCGAGTGCCCAACAGGATTGGCTCTGACCCCGTTTTCACCATCTGGTCTTACTACTGAAAGGGGAAACGGTCGTCGACGTCCGCGTCGGAAAGCTCCACGAGGAACTTCGCGAGGCGATCCTCCAGCAGCTTCAGCGCGCGCTCGCCCTTATCCGCCGATGCGGCGTGCGGATTGCCGGCGCCGCTGTTCGTGGTCAGCAGGTGCCACGCGCGCGTGATCGACACCCAGCCTTCATTGAGCGCTTCGAATCGCATCGGCGTCTTGCGTCCCTCGTCGGCGGTGATCGAACCGTCCGGCCCCCGGTCGACGAGGTCCGGGAAGCACGCCAGCGCGAGCGACGTCTCCATCTCGCCGGCGTGATCTTCCGGCTCATCGAAGATGTCGACGTCACCGGCGCCAAGGATGCGGTACCAGTCGCAGAGGAACAGGTGCGCCGACGTCCGACCGTAGAGCTCCCGAAGCAGCGGCTTGAGGTCGTTGCCCCCGTGACTGTTGAGGATGACGATCTTGCGCAACCCGGACTGGGCCAGCGAGCCGACGACGTCCGTGACCACCGCGTTGAGCGTCGACGGGTCGATATTGATTGCCAGGGGCAGGCGCCGCATGTTCGTCTCGGTGCCGTACGGAATCACCGGAAGCATGATCACCTTCGCGCCGCGCGCATGAGCCTCGGCGCAGATGCGGTCCCCCACCGCCTTCGCCTCGAACGAGTCGGTCCCGTAAGGCAGGTGGAGGTTGTGCGGTTCGGTCGCACCGAGTGGCACCACCGCCACTTCGTATTCGACACCTCGAACCTGTCCGTAGCTGGTCTCTTCGAGCTTCCAGGGTCGCATCGTCATCGTGGTGGCATCATGGCAGACCGATCAGGAAAAACCAAGTCCATCCGCGCCCATCCGTGTCCATCCTCTGCGCTCTGTCCCTGCGAATTGCGGCCCGCACGGACCGTTCCTATACTCCGCCGCCATGAGCAACACCCCAGACATGCGTTCCCTGATCGAGCAACTCGGCGAGTTCGAAACGCCACTCGTCGCCGAGGGGCTCGCAGCGCTCGGATGTCCCTATCCGACCGACCGGTACCGTTACATGGGCCGTGACATCAGGCTCATGACGCAGTGCGCGCTGCCGACCGTCGGATCGGCGATCGTCATCGAGTGCGATACCAGCACGTCGGGCGCGGAGCGCGACGCCAGCATGCTGTTCCCGATGCTCGAAGCGTCGCGCACGAGCGACGTGCCAGGGATCGTCGTGTGCAAGGCCGTCGGCAAGGACATCAACCACGAGGCCACGGTCGGTGACGGAATGGGCAAGATGTTCCGGGCCAACGGCATCGTCGGGTTCATTTCCGACGGCGGGGCCCGCGACCTCGATCGCCTGACCGGGCTCGGGTTCGCCGTGTACGCTTCCGGCGCCGTCGCCGACCACGCGGCGGTCAACTACCGGAAGACCGATCGCGTGCGCATCAGCAACGTCGACATCTGTGACGGCGACCTGATTCACGCCGACGACAACGGCGTCATTCTCGTGCCCGCCGAGTACCACCACATCATCGTCGAAGCCTGCTGTCTTTCTCGTGACTTCGAGACGCGCTCACACGTCCTCTGGCGGCAGTCGCGCGGCTCGATCGACGAGCGCCGCAAGGTCCACGCGGAACTCGACCGGGTGCGCAGGGAACGCTGCCGCGCCCTCGTCGAGTAGGCCTCCGGCCACGGAACTGTGTTCCGATCGTGTTCCGATCGTGTTCCGATCGTGTTCCGATCGTGTTCCGATTCCCGCCCGCGACCTATTTCGGCCCGATGCGCTCGAGGTGAGGCCAGGTCCGGAACTCCCCGAGAAACGCCACGACCTCGCTGATGACGCCTTCGAACAGCGCCTTGCCCTTCTCCGCGGTCGCCTCGTCGGGGCGACCCATGTTGCCCGCGTCGGTCACGCTCGCAAAGCGCTTGAGGACCGTGACCTTGCCGCCATAGAAGCTGTCGTTCCACTTGTTGCTCAGCGGCGGCTTCGTCACCCGGATGAGATCGGCGTGCACCAGGTCGGGGCGGAAGAACATCATCAGGGACGTTTCGTATTCGCAGGCGTGGGTGATGCGCGGGGTCGTCATGCCCTGACGCTCCGGGTCGATCCCGTCCGAGCCGACGTGCCACCAGGATGAAAAAGCGAGCAGCGCGTCGTTGGCCGTGTCCTCCTCGGCGACCAGCTCGCTCAGGGCGTCGGTGCCGGGCACGATGTTGCCGCCGTGACCGTTGAGGAACATCACCCGTCGGAAGCCCGCGCGCAGAACGCACCTCGTGATCGACTTGATCATCTCGGCGTAGAGCGACGGCAGCACGCTGATCGTGCCGGGAAAGTCGCCATGGTGGTGTGAGCTGCCCAGCCACTGCGTGGGGCCCACGAGCACGGCGTCGCCCATTTCCTGCTCGACCTGCTCGGCGATCCGCGTCACCTGGATCGTGTCGACGAAGACGGGCAGGTGATGGCCATGCTGCTCGACGGACGCCAGCGGAAGGACGACCGGCGTCTCCTTGTCGAGCGACTGAATCGTGGGCCAGGACTGTTCGTGCCAGAGCATGTCGTTCTCCAGAGGTAACGGATGACCAGGGTCTCGATGACCCATAGCTTACTGCGCCGCGAGCCGCGCCACGGCCCATGCGCAGGCCGCCTCCGCGCCCACCTCGCCAAGCTCGTCGGCGAGACGAACGACCGCCGCATTCGGGCATGCTGAACGGGCAGCCGCCACGGCGAGAAACGCACCGCCTCCGGAAACGATCACGCGATCGAATTCGCCCATCGGACGGACGGCGGACGCAATCCGATCGAGCGCTCGAGCACGAAACGCTTCCGCCAGCGCCGATGCCTCGTCATGCGAAACCATCTCGAGGTCCGCGCCGATCATGCGAACGAGTCGCGCCGCCGCATGCCCGCGGGTGAGGGGCCGGCCGTCCGCGCTGTCCGTGTCGTGCGGTCGCTCGTCGAGGTCGCCGGTCAGCAGAAACACGTCATAGGTGTCGGCAAATCGCTCGGCCATCAGTCCATGCACGCGCTCACGAAATCCGATCGAAGGACCGAGCGCCATCAGCGGCGTCCGGCGCACGCCGAGGTAGACAAGCTCGCCCGTCGCGAGACGCTCGGCATCGGTGAGACCGCGCGCCGCGACGCAACCGCGCGCCAGCGGGATGAGGTCGGTCGTGGTCGAACCGACGTCCATCAGCAGCGAACGGCCCTCGAGGTGTCGCCCCGCGGCCCAGGTGGCGAGCGCATGCCAGTTCGCAGCCGCACAACCGAGCGGTGCGGCACGCGCTTCGTCCGGCGACACGAAGCAGCCATCGGTGATCCAGATCCGCACCTCTCGCTCGCCGGCGATCTTCGTCGCCGCATCGAGCACGTGGTTGACGCCGTCCCGCTTGGTCTCGAAGCAGTCGCAAAGCTCGGCGGTCATCGTGACGGCGAGGCGGTCACACGGCGGGAGCGCTCCGACCAGGCGCGCGAGCGCTGCTTCAAGCCGCTCGGGAGCGGACCACAACGCGAAGGCGACGGTTCGAACCGCGCCATCCTCATGTGCCGCCTTCAGGTTCGCGCCGCCGATGTCGAGACCAATCGTGCTCATGGGCGATACCTGGACGGCGCAATCTCGTACAGAACGCCCGCCGCATCGAAGCTTACCGATCCTTCGCGAAACGGCGGCATCACTGATGTATCCAGCAGCGCCCGCGCGAGGTTCGTCGTGCAAAGCGCCCGGAGGCCGACGTAGGACATCGTGAGCCTTGGGTTGATCTCGAGCACCACGTCGTCATCAGCACGCCCTGCGAGGACGAGATCGACACCCACGAACCCGCGCAGACCCGGGACTGCCGCCACGGCGCGCCGCCCGAGCGCCGCCGCGCGCTGCTGGAGCGGCTCGTCCAGCGGCAGGACGCCCCCCTGATAGTCCACCGAAGCCGGATCGGATTCGCCAAGCCGGATCTGCTGTCGACCGGCCGGCAGCGCGATCGCGGCATCGCCCTGGACCACCAGCGATACGCTGGCCGCGCATCCCGGCACGAACTCGTGCAGCACGCGGCCGTCATCGGCCGGCATCGGCGACGGCGCCGCACGGTGGAGCCACGTCTCCTCGCAACCCGCGCCGAAACGCGGTCGCGACACGATGCGCGCCCTGGTGGGCGGCATGCCTTCATGCATGACCGGCACGGGTACGCCCGCGCATTCGAGATGCCGCGTCAGGGCCCGCTTGTCGGCGCACAGGCACACGGCCTCCCGCGTGCATCCAAGGGAGCGCGCATCCACCGCTTCGAGGCGCCGCGTCCAACCTTCGAGATGTCCGTCACACTCGGGGGCGACGATCAGCACCGCGTCGGCGCGGCGCGCCGCGTCATCAAAGAGATCGGCGCAGTGCGCCGCGTCATCAGGAACCCGTTCGTCCGCGCCCGGCACCGCATCGACGCGTCCGTCACGCAGCGTCGTCACCTGCCGTCCGTCCCGGACGAAGTCCTCGATCACCGCGGCGAGCATCGCGTATCCCTGCGCGGCGAGCGCCGGTGGAATCGGCTCATCGATCATGCCGCCGCCGCAGACGTGCTCGAAGACGAAGATCCTGCGTGGGCTGTTCAATTCAGGCGTCGGATCCGTCACGGAGCGTCAACCACCTCCCGATCCCAGGCAAACGGCGGTTCGAGCACTCCCGCACGCAACGCGACGAAGAGCGCGGCCGCCACGAGATCGGCGCTCGTGCCGGGATTGCGACGATGGCCATCCTGCCTCAACCACGCGTCGAGTCGCGCGAAGCGATCGAGACCCACCTCGGTGTCGGGCCAACCGCTGTTCAGCACGGCGCGGGCCATCGTCTGCGACATGCGGGCATCGTCGTCACCGCACTTGCGTCGAATGAGGCTGTCCGGCGCCGCCGCCATGAACGATAGATGGGCCCGGACGATCGACTGATCGACCGGCGCCGCGAATCCGCGATGACCGGCCTCCAGCACACCGGCAAAGCCCTCGGCGTACTGCCGCGCCACCGCGTCCCGATCGGCCGCCTGTCTCATGGCGTCCAGGAGATCGTCCGGCGGCGCCGAATCCACGTCGGCGGCGGCGACGCGGCCGAGGCCACCTGGCGCCGCCTGACGAATCGCGTCGTACACGAGCTCGGCGTCGCGCGCCTTCATCGCGCTCAGCACCTGTGGCAGCCCTGCTCCGAGCGTCCGATCCCCGGGCACGGCGCACATCGGCGCCAGCAGCAGCACGACGCCGAGATTGGTGTTGACGCCCACCGCCTGCCGGGTGGCCTCCACGCATCCGAGCACCGTCGCCCCGACGCCGTCGTGCTCAGCACGATCGAGCACCGGCCTGATGACAGCGGCACTGACGGCGAAATCGTCCCAGGTCATGTCGTCGAACGACGCGCCGGGATGAACGTTGCCGGCCTTGGGCGCCGTCACCTCGAGCAGGCACGCCCACTGGGCAAGCTGTCCGCAGGTTGCGTCGATTGGAGGCATCGGAAAAGGACTGCGCAGTGATACGGATGGACACGGACGAGGAGACTCACGAGGCCTTTCAACAGCGATCATCCGCGGACAGCAACGGGTCGGTCATCCCCTCGTCTCGAGCGCCGACACGCTGCGCGACGTACTCGATCACCGCGCGCGCCACGTCGATGCCCGTCGCCGGCGCAAGGGCCTTCCAGCCAGGGATCGCGTTGACCTCGAGCACGAACGGCCGTCCGGCCCGGTCGAAGACGACGTCCACGCCGGCCACGAGCGTCCCGCACGCGCGGGCGGAGCGCAGAGCGATCGATGCCAGCGCTCCGCTCGGCTCGAGCGGCTCGGGTCGGCCGCCGAGCGCCACGTTCGACCGCCAGTCGACACCGTGGCGGCGGATCGCGGCGAGCACCCGGTCGCCGAGTACGAACACGCGGTAATCCTCGCGGCCGTGCGGAACGAACTGCTGCACGTAGGCGATCGCGCCCATGCGTTCGAGCTGGGAGAACGCGCGCTGCGCCATCACGCGCTCGCTGACGCGCCCGATGCCGAACCCCTCGGAACCGAATAGCGGCTTGATCACCACGTCACCGCCAAGCTCGTCGAACGCGTCGAGCGCATCGCGGTACTTCTGGCAGGCCACCGTGTCCGGCGTCCGCAGGCCAGCCTCGCGGAGGTGCGCGAGCGCCACGTACTTGTCGACCGAGACCTCGATCGAACGCGGCGGATTGATCACCGCGACGCCGGACGCTTCGAGACGATGCAGCACGTCCAGGCGGAAGAAGACCTGCTCGAACGTGCCGATGCGAATCGTCCGAAGCAGAACCGCGTCGGCCGCGCTGAGGTTGACGTCGCCCGCGCGGACCGCGTCGTCACCGCCCACGCGTCCGCGCAGGTCGCTCCAGCGCGCCGTCTGCATCTCATGACCGGTGAGCGCGGCCGCGCGACGCAGATCGCGGGCCATCCAACCTTCCTTCTCGATGAGCGCGACGATCTTCATGGCAGCAGGTCCATGATAGTCGCAAGCCGCCGGACCACGGCGGCGTAGAATGGGCCTTCGCACCGTGCCTGCCGAAGTGTGGCCACTTCGGCTACTGGAGAACCATGCTCAAGATCCTCATCATCGGCGGCGGTGGATTCGTCGGAGCCGTATGCCGCTACGGCCTGTCCAGCCTCGTGCAGCGGCACGTCACGACGTTTCCGGCGGCCACGCTCGCGGTCAACACGCTCGGCTGTCTCGCCATCGGCGCGCTGATGGCCCTCGCGGCGGGACGCACCGACCTCAGCGCCCACGTTCGGTCGTTCCTGACGATCGGCCTGCTCGGCTCGTTCACGACGTTCTCGACGATGGGCCTCGAGTCCTTCGACCTGATTCGCGGCGGCGAGATCCCCAAGGCCCTTTTCTACATCCTCCTCAGCGTGACGCTCGGCATCGGCGCCGTCGCCCTGGGCTGGAGCGCCATCCGCACTTTCGCAGGCTGAGGCGACCTTCCGACTCTTCACCACGTCAGCAGCACCGCCGCGACCGCGCAGAGGATGAGTCCGATCACCGCGCGGCGACCGAGTCGCTCGTGCCAGAGCAGCCAGCCCAGCAGCGCCGTGCCCATCACGCCGCCGACGTGGCGCATCGGGAACAGCAGCGGGCCCGGCAGCTGCAGCAGGGCGATCGTCATGGCGAAATTGGCAACGACGTTGCATCCCCCAAGCAGCGCGCCGCGGAGCACATCCCATCTCGTCGCCGCGCGCAGCGGCGCCCTCAGCATCACGGGCGTCGAGATGATCGCGGCGGTCAGGAACAGGGCGGGCAGAAAGGTCCACTGGTAGGACGCGTCACCGACCTCGCTCGCCAGCTTCAGCAGCGTGCCTTCCATACCCGCGGCGAAGAACAGCAGCGTCACCCAGAGCCACCGCCGAATGCCGTGCGCTATCGGTTCGCCACGGTGACTTGCCCGCGCCGACGCCAGGATCGGCAGCGCGACCAGCGCAACGACCAGCCCGGCCGCCTTGTCCCGCCAGGGATCGCCGAACGCGATCGAGACCGCCACGGGCACGACGACTGCCAGCGACATGATGGCCCCCGTCAGGACGATTCCGATGCGCTTCATCACCGCCGCGAACAGGAAAAGGTTGCAGATATACAGCACCCCGGTCATGGCACCGATGGCGATGACCGCCGGGTCGACGTCGGGTCGCATGGTCACGAAGATCACCACGTACACCCCTGCCGCCATGATGTAGTTGACCGATGCCGCGACCCGCATGCTACCTCGAGCGTGCTGGCTCCACCGGAGAGTGGCGCTGAATCCGAGCGAGCAGACGATCGCAATGAGCATCCAGGCCATCAAAGGGGTCCGGAACGTCGTTTCGAAGAAGCGCACGGCGGTCCGCGGCCCGCTTGACGCTCGAAGAGCGGGCATCATCATAGGCCCTGACCGAGTAGTTTCGACGGCGGACGGTGCGCCGCGCGCAAAGGACGGTTTCATGGCGACGAAGAACCCGAAGCGATGCGACTGGGCCGGCAATGATCCGCTCTACATCAGCTACCACGACAAGGAATGGGGCGTGCCGGTGCACGATGACCGGCTGCTCTTCGAGTTCCTCGTGCTCGAAGGCGCCCAGGCCGGGCTGAGCTGGATCACCATCCTGCGGAAGCGGCCGGCGTACCGGAAGGCGTTCTCCGAATTCGATCCCGCACGCGTCGCACGCTTCGACAAGCGGCGCATCGAGCGACTGCTGCAGAACGAGGGAATCGTCCGAAACCGGCTCAAGGTCGAGTCGGCGGTTCGCAACGCCCGCGCCTACCTCAAGGTCCAGGAGCAGTTCGGCAGCTTCGACGCCTACCAGTGGCAGTTCG
>NYZC01000015.1 GCA_002686995.1 Phycisphaeraceae bacterium | reverse complement strand
GGTTGCAGTCCCGATTTATCGGGAGAGAGACCCCTGGTAGACCACCAGGTTGATAGGCCGCAGCTGTAAGGGCTGAAAGGCCCTCAGGTGAGCGGTACTAACGGTCGATCGCTTGATCACTCCGACCCTCGACCGATCGCAATGCGATCGCGAAGGTCGCTTTCGATTTTCGATACGCCCCCCAGGCTCGACTCCTGGATGGCTGCCTTGCTTTCATGCCGACGCGGCGATTCGCCCCGTCCGCCGGGCGCGACCGCTCGTGCAGCGCATGACGGACAACTTCGATTTCCCGGTGCCGGGCGGTTGATTCCGCCCGGTGCCATTGCCGGTGATCATAGCGGCAGGGTCACACCTGATCCCATTCCGAACTCAGTAGTTAAGCCTGCCGCGCCGATGATACTGCCTCTGCGGGAAAGTAGGTCATTGCCGGCTTATCGATCCCCCAGGCCTAAAGCTTGGGGGGTCGCTTTTTCTGCGCTGGCGTCGTCGCCGGCGCGGTTCGACGACGGCCGCGAACGTCGCAATACACGACCATCAACGCGACCGTTACCCTAGGCACGTGACGCCCACGACGATCAGATTCCTGCCGTGAGCATCACCAGGAGTTCCCCCATGAGGATCTACGTGGGCAACCTGAGCTTTCAGACGACCGAAGACAACCTCCGTACGGCCTTTGAGGCCCACGGCGAGGTGCAGGAGGTCGCCATCGTAATGGACCGCGACACGGGTCGGTCCAGGGGCTTCGGGTTCGTGACGATGCCCGATTCCGGGGAGGCCAACGCCGCCATCGAGGCGATCAACGGCAGCGAGGTCGACGGTCGCACGGTGAACGCCAGCGAGGCACGACCGCGTCCTTCGGGCGGCGGCGGTGGTGGCGGTGGCGGCGGCCGGCGGGACCGTTACTAGCAAGTCGCCTTCCCCACGAGGGCTCCGTCATCGCTCTCCGTTGATACGCGATCCGGGACCGCGTCGCGATCGATGCGCGCTTCAATCCGGGGTGAAAAAACGCCGATTTCAGGGTGTGACAAGGATCTTTCGCGGATTCGCGCGGATTCGCGCGGATTGATGTAGTTCAGGGGTCTCACGTTCGATCATGATCGCTGACGAGTTCAGGAATGATCCGCGCCTTGCGGCGGCGCGGCGGCTGGTCCGTGAGGCCCTCGCCGAGCACCAGCAACGCCTGGCCGGCCCGCACGCCCCCGCGGCGGATCGGGCGGCCGACTACGGCGCGATGCTCGAGCAGTTCGGCGAGCTTCGCGGCGGCAACCTCTACTTCCCGTTCCTGGGCAGCGGCCTCGGCCGCGGGCCGCTCGTCGAGCTTGCCGACGGATCGGTGAAGTACGACATGATCACGGGCATCGGCGTGCACGCCGGCGGCCACGGCAATTCCCTCTGGGTGGAGGCCGCCCTGGACGCCGCGCTGTCCGACACCGTGATGCAGGGGCACCTGCAGCAGAACCGTGAGTCGTTCGAGCTGGTGCAGTCGTTCGTTGCGCTCGCACGTGACGACGGAGCCGATTTTGCGCACTGCGTGCTCACCACGAGCGGGGCGATGGCGAACGAAAACGCCCTCAAGCTCGCGTTTGCCCGACATCATCCGGCGTCGCGCCTGCTCGCCTTCGAGCACTGCTTCATGGGGCGCACGACGACCCTCGCGCAGATCACCGACAAGCCCGCCTACCGCGCGGGCCTGCCCGCCACGGTCTGCGTGGACTACCTGCCCTTTTTCGATCCGGCCGCGCCGGGCCCCTCCATCGAGCGGGCGGTCACGGCGCTGAAGTCACACCTGGCGCGCTACCCGGCGCAGCACGCGGCGATGTGCTTCGAGCTCGTCCAGGGCGAAGGCGGATACTACCCGGGAGATCGCGATTTCTTCCTGGCGCTGTTCGATGTGCTTCGCGCCCACGACGTCGCCGTCCTGGTCGACGAGGTGCAGACCTTCGGGCGTACCACCCGCCCCTTCGCGTTCGGCCATTTCGATCTCGGCCCGCACGTCGACATCGCGACGGTCGGAAAGATGACGCAGGTTTGCGCCACGTTGTTCCGGGCCGACTACCGGCCGCCGCGCGGGCTGATCAGCCAGACCTTCACCGGAAGCGGATCGTCGATCTTCGTGGCCCGCGCCCTGCTCGACCGCATCAGGCAGGGCGGCGATTTCGGGCCCGAGGGAAGGATTCAGCGCATTCATGAGCGTTTCGCCGGTCACTTCGAGCGCCTTGCCGACGCCATGCCAGGCGTCGTGTCCGGCCCTTTCGGCCTCGGCGGCATGATCGCGTTCACGCCGTTCGACGGAACCGCCGACGCGGCGACGCGCACGGTGCGTGCCCTCTACGACGACGGCGTGATGACCTTTCTCGCCGGCGCGTCGCCCTCGAGAGTGAGGATGCTGCCGCCGCTGTTCGGCATGGAGATGGATGACGTGGATGCCGTCGCGGCGATCATCGAGCGGACGATGGCGAATCTGGCGGGGTGAGATTCGGGTTCCGGATTCTGCGCGCGCCGGTACGGCCGTTCAGTCTCTGGACGGGATCACGTTCGACCCGCGGGCTGACGCCTGGATGACGCCCGCGGTTCGCAGGTCCAATCGCGAACGGTGGTTCCAAGGGATTCTCGTCGCCTGGCGAACCGCGCGGCGTAAGCCCGCGAGTCGAATGCCATGTCGATCTGATTGCCGTCGATACCGCAGCATG
The DNA here is from genome assembly GCA_002686995.1 of Phycisphaeraceae bacterium. Lineage (GTDB taxonomy): Bacteria > Planctomycetota > Phycisphaerae > Phycisphaerales > Phycisphaeraceae > NYZC01. The sequence continues at coordinate 12,523 of NYZC01000015.1, read as the reverse complement.
GCACCCGGATCCCCGAGCGCCGGGATCACGGAACGACCAGGCGCTGGCCGATGCGAAGCCGGTGGGGGTCGACGCCGGGATTGGCGTCGGCGATCTGGTGCCACATTCTTCCGCTGCCGTAGTTGCGCCGGGCGATCGACCACAGCGTGTCGCCCCGGTTGACGATATGGGTGCGCGATCCGCTGGCGTAGGTCATCGCGGCGGCGGGCGTGACCGGCTGGGGCGCCGGCGAGGCGGCCGGTCCTGGAACGGGCGCGGCCGGAGGGGGACCGTAGGCGGCGACGGCCGACGCGACCGAATCGGAGTTGGATTCGTCGCTGTACCCGTAATCCGAGGATTCCAGAGGCTGGATCCCGCCGGGCGGATCGATTTCGGGAATCCCGGACGATGACTTCGATTTGCAGCCGACCGTGATGATCAGGAGCAGGGCGGCGAGCGGCAGAAATCGCATGTTTTTCATCGAGCGGTTCCTTGTGTCGGGACGGTCGCGACGCACCGTCAGCGCCATTTATGGTTATCGGGTCAGTCGTCCGGCCATCTTTCGAAAAGCCGCGAGCAGCCCCATGGCCATGATTGCGGATGGTTCAGGGTCGTGGAGGTCTCGGGGGTCGTCCACGTCGCACCCCGATCGATCGACCGCTCAGATTGTCGATGCGTGACCTTCGTGACCTTCGTGACCTTCGTGACCTTACGGTCTCGAAGTCCTGCGTTGGCAGCGAAGGAGATGTAATTGGCGCCAACATGGCACCGGGAAGACCGTTGTGTTTCTTGAGCAGCGATCCAGCCTCATCAAACCTTCGCGACGTTTGAACCGTATAGGTGTTTGAGGAGCGCGCGTGTCGCTCCTGCCCGTGCATGACGGGAGCCACGGCCGTTCGGGGGCCGATCAGCCTTTCCCGCCACCGTCCGTCAACCAGCGAATTCGACTGCGTCCCGACCCCGGGACCGTCGTTGTCACGGCCTGCGCAACCCGCTCATGCCGGCGCGATTGTTACGCCAGTCCACGGACTCATCGCCGGAGCATGATTTCATGAAACCAGTTACGAAACACATCAAGGCATTCACGCTCATCGAGCTGCTCGTGGTCATCTCGATCATCGCGCTGCTCATCGGCATCCTTCTGCCCGCGCTGGGGGGCGTGCGCAAGAGGGCCCTGGAAGCCGAGTGCAACACCAGGTTGCGCGGCATCCAGCAGGCCTGCTTCATGTTCGCGCAGGGCAACGACCAGCTGTATCCGGGGTTGAATCGCGATGACGAGAAGCTCAAGGCCTCGGAGCGTCTCCAGCTTCTGATGGAGGGCAACTTCTTCACCGTCGAATATGCGATCAGCCCCAGTGAGACCACCAAGAAAGGCTGGGTGCGCGGATCCGATCCCGACGACGACCCGGTCACCACGGACAACTTCTCGTTCGTCTGCCTTCAGATCGGTCCGGATGATGCGGGGCGACGCAATGAATGGGCCGCCACCGCCAACAGCGAAGCCGCCGTCTTCTATGACCGCAACACAGGTTCGGACACGACCTGGAACACGGGATCGATCGTCAGCGGCAAGATCAGCAGCGTGCACACGAAGCAGAACGGCGGTCAATGGCATGGCGGCGTCGTATTCAACGACGGCCACATCGACGCGGCTTCCAGTCCCGTGCTCGAACGTTCTCGCTACGGCAGCAGCGCGAACAAGGACGACCACCTTTTCGAAGAGGCGGCCGGGGCCGATCAGGGTAGCGACGCGATGGACAACTACGAGTGACTTTCTGGGCGAGATGCGGGCCTGCGGCGATCCTGCCGCAGGCCCGCATCGGACCTGGAACGTCCGTCCGCGCCACGCTCATCCGTGTCCATCCGTCCGCCTGCGGCGGTTCCGTGGTGCCTCTCCGGCCCGCTCGACGAACCGGTAGCTCGCATGGGCGTCGTAGTCGATGCCGTGCTTGCTCTTCAGGTCGCGTATGTGTGAGAAGGTCGAACGCACGTGCGGGCTCGCCACGCTCTCGTTCTCCGTTGGCTCGAACGAGTGCAGCAGCGTCTCCTCGAGCACCTCGCCGAGGGTCATCCTCTTGTGCGCGGCCAGATCGTTGATCAGCGCGAGCAGTCGCTCCTCGATCGCGGTATTCAGCGGCGCTCGATCGATTTCGAGCTTCGGTTCGCGAGGGGGAAGACCCTGAGTGAAGCGGATGACGTGCTCGTTCGGGTCGCGCACGCGCATCTCGCGGCATCCCCAGGGCTCGTCGACGGGCCCGTCCACGATATCCGCGCCCGCCTCGCGGATTCGCTCACCGTAGCCGTCAACATCGTCCATGAAGATCGACATCCACGTTCCAGGCTTGCCCTGGCCGCCCTCGCACAGGAACACCTCGGCCCGGCCGAGTCGTACGCATCCGAACTCCGGTGGGTCCCCCCAATCCCAAAGCAGTTCGAACTGCAGCTTCTTCGTGTAGTAGGCGACGGCTTCCTGGAAGTCGCGGACGTAGAGAATGGGTGTGACGTGATCGGCGTGAATCGGTTCAAGTTCGGGCATTTCTTGCTCTCGTACGGGCTGCTTGATGATCTGGCGGGGTAGCCGCGTCGTGATGCGGGCTCACGTCGGAGCGTCTTCGTTCGCGATGAATATCCGACATCGACGTCGTACTCCATCGTTACGATATCGAACTCGCGTCGTTGGGAACGCACGTTTCGATCCGCCGCTATCCGGGCTCCTTTCCTGCTCCGAGTGCGGCCACCGCCGCTTCGATCTCATCCCTGATTCGGTCCCAGCCTTCGCGGCGGTTCGAGACATCCTCGAAGCGCAACGGCGTTCCGATGCGCAGCGTGATGGAGCGCGGACGGGGGAGGCGCCGATCCGGCGGCAGGGCCTCGAACGCTCCGGAGATATGGCAGGGCACGACCGGGGCCGGGCTTTCCGCGATCAGCATGCCGATGCCTGACTTGAACGGTTTCGTTCTGCCGTCGCGCGTCCGGGTGCCTTCCGGAAACAGGATGTAGATGGCCGGCTCACTGATCAGTCTCGTTCGCAATTCGTCCAGGGCATGGCGGCCGCAACGGTGGCGCCACAAGGGCAGGGCGTTGAGGAGCATGCCGGAGAAGAACGCGGCCACCGGTGTCTCGAAGAACGTGTCGCCGGCTCCGATCGGGAAGACCGACTGGCGCAGCCGCCACGGCAGGGCCGACGCGATCGCAAGCGTGTCGAGGTGGCTCGTGTGATTGCAGACCAGGATGAATGGTGCTTCGCGCGGCAGCGCGTCCTTGCCGATCACCTCGAGCCGGTGATAGCAGCGCAGGTAGAGCCGCGTGCCCGCCCGCCAGGCCCGCTGGAGCAGGTACCCGCCCAGGCCGACCTCGCGCTTGAGGCTGACCAGCTTTTCCTTCGGAGCCAGCCCGTGGTCGGCGGCAGTCTCGTACTTCCAGTCCTTCACATGCCGTTTCCCGAGAAGATCCTTTCCGGCTGGTCGAGACCGATGCCGCGGACGTACCCGATGTAGTGGAAGAGGACCGGTGCGACGAGCAGCAGGCTGTCGAAGCGATCAAGCAGTCCGCCGTGTCCTGGAATCGTCGCGGCCATGTCCTTGATGCCCAGGTCCCGCTTGATGCTGGAGAGGACGAGGTCGCCGAACTGCCCGCAGACCGACAGCAGCAGGCCCATCGTGACCAGGTGCACGGGCCCGTCCATGACGGTTCCCGCGAACACGAAGTGGGCGAGCGTGGCGAAGAGGACGGTCGTCAGGATCGCCGCCCCGAGTGCGCCGGCGAGCGTCTTGTTGGGGCTGGTGTTCGGGGCGAACCTGCGTCGTCCGATGGACTTGCCGACGACGAAGGCGAACACGTCGTTCAGTTCGACGCTGAGCAGGATGAGCAGCATCAGGGGACGGAAAAGCCGGTCGTTCGCGAAGTAGGCGAGATGTCCGAGGCATACGCCGAACAGCAGCAGCGAAAACACCGACAGGGCGACACGCTGGATGTATCCGGATGGTTGATCGGCGACGAGGCCCGCGACGACCAGCAGGCAGATCGTCAGCGAAGGCAGGGCGACGAAGAATGCGTACCAGTGGTCGGCGACGGCGAACCCGATGGCGAGGAGGCCCAGCACCACGACCCCGCTCAGCAGGCGATGGCGAAAGAGGCCGGTGGTTCGCGCGAACTCGCGATAGCACAGCAGGCTCAGCAGCACCACGGCGCCGATCGTCCACAGCCGCCCGAGAACAATGGGGCCCAGCATCAGCGGCGCGAGAACGAGCCATGAGACATAGCGGCGGTAAAGCTCACCCTGCAGCGGCTCGTCGATTCGCCTCGCTACCTTCAGGATCGCGATGATGATCGGCGTGAGCACGAGCAGGGTCGCGACGCCGATGACGATGCCCCGCGTGACGACGTGATCGAATGCGACAGCGAGACCTGAGGGTTGATCGAATGGCGGGGTCACGTCGCGTTCCGGAGTCGGCGTGCAATATGAATGAGGCGGCGTCCCGTCGTGATGACGCAACCGCCGATCACGATCCAGAGCGCAAAAGCGACGATCGACCAGCCCGTCACCGGTTCGATGGGCTGTAAGGAGACCGGCGTCAGGCCGCAGTAGAGCGCCGCGATCGTCATGAAGAACATGCGGTGCGGTTTGGCCATGGGCCCGATGAAGATCTGCCCCGCGCCGCTCGTGGCGCCGAGCGCGCGAACGTATGCGACGCCGATAGCCAGCACGGCGGCGGTGAAACCGAGGTACGGGCCGCTGCCGGTCGCGAATCCCGCACCAACGAGAATCCGGCGTCAGACAGTCGATCGGGCGCCTCGTTGAACAGCTCACCCGCCGCCGACGATCGGCCGGTCTCGAGCGCCACCATGCCGTCCAGGAGATTGGCCAGCAGGCGAAGCTGCATGTTTGCGGCGGCCCCCAGCCATAGTGCGCGCGCGGTCCATCCTTCCGTGTCCGACGTGCCCGCAAAGCAGACGGCGGCGGCGGCGGCGAACGCGATGCTCGACAACGAGATCGCGTTCGGCGAGACTCCGGTGGCGGCCACCCATGAAGCGAAGCGCTGCACGACGCGCCGATCACGCGTCGCGATCGGACGCCGGTCACTCGCGCGTGGGGGGACTTCGGTCATCCCTGTCTGCCGATCAGATACATGCCGACAATCAGAATCAGCATGCCCGCGACGTTGGCCGGCCGGATCGGTGTCGCGTAGGCCACCCAGCCGATGATCGAAGCCCAGATGAACGTCGACGCGTAGATCGGGTAGAGCACGGTCAACGACCCGCCGCGCTTGAACGCAGCCACGAACAGGACCATGACCGCGACGTAGCACGCGACGCCGCCGAGCAGTCGTGGATTCAGCAGGTAGCTGGCCGCGCCCGACGTGGCGCGATCCGCCCCGGACTTGTAGAGAAACTGTCCGAGGGCTCCGAGAAACGCGGCGACGACGAACAGGATGATTGAGACGATCGGTGTGTTCATGCGGAACCCGTCACTGACGCCGGCGCCGGTGGATGTCTTGCGGACGACAGGAATGGCTCGTCAATCGGTCATGCTCTTCGCGATGCTCAACCTCTCCCCCAGCTGCTCGCGCCAGGAGAGATCCAGCCGGTCATCGCTGATGATCTCGTCGATCTCGTCGAGGCGGCAGACCTGGACCAGGCTCTTGCGCCCGAACTTGGTCGCGTCCATGAGCAGCACGCTGCGCGCGGCCTGCTGCATCATGGACTGCTCCACCTGGGCCATCGGGAGGTTGATGTTGTAGGCCTGCTGCTCGTAGATACCCGACAGGCTGAACAGGAGCAGGTCGGCGTGAAGGTCGGCGAGACAGCCGGTGGCGATCGGACCGAGCGTGATGCCCGTGCGCGGGTAGAGGCTGCCGCCGATCATCAGGATCTCGACGCGCTCGTCCTCGATGAAATGACTGGCGATGAGCAGGCTGTTGGTGACGATCTGGATCGGGCGCGACTCGATCAGGCGCGCCGCATGGATCACGGTCGAGCCGCCGTCCATCAGCACCGTCATGTGTGGTCGGACCAGCGCCGCCGCGGCGCGGCCGATGGCCTGCTTCTGGGCGGCCTGCTCGTTCATCCGATGGGACAGGTCGATGGCGGGCTCGCCGGCGGCGCTTCGGCTCTGACCCTTCCGGCCCTCCTGGCCCTCCTGGCCCTCCTGGTCCTTGTAGATCGCGCCGGCGCGCGTGCGTTCGATCAATCCGCGGGACTCGAGCTCGATCAGATCGCGACGGATCGTCGAGCCGCTGACGTCGAGGTCACGCGCCAGGTCCTCGAGCTGCATCGTTCGATGCCGTTCGAGCAGCTCCAGCACGCGCTGCTGGCGTTCGACGATCAGCATTGGCCGCGACCTTCCCGAGCCCCCCGACCGCTCCCTGGAAAGGGGGGGCTTTCCCATGCTCGACGGTATCCGTGCCGTTGGATCAAGGAAGAATCCGCTTCCACCGCTGAAGGTTCCACGCGACCTTGTCAGCCGCCGACATGCTGGAGAAGTCGGGCTCGCTCGAAGTCGCGGCCTCGGTGGGACGCGGCGTGGCGGTGGCGGCGGTCGAAGCGGCCGCCGGTCGCTTGGCGGTCGAGCCGCCGCCCGAGGAGGCGCTGCCGCGGCGCGACGCCACGAGGTCGTCGTTCAGCGATCGGAACGGGCGCACGCCGACCTTCTCCAGGCCCGCGTGATAGGAGCGCACCGCTTCGGCGGGGTCGGTGATGTCACCGTCGGCGATCCAGCGCAGGTGCTGAATGAACGTCAGCTGGTGCTCGCTGTTATTGATCATGCGCCCGTAAAGCGCGGCCCGGGCGCCGTGCTTCTTCGCCTCCCAGAGCTGATGGAAGGCGTCGAGCGTCGTGCCGGACGCGCCGCCGAGGATGCCGGGCACGAGCATCCGGTCGTAGCTCGCAAGCTGCTCCATCGCCTCGGGGCCGAGGTAGGGGATCTTCAGGAAGACCGGCCGCCCGCGCCCGACGACGCCAGCCAGCGTGCGCGCGATCTGGTCGTTGATGAACCGTCCCATCTGCGCGGCGGGCGGGCAGGCCTCGCCGCAGGCGTTCGGTGCGAAGACCTCCAGGAAGTGGCGGAACTGCTTTCGTTCCGCCTCGACGCGAAACGCCCGGTACGCTTCCAGCGACGCCAGGTCGCGCTCGAGATCGTTGTTGAACGTCACCGAGTAGAGGCCGAGGTCCGCGCCCAGCGAACGCTCCTCCGGCGCGCAGTCGACCTTGCCGCACATGATGTGGTCGATCGTCGCGGTGCGGAACGGCCGGCTCGGCTCGGAGGCGTACACGCTTCCGGCGGCGAGATGGATGTCGGTCGTATCGTTGGCGCGCACCGCGGGCGTGATGTGCGAGCGATCGAACAGGCGCTCGCGGATCGTCAGCATCTCGCTCGTCGACGCGCTCAACAGCATGATGTCGAGCAGGCCCTGCGCGACGTTGTCGCGGATGAGCCCGCGGTATTCGTCCAGCGTGCGGAACCGGCCTTCGGCGCTGTGGTGCTCGGGCGACTTGCCGGCCGAGGCGATGCCGAACGCCATGTCGGCGTCCTTCGCGTCGGCGAGGATGAAGTCCGGACATCCCGGATCGGCGGCGATGCGCTCGAGCTTGCGGTCCAGGGACTTCGGGGGCGTTGCGGTCATTGCGGTCAATGCGGTCACTTCGTACCTCTTCGTGCGATCGATCTCTATGACTGCAGCTTCGCCATGATCTGGTCGGTGATGCTCGCGACGAGGGCTTCGCTCGGGTCGGCGTCGCCGGCGCCCCCGTGGGCCGTCGCGACGTCGCCGCCGTTGCAGGAACAGGTCGCGGTCGTCGGCCGGACGTCGAAGGAGGCGAAGAACGGGTCGTTCTGCTCGCCGACGCAGCCGCGCGGCGCGCACTCGAGTCGCGGATCGTCCATGCCGAACTTCTGCTTGACCTGCAGCAGCTGCGCGTTCTCGTCCGGCGACAGCACGTTGGCCCGGCCGAGCTGGTGACACAGCAGCAGGATGCGGCAGTAGGCGTCGAGGATCTCGAGCTTGTAGTAGGCGTCGGTCAGGTCGCGGGAGAAGCTGACCGACCCGTGATTGCCCATGAGCACGGTGTTGGTGTGCTCGTCCATGACCGCGACCACGCTGTCCGGAAGGTCCTGGGTCGAAGGCATCGCGAACGGCGCCGTCGGCACGCGGCCGAGGAACACCTCCGCCTCGGGGTGGATCCCCTCGGGCAGGGGGATGCCGGCCACGGCGAAAGCGGTCGCGTGCGGCGGATGACTGTGGATGACGGCGCGGACGTCGGGGCGCGCCTTGTAGATGGCGACGTGCAGCAGCACTTCGCTGGAGCGCTTGCGCCCCACCGGGTTGTCCTCGACCTGGTTGCCGTCGAGGTCGCAGACGCAGATGTCCTCGGGCTTCAGAAAGCCCTTGCTGATTCCGGTCGGCGTGCACAGGACGTGGTCGTCGCCGATCCGCGCCGAGTGGTTGCCCTCGTTGCCGGCACAGTATCCGCGCAGCCAGATTCGGTGTCCGAGCTCACACATCTGCTGCTTCAATTGCCAGGTGGCGGGTTGCATCAGGCTGTCCTCTCGTCGCGATGGGCAAGCGGCGCCGCGCCGGGATGCCCCTCACGGAGGCACGAAGGCACGGAGAAGGCTGCGGGAAGCACCCGTCCGGGTGTCTCGGTGACTCCGTGAGAGGTTCCGGACGATCGTGATCGTCGCGCACGAACGCTAGCGATCATTCGCGGGCTCCAGGTGAATGCTGTCGATAATCGCTGCGCAGTACGCGTCGATGGGCACGCGGCCCGGTCGGAACGGCATCGTCGCTTCGCCGCCCTCGCTGACGGCGATGATCTGTCCGGTGCCGGCGCCGAGCTGGTCGAACACCACGAGCGACTCGGGCATCGGCGTGGCGCGGCCGCCCTCCTCCGCCAGGCCGTCGAGTGCGTCGCGGTCGAGCACGTTCGCCACGAGATACCGGCCGGGCCGGAGATCGGGCAGCGACCGGTTGAGCGTGACAGTGCCATGAACCCGTGCAATGCGCATTTTCGAATCACGAATCAGGAGTCAGGAATCAGCAATCTCTTAAGGGCATCGGGCCATCTCGGCCAGGTCGCGCTGGACCTGGGTGGGCACGTTCGGAACCTGCTGGATCATGCGGTCGACCATCGCCGACATGGCGGCCGGTCCGACGTGCGGGTGCTCGATCACCAGGACGTTCGCGCCCATCTCGCTGATGCCCTGCTCGACGGCCTCGCCGCAGGTGCCGACGACGGCCCGAACGGAGGGGCAGCGGTTCGCGTAGCACATCGCCCGCGCGGCGCTGTGCACGAAGAGCAGCGCACCCGGGATGCGCCCGCCGTGCATCTGGCCGGCGATGTCGCGTATCGCCTGTGCCAGTTGACCGGCGTGAAGCGGCTGAATGCGGTCGCGCCGCTGCCGGACGACCTCGTCGACGACGGGGCACGGACCGTCCGACCACCAGAGCCATCCCGTGGCGACCGTCACGCCGGCGGCGCCAGACGCGGCGGCTTGCGCCGTCGCGCGCCGGATTCGATCCGGCTCCTGCCGTGCGAGATCGTTCGCCAGGGGGGTGAGCCGCGCGTCCGTGGCGAGTACGGCCACCCCGTCGGGCGCCGCGTCCATTGCCTCCTGGAGCTGGTTCGCCGTGACGATGCCGGTGAGGGCGACGGACTCGACGAGCTCGGCGGGCGGCGCGGGCGGCGGCGCCGCGTGCCCGGGCATGCGGTCGCGCAATTCGGGAAACTTCGAGTAGTCACCGGTGCAGATGCCCAGGGGCGGACGGATCGGTGCCGTTCCGGCCGCCGCAGCGCCCGGCGCGTCGGTCGCGTTCGCGCCGCGGGCGCGCAGGATCTCGACCACCTGGCGGGCGATCTGCTCGACGAGCTTCTGCTGATCCTGCTCCATGACTTCGGCTCTTACGGATCGACGATGCCGAGCGTCCACCAGCGCACCGGGCTCGTGTCGTCGCTCAACAGCTCGCGGAGACCCAGACCGTCGCTGGTCAGGATCACGTGGTCCCCCCGCCCGGCGCCGAGCCGGTCGACGGCGAGGATCGGATCGCCCGTCGGCCGGCGCTCGCTGCTCAGCGCCTGGCACACGAGAAGCTTCTGGCCCTGGAGGGACGCGTGCTTCACGGTGCTGGTGGCGCGGCCGATGACGGTGGCGAGCAGCAATGGAATTCCTCAATCACGAATCAATCGAAAACCGAAATCGATTCACACGATTCTCAGCGATCCCGCGATGCTCATTCTCCGGAAGCGCGTGAACGTGAGCGGGTTCGTCACGCCCTCGCCGGTCGGCGTCGCGATCGAATAGCTCGCGTAACCCTCACCGCCGGCGCCGAGACACGCGGTCGAGGGCCCGTTGGCCACGAAAAGCGTGGTGTTGACCGCCCGCCCCATCGTCGTGATGTGGTTGAGGTCGTTCGAGTGAATGATTGCGGTGTGGCCGAATCCGTGCTCGTACTTCACGGCCATGTCAAGGGCCCGATCGAAATCGGGCGCCCGAACGAACGGCAGGAACGGAAGCATCTGCTCCTCGGACACGAACGGGCTGGTCTCGTCGGTCTCGCCGAAGAGAATTTCGGCTCCGTCGGGGACGGTCGCGCCCGCGGCCTTGCCAAGCACACGGGGATCGGCGCCCACGAACTCCTTGCGGATTGCGTAGTGATCCTTCTCGTAGGAGAACACGGCCTGTGCGAGACGGTCGATCTGTGCCGTGGTCAGCTCGAAGGCGCCGGCCCGCCGCATGGCGTCCATCATGCGCTCGAACACGCTGGCCACGACGAAGACCTCCTTCTCGCCGATGCAGAGCAGGTTGTTGTCGAACGCGACGCCCGAGATCATCGAGCGGGCCGCGTCGTCGAAGTCGGCCGACTCGTCCACCACGACCGGCGGGTTGCCCGGACCGGCGACGATCGCGCGCTTCGACTGCTTCATCGCTGCCCGCGCGACCCCCGGCCCGCCCGTCACGGCCAGCAGCGGAATGCGCGGGTGCCGGAAGATCTCCTCGGCCGTGCGCAGCGTCGGCGGGTTGACCGTGCAGATGAGCGGATCGATGTTGAAGCGCCGCTTGATCTCGCGGTTGTATTCCGCGGTGGCCATCGCCGCGCTGCCGGCGCCGCCCGGGTGGGGGTTGACGACCATCGCGTTGCCGGCCGCGATCATGCTGATCGCGTTCGAGGTCAGCGTCGGAATCGAGTGGGTGACCGGCGTGATCACGCCGATGATGCCCCACGGCGCCGCCTCGTCGAGACTGATGCCCTGGTCGCCGCTGTGGGCGGCGCTGCGGAGAAACTCCACGCCCGGCACCGCTTCCAGAAGCTCGAGCTTGACGACCTTGTGATCGAGACGCCCGATCTTCGTTTCGTCGAACTCGATGCGCCCCCATGACTGGGCGTTGTCCTTCGCCATCTGCTTGAACATGTTGCAGATGTCGGCGCGGACCTCGAGCCCGGCCGCGGCAAGCTGCCGCTGGGCGCGGGACGCGGTTTCCACGGCGTCGTCGACGCGCTCGAAGACGCCGGGCTCGGATGCCGACGTGGATGCCGACGTAGATGCGGACGTAGATGCCGACGTAGGCGCCGACGTAGATGCTGACGAAGGCGCCGAGGCCACGGTCTGGCCCGGGCCCAGTTGGCGCAGCACCTGCTCGACGACGTTCGTGATGAGCTGTTCCTGGTTCATGCTCGCGTTCTCTGCATGCGGGTCATTCGATGCGGCTGCCGTGGACGACAGCTTCGTCGACGATGCCGATGACGGCGGCATCGACGGGCACCTTGTTCAGTCCCTCGGCCATCCGGGCGCTGGAGCCCTGGACGATCAGGACGAGCTGATCCTCGCCCGCCCCGATCAGGTCCATCGCGACGATGGCGCGCCCGGTCGTTCCGAAGCGCGCTGCACCGTCGTTGTTGGTTCCCGCGGTCTCCGCGCGATCGTAGTCCACCTTCAGCGGCTCGACGATGAGCAGCTTGTGCCCGATGGTCGACGGGTCCTTCGCGGTGGCGACGACGTGGCCTTTGACGCGTGCGAGAAACACCTGGGATTCCAAAGCGGCCTACGGCCGCGAGTATTCAGAGCGAGCTGCGCCCGCGAGTCGTCGTGCCCCGGAGTGGCACGAACAGACATCCGCGTCCATCCGTGGTTTCTCCCACGTCAGACCTTCGCGACGCCCTCGTGGGGGCGGGCGATGACGTGGACGCTCACGACCTCGCCGACGCGGCGCGCCGCCTCGGCGCCGGCGTCGACTGCGGCCTTGACCGCCGCCACGTCGCCGCAGACCGTGATCGAGACGAGGCCGCTGCCGACCTTGTCCTGTCGGACGAAACGCACGTCCGCCGCCTTGAGCGCCGCGTCGAGCGACTCGACGGCGCCGATGAGGCCCTTGGTTTCGATGATGCCGATTGCTTCTTGTGCCATGGTGGGCTCCTGCCTGTCGGTCGAAAGTCGAAGGTCGAAAGTCGAAGGTCGAAAGTCGAAGGTCGAAAGTCGAAGGTCGAAAGTCGAAAGTCGAAAGTCGAAAGTCGAAGGTCGAAGGTCGAAGGTCGAAGGTCGGTGGTCGGTG